>CAIMMI010000013.1 GCA_903842505.1 uncultured Verrucomicrobiota bacterium | reverse complement strand
CAATAGGCCCTCGAGTAAGCAGAGTCACCCGAAGCCTTGACGTGACCAAAGAGGTTCAAGCCGTCTTCGATATGGGTCCCAAACGGGATCACCAGGGCAGGCTCATTGGTGCTCGATGGGCTGTGGGATGGGGTGCAGTACCTTCGATAAACCGGGTGATCGAGGAGGTTGGCCACACGGTGTGATTGCAGCACCGCCTGCCATGGCTCCTTTTCGGTCGAACCCAGCCGGAACAACTCCCTTCGCAGCGAAAACCGCAAGGTCTCCTCCACGGGTGCGTTGATCCCGTAGCGACCCTTGACGATCTCGAAATCGTTGACCATCCGACCCAGCGCTCCCGCCAAACCGGGATCGCCTGTGACGGATGTCGGGAGGGGACGCCCATCGGATGCGATCGGTCCCAAGGTACGGGCCCGGACGATATCCGCCAGATGCTTCAGGCCCGCCTGGGAATCCTCCGGCAGCAAGGAGGTCTCGTAATCATAAGCCTTGGCAGCCAGGTATACATACCGACCTGCCAGATCAAACTGGCTGCGATACTTCTGGATCCCATCATTCCGATAGCTCCGGAACAAAAGATCCCGGTACCGGTACTTGATGAGATCGGCTGCCGTCTGAGCCCGGAACCAATCCACCTCTTCCAACAAGCGAAGCCCACGATCCACCGTCTGAAGATACTCATCCGCCGTCTGACGAAGGGTCTCAACCGCAAGGTAAATATCCAGTCGGAGACTCGCCTCCTGACGGATCAACTGCGCGTATTGATTCTCCGCTGTCTCAAGTGTCAGTCGACCTCGGGCCAGAATCGAGCCTCGGGACGCCGCCTGAACCGCGATCGAACTCTCAGCCTGTGCCACCTCCTTCAGCCCTTGGATGCGCTGCTCTTCCAAACCCTTCTGGGCCGCCTCATCCGCCGCCTTTTGCCCAATGACGGAAAACGCGGTTCGAACGGCACTGCGAAGAGGAGCGTAAGGGTCATTGTCGACTCCAACTACAGTTGAGTAGGCCTCAGCCAGCGCCGTCCCGATGATGTTGGCGAAAGCCGCCTTGTTCTGAAGGCTGGCTTGCTCGCCCCGAATCTCAGCGATGGTCGCATTGTGGTCGGTAATCGTCCGTACGTTCCCGCGCTGAATACTGATCTGAGTCTTAAGCGTATCCAATTCAGCGTCGTTGGCGAGAGCCTGCAATCGAACCACACGGTTCTGTTCTTCAATCTGGAGGACGAGATTGTCATGGGCCCGCATGGCATTGATGTAACGTCCTTGCGCCTGAACCAGAGCAGACATGGCCTTCTGGATCTCACCGCCCGCCTTGCGTTTGGTCCACGCCTTCGGTTTGACCATGCCAAATCCCTCCGTCGAGAGGTTGACCCTGAGATTCACCAGGTTTGTATCCCGTTCGTCGATTTTCGATTTAGGTAGGCTGACACTGTTGTTCTTCACAACGGGAGGAACCACCTTCGCAACGATCGCCTGAATTCCGGTTCCCTGGTTCAATCCCGGAACGAGGCTCGTATCTACATAGTTGAAGTGGTAGAGATCCGGTCCGCGTTGGACATAATCCTCAGGATAGAGGCCACCGTTTCGAACCGTGTCCTCGGCATAGGGATACCCAAAAATCTCGATCAAGCGCCCTCGATACTGGTTCTCCTGCCGATCCACCTCGGCCTTGAGCTTGTCCTGCGATTCAAACTGGTCCCGGAGCAATCCGGCCGCGCCCTGGGCGACATTCCACACATCCAGGGCGTTCTTGAGCGACGAAACCGCCCTCTGGACAGACTGCTCGAAGTGACTCGGCCGGGTGCTGCCGCCTACCCCGGAGGGATCGAGGTCAAAGGGTACCGTATTCGGGGATACTCCCAGTGGGTTCAGGCCGGAGTCCGCCTGATCCTGCAAAACCTGGATCCGACGGTATTCGCCCGCAATCTCTCCCAACTCGCGCATGGTACCGCGATCAATCTTCTGGAGAGCGGGAAAGGCAAAATTGGTTCGTGAGTCGGCCTCTGGCAGGAGTGCATTGGCCACAGCCCAATCCAACAACGCCCCCTGCCCAGCCCGCGACGCCCACTCGGACACTCCCCACGCCCGGGTGGCATCGTCATCCCGATAACCCTGCCACTGCTCCAAGGGGCGCTCCGAGTACCGCTCCCGATAAGTGAGATTCAGGATTTCAGCACCCGTTCGGGCCTTGGACGCCGCAATCTTCGCGAATCGGCGCTCGTCCTGATAGTCCACCAAGACACTCTGTCCACTGACGTCGCCCGCAATGCTGACCGATTCGCTCTGGGGTACCCACGTGTAGGACTTATGCCGCAGCAGCCGATAGTACACCTTGCTGGCCGAGAGGAAATGCCCCCATGCGTCACCATGTCCTTGGGGATACAGGACGAATGCGTCTCCTATATCAATACCCGGCTGGCCATCCACGTTACTGATGCCGTAATTGAGGACATAGGCCGCCTCCCCTTCACGCCCAGTGAAATTGGGTGGGAGCCGGTTGTAGAACGGGTAAGCCCCAGGTTCTGAACGTCCTCGCAACAGGGCCAATTCCTCATAAAGCAGCGAATTGATCCCCGTGGCCTGATTCTGGAAAGCGTGGACCGAGGTGGACAGGGAACCCACCTGCGCGCCGTTCCAGGTTCCGAATGTCAGCGTGGGGTCGGCAGCATCCGCATACGCCTCGTTCCCCAGCAATCCGTAAAGTTCGGCGAGGCGCGTCGCTGCGAGCAAAACCGCTACATTGGCCGGATCGTAATTCTTCCCAACCTCCACGCTCAGATCCATGGCTCGACGGAGCACCGTTTCATACAGTGCAATCAACCCCGTCGACCGAGCCGAATCCAGATTCAATGCCGCATTACCTTCGTAGGGCGGGCCTGCGAGCGAGACCATGGAGGACACAAAACGGTTGGAGGAGTTGAGATAACTCTTCAACAACTCCGGGATCTGGGTCGCGAGGCCAAGGTTGAATTCATTATTGCCGCGAAGAACCCGCTTCACCCAACCCTCTGCCAAGGCTGGTGCGGTCCATTCGCTCCACTGTCCCTCCAACGGATGACCAGTTTTGGTGCGAGGGCGATAGCGGCAAATAAACCAGTTGTCGCTCAGGGTCAGGATGTTCGCCCCTTCAATGGTGTAATCGACAACGCCCACCCCATTGGTGGCAGATATCACAGTTTGCCATTCATTGAGTGGAAGCTCGTTGGGAGGCATACCAGGCCTGCCCTCGCCGTTATTCGACCGCAATCCCCCATCGTACTCGTCCAGCACCGCATTGAAAGGCGTCGGCGCTGCCTGGATCGCGCGGATGACATCCCGTGTCCGCGTAGACCTCAGGTCAATCTTCACCTGAAGGACCTTATTGCTCGAGGTCCAAACCACCTCGGGTCGGTCCGGCGTGATGCCAGGCGAAGACACCAGTTCGACCCTGGACCCATTCCACAGCTGAGCGGTGGCAAGGTCCCGCGTGAACAGAACAAAGGAATTGTTCATGCCGGGCGGGTCATTCGTTGCAACGGCGTGAGACCTTCCGTTGATACCCCCATCCACGATGCGCGGGGTTGGATTGGTCGCAACCTGACGGGCAGCCCAACGCTCAGGGGCCTCCCGGAATCCAAGTTCATAGGTTGCAGGGATGGTCCTCCACTCAAACTCATAGTTCTCGGGCTTCCCTGCGAAGTCTCCGGAGTGCCGAAGCGTGAGTTTCTCGTCAAATGGACTGACCGGATACCATGCCTTGATTTCCCCGCGATACAGGGGAGCCATCACCTTGATCACCTCCAAACTGATCGGATCGTTCGTCTGCGTGCGGTTGGTATTGTTCTGGAATGCCAAGGTAACGTATCCGGTTCCACGCGACAGTCCGGCCGTCAGCGCCTGGAAACTGAAATTCGTATCATGAACCGGAATGACCCTTGGTTCTGAGGCCATTTCCCGAAGTTTCAGGAACGCCGCCGAAATTGCGCCCCCTTCCCGCGTCTTGGGGATGATTCCAAGGAGGTTTGTGTAATCACGAGGCGTCAACACATTGAGCTGCAGGATCGGCTCACCAAACCCTGCCTCTCTACCCTCCCTGTATTCCCCGGAGTACATCAACTGATTCCGGAGTTTGTCATAATAGAGCAGTTTTTGCAGGTGGGGAGGCGCATCATTGAAGTAGAGGCGATCCGGAGTCTCGATCAGTCGTACACCGGATTTCCGTAGGTCCCCCTCCGCAATGCTGATCACCCGCTCAAAGATCGGGTCAATCAGCTTGACGATACCATTAGCCCCCACTTTTTGTTCATAGAGGACATCGACGCTTTTTTGAGGAGCAATATCAGGCAGGCCTCCCTTGGCCGTGACCAGTGTCTCATTGAGGCTCAAGACCGGCGGATTGGTCGGCCACGCCACGTCAAAGCGGACATCGATCGGGATATCGGGGGTCTTCGCACGGACATCCAGCCAGGGCAGGAGTTGACCCTGTTGCAGGATCTTTCCGGGACTGAAGAAACCCCAGCTCAGTTGGGCCGGATACCAATAATGCATGATGACGTCCGCATTGCCTCCGTCGTCTCCGGCGGCCTTTGCCCAATACGCATCCTTCCGGTCACTCCAGAACGGTCCCCTTACCCCCTTCTCACTGGTATCAAAGAATCGATCGAGAGGCGTCGGCGGCTGGATTCTTTTGCCCGCCGTCATCGGGTATACCAGATCACCCATGGTCACGTGAAAGGTGCGCATGCCCCATCGAGCCTGTTGCCAACTGCCCATCTGGTATTGGTGCAGCACGAATGGGCGCGAGGTTTCGGGCAGATTTAGGTCATCCCTGAGGGCAAAGACCCGGTTTTTATTGCTGCCTGGATAGATGAAGGCGTGTTCCTCATTGGGATTGTATCCGGGGGCCTCCGGACTGTTGCTCCAGTAGACGCTGCTGTTGTGATGTTGGCCGGGATCGACATTGAGTTTCTCATCCTCGCCGGATTGTTCGGCCAGAATGATGTTTGGAACCGCATTGGCGCTCGGCCATGCTAAGTCGTATCCTTCGACGAGTGAGGGCCATTGCAGGTTCCAACCCCTGGGCCACGCCCGGTTGGTGATGATGTTGGACCACCAGATCTCCAGTGCACCCTCGTTCACACCAAAGATCTGGCCCGATGTCGTTTCGTTCAGAGCCTGATGCGTGGCACCGAATGTGCCATAAATTTGCGGGGCATACCGGTCGGCCGGCTTTCCAGCGATCAAGCGGCTTTGGGGAACCTGAATGTAACCGGGGAAATACTCCGGGTAAGGGCCTGGATGGTAGGCATCCATGATTTCCGTCCCGATCGTCCACGGGTTTTGCTTCTGGGAACCGGCTCGGGGATCCGAATTCAAGACGGATCGCACCGGTTGGAAGCCGATCCAGTTCACGCCATCCACCGACTCCTTGAGGTCCATGAAAACGAGGGATCGTCCCTCGGTGTTCGCACCCAGCAATCGGCTGTTCAAGTAATAGAGCTGCTTCTGGGTATCCGTGACGGCAATGGAAGCATGTCCCGGGGGTTCTTGGCTTGGAACAACCGCAGGATTGAGGTCGAACGGAAAGGCGACATGGGGCCCGATGGGGTCCGGCGCCTTGCCGCGGACATAGATCTGCATGCGGGTCGGCCAATCCGCGAGATACCTCCGGATTTCGTAGGGCCAGACCACCCGACCCCCTTCATCGAGGTGACGCCAAACCACCTCCATCTGGAACTCAAATGGGTTCCGTTTGATGGCGTACACCTTCCCGTCGGTTGGTTGGCCAGGCCTGGAATGTTGATAGATGTAGCCATTCAAGGTTCCCGGCACGTTGCCTACGGTGACCCGGGGAGTTGCCGCCGGTTCAGTGGATCCTTGACGACCTCGGGATGGCTGAAGCTCGGTTCCCAAGTCCGCCAGGAAGGTGGCCGTATCCGGGAGATACGGTTTAACCTGAATCACCCGCATCCCAAGGAATCCATTGACCGACGCGGAGGGCGGAGCGTCCCGGAGTTCAATCACCAACTCACCAGTGACCGGTGGGGCCGCACGAAGGAGGGGCGTTTCCGTGCTGGTATCGATCCATGCTTTGTCGGAGTCGGCGGGAGATCGCCCGGTCCCGTTTCCGAGGAGGGAAATGGGTTGGTAATGGAGGAAGGAGTTGGGGGCTTGTCCCAGCGATACCACCAGGTTTTGCGAGATCGTGGGCGCCACGTTCTCGGTGTGGTAAAGGGTCACCACGGACTCAGGGTTTTTGCGTTGGGTAATGGTTTGGAGAACCTGGATATTGGTCTCCCACGCCGGATACTTCCACTCAACGGTCTGCAATGGGCTTCGGACCACGGCATAGGGTGCCTGGACCGCGTTCGTCCCGTTGCGACCCAACGAAACCAAGGTGAAATACTGCCAACTGTTGGTCATGCGGTTGGTGATTCCACCGCTTTCCACCTGTTGGATGTTGAACTGCTTCTCCGGCAGGACGGGCAAGAGATTGGTCGCAGCCCAACCCGGCGTGGGGAGTCGATCCCCCACCTCCACATCGGGCATCCGAACCGCGTAAAGGCCCTGCCGGATCGTACCGGTGGTGATTCCGTCCCCGAAGGCCTGCGCGTAGAGCGTGCTGGGAGACCGGGTTACCCGCACCTTCCCACCGTTGGTAATAAAAATGGGCGATGGATTGGAGGCGCTGACCGAAGCCTCGGTCCAACCGACGCGGATTTGAAGGGCCCGATTCGTGCTGGGGCTGGTGATGGTGACTTCAATGGGTTTGTCCGAAACGAAGGCATTCGTAGGGGACCAAGGACTGAAGACCAGGTCTCCGGAAACGATGGAGTAAGTCGCCGACTTGACCTCACTTTGAGTCCAGCCCGGGGTAAAGGCGGCGAATTTATAGAGCCCAGACTGGGTGACGGTAATTCTGTTGTTCAGGACCTTGATCGATCCAGCGCCATTGGGTGTGGGGTCCGGACCGTTGATGGTATACCATATCTCCGTTGGAACCGGGTTGGTCGTGGTGACGGTTACCTCGAACGGATTGACCGCGGATTTGCCATCCGGGGGATCCAGTTCGACAGGGGCCACCTTGAATTCAACCGACCGGGAAGGATTGGGATCAGAGGGCCTCCACCCAGTGACTTCTGCTTTTGCCTGAATGGCGAAGTTTCGACCAAACTTTAGGGGACCCGTGTAAGCAACCCAACTGACACCATTGTTGGTCGAGTAGGACAGGCTCGACGTCGTGTCACCCGCCCCCCGGATTATGCTGGCGGTCACGTTCGAAAGGGTGACGGGACCCGTCCCGATGACTGGAGGATCAAGGATGAAGATGGGTGGGACAGGGCGGAAGTCGTAGGACCGCTCACTCACCGGGCTCGGTGGACGACTGCCATAGGCCCATGCCCGCACGCGTCTCGGATTGCTGATAGGAATCGTAACGGAACCTGAACTGGTGGTTCCGACACCCAGGGAGGGATCCTCTCCATTCGTCGTGTAGCGAATCGTGGCGCCCGGTTCGGCTGTGATCGTGACCTGGATAGGGTTTGAGTAGATCCCAGAGGGCGGGGATATCACCGGAGCTGCGTAGGGCTGGCCTACATCCCCCCCGGTCCGAACAACAACACGACCCAGCAGGGGGCCCGGGGTTTCCGAAGTATACCCCTCGACGAGGATGACTCCGTTGAAGGGTTGCGCGAGAGCCGCAGACTGCGCGTTGATGGTTCCGGTGACCCGTGCCGATCGCAGACCTCTGATACGAACGGATCCACCGGCTCCGGATCCACCTGTCCCGCCTGCGCCACCGTCGCCAGCTTTCTTTCCAATTAGATCGGGATCGCCGAAAGTATCTCGTCCACCATTTCCCCCTGGCCCGCCAGCACCAGTTCCAACGGATATGAACCCACCGGCACCACCATCACCCGCCGGTGTCAGCGCTCCGCGTTTGTCATAGCCTTTGCCATCGCCTCCCCGAACTCCGGGAGTTCCACGTCCGCCCACTGTTGAGATGACCCCGCCGACATGAACGTCCAAGAGGGCGCGGATCTGGACCATGGCGCCGCCGGGTCCGCCGCCACCACCACCACCACCACCACCACCCGAATTCGTGTTGTCAGAGTCCCCGCCGCCACCGCCACCGCCCCCACGTCCCCCGCCACCAACCAACCCCCCATAGGAACCCGGATCATCGAAGGCCCAGAGTTGACCAAGGTTGACCCCGTCCCCAATAGACAAGGCACCCACAGCGTTCGCTCCATCGTCACCCTTTTCACCGTTTGAGGTGGCGCTTCCCGGACCACCCCTGGCTCCGCCGACACCATTTCCTCCGTTACCGCCCTTAAACGTACCCCCTTTTTGGCCAGGACCACTGGAGCCATAGCCCGCATCCGGTGTTGCGGCCCCACCCTTGCCCTGATCGTTCTGGTCAGCCCCGCCGCCACCGCCACCGCCACCGCCAATTCCGGGATTGCCTCTGTAGTTGCCGTCAATGACTCCATCGACACTTGCCGACACGCAGTCCACGACCAACCAATTCTGAACCGTGAGGGTGGTGCCGCCCGGTACCAGGAATCGCCCAATGTTGTAGTGATGCCCGGACTCAACGGTGTTGACCGGTGCCCAATCCGCTCCCCCGTGGTCCACCGATTGGGCCTGCAGGAAATTCGGGCTGATAGCGATGACGGCCAAAATCACCCATCGTCGGAGGTGGATAAAAGCCCACGTGACGGCGGCGAGTAGGGTTTTCATTGCAACAGGTTTCAAGGGATGGATTGGTATAGCCCAATTCACACAATATCTGCTTTCCAAGAGGGACTACTGCTGGACCGCCCGGTAATATCGATAGGATCGGTCGGCCGGCAGGACATCTTCGACAACGGTGGATCCGCTATTGGTCGCGAGCGGAAACCAGTTTTTCAGGTCGGAGCTGTACTGAATGACGAGGGGCGGTGGGAGGCCAATCGACTCCAGTCGCAGCTTCCCACCTGCAGTCAACAAGGGCTTCAGCATCCTGAGCTCCGATGAGTTGCCACCATAGATCTGTTCCGTGATTGGGCTTGGCGGCCTTGTTCCATAGGCTACCGCAAGGATCCGCGCCGGGGGGTGGAGGGTGAAAGGGGCGAAGAAACGAGGAGATTTCTCGTTGGGCGTCGATCCGTCCGTCGTAAAGTAGATGACCGCCCCTGGCTCGGCGCTGATCGTGACCGTGATGGGGTTTGAGTCGGTGGCCGAGGTCGGGGAGATGACCGGAGCGGCATAAGGCTGACCAACATCCCCGCCGGTCCGGACAACAACACGACCGAGCAGGGGGCCCGGGGTTTCCGCTTGGAAACCTTGGATGAATATCACGCCATGAGAGGCGACTCCGGCTGCTGAAAGTGCGCTGACGGTGCCAGTCACGTGGACCGACCTAAGCCCCTTCAGCCGAACGATTCCCCCTGCCCCAGATCCGCCATCGCCACCAGATCCACCAACTCCCGCATTCTTGCCTGTAAGCGGACCATACGTGTCTCTTCCTCCCCCGCCCCCAGCACCGCCAAAGCCGGTTCCGGGAAAGATATCACCTCCATTTCCTCCACTACCTCCCGTGGTGATTGCACCCAAACGATTATACGGCGTTCCGGCCTGACCTTTGAAACCGTCAGAACCTCGTCCACCCAGGGTTGCAATGGTCCCAGTCACTTGAACATCCAGTGTCGCCCGTATCTGTACCATGGCACCTCCAGGGCCTCCGCCTCCGCCACCACCACCTCCGCCACCACCCGAGTTTGTTTGCTCGGAGTCACCCCCCCCTCCTCCTCCTCCTCCCTTACCGCCCGCGCCAATGAGCGCAAGGTATGATCCGGACTCGTCGAGCATCCAAAGCGCGCCGAGGTTCACCGACGTGCCATCCCAAAGGGGACCCACCGCATCAGCACCCTTTGCGCCGGGACTTCCGTTGCCCGATGCACCTCCTACCCCGCCCGGTGCCCCGCCTCCTCCATTCCCCCCGTCTCCACCTCTTGTCGCTCCACCATTCTTCCCATTTGCCCCCAAAAAAAACCCACGTCCACCTGTACCACCCAGATCTTGATCGGCGCCCCCTCCTCCTCCTCCTCCTCCAAGGCCAGCTTGCCCTCGATAGCTTCCATCAATTACGCCGTTCACCGAAGCCGACACGCAGTCCACGACCAACCAATTCTGAACCGTGAGGGTGGTGCCGCCCGGCACCAGGAATCGCCCAATGTTGTAGTGATGCCCGGACTCAACGGTGTTGACCGGTTCCCAATCCGCTCCCCCGTGGTCCACCGATTGGGCCTGCAAGAAATTCGGGCTGATAGCCATTGTGGCCAAACATACCCACGGTCGGACGGCGTTGATGAATCGCGAGGCGGTTCCTCCAAGCGAGGTCCACGCCCATGGATTGAATCGGGAAATCCACTTGATCACCGTGACCTGAACGCCCTCCCCGATCCGCCATGTCGCGTTTTCTTTTGTTTTTTGCAGGTGGCGCCGAAGGCGCGGATTTGGGCCTGGGAACGGCCGGTGCAGGATTCACCCATGGAAGGGCGGTTGGATCCACAGATTACACCGATTGCACGGATTGGAACCCGGTTGGGAAAGTCGGTCGTTTCACCCCACGGGTAACCTGCAAAGAGCCTTGCGGTGACGCCTCTCGTCCCGGTCCATCTGTGAAATCGGTGAGATCGGTGGATAACCCAACTGCTGTTTTCAGGGCGAAAGGGGCGTAACCGGTCCGGCAGTCAGGGACGTTCCGCAAGCCCTCGCGCCCAATACCTGTCCCAACCCGGGTTCCAGCGGCCTTCACGACGGGCTTCGGCAAGGCGTTGTCGGAGGGTGTCCCTCTCCGGATCCGGGATGCGGGTCCCGCGGCCGTCTTCCGAGGATCGGCGGCCGGCGAGGTAGTCGGCGAGGTCGAGCAGTGGATCGCTCTTCCCGGGAACGGGATTCACCCGATGCGGAAGCGGGAGGTAGAAGAAACGTCCTGAAGGCGTCCAGCCCAGCAACTGGTGTCCGTCCTGAGTGAATGCCAGCGAGAATTGGCCACTGGGGCGACCGCGCACCTGGAGGGACCACATGGGAGTGAGCGGTTGCCCGGTGCGGGTCGAGAACAGGCGCAACTGATCGATCAAGGTGGAGACCGCAAGGACGTCACCCTCGGGCGCAAAGGCCACCGAAGCGATGGGGTGATCGAAACCGCCGATACGAAGGGTTTCGCGGCGGCCTTGGGAGTCCCAGAGGCGCAGTTCACGGTGGAAGGTGGCGGCGACCAACCCGTCCGAGGGCGAGGCAACGACCGATCCCGCCGGGCGGTTCAGACGAAGGGTACGGACGGGTCCGGTGGGGAGGTCAGGGTTCCAGGCCTGCACCTCACCGGTGAGCGTGGTCAGCAGCAGGTGGTTGCCGTCGCCGGTCTGGTCCAATTGACGGATGGAACGGGCGAGGGGTGATGGGAGGATCCGCAGCGGATCCCGGCATTCGAGGACGTGGACTTGTCCATCGGCATCGAGAACCCAAGCCCGGTCGTCTGAACGGGACAGCAGGCACTGGGTGGCCGCAGGGAGCGCCACGGAGCGGAGGGGAGACCAGCCCTTTGGAGTCCATTCCGTGACCCAGAGTTGGTTTGTTCCCACGCCGGCGAACCGGCGCCCGGTGGGATCCCGGAACAGGCGCAACGCGGGTTCGGGCAAGGTGTGGACGATCCGTGAAACCGGGTTGGTCAGGTCGACCAAGCGAAGGTCTTTCCCTCCGGCATCGATGGCCAGCAGGGTTCCGGGCGTTGGGCCTGGAATGGGCTTTACCGTGGGATGGAGGGGAAGGCGGCGCAGTCCGTCGAGGGTTGAGGCAGGCTCCCAGACGAACGGTCCAGAGGCATCGGATCCCACGACACCAATGGACGGACCAGACGGCACCACGAACCGAAGCGGAGGCTCGAGTTGGAGGAAGTCCGGGGCCCATCGGTTCCTGGGTCTATCCCAGACCTTCACCGTGCCATCGTCGGATGAGGAAAGGACGAGAGTCTGGTCCGGATTGAGGGCCATGGACGAAACCGGGGCCTCGTGCTCGGCGATGGCGATGTAGTGGTGATTGGTCTTGGGGTGGAAGCGGAGGGCGCCTTCGGCCCCGATGGTCATGGCGGGGTAGGTCAGAAGGGCGCCTCGGACATCCGAGACGCGCTCCTCGCCCTCGAGCATCACGCGACCGGATCGAAGCCCCTGGTCCCGTTCGCTGATACGGCCGTTCTTGGCGCCGGCAACCACCACGTTGCCTTCCGCATCGGCGAGCAGGATTCGGAGCCCTCGCGCCTCAAATCGTCCGCTGACCCAATCCATTCCCTTGTCGATCTGCCCTTCCCGCCTTCCGGCATCGAGACTCCATACCTCGGCCTTCTGACCTCCGAACCCGAGCAAACGGTCACCGACAGGGCTGATGACGAGACCTGCGAGTTCCGGGAGGTGTCCTGGGAGGCTCCGGACATTCCAAGGCGCATCCGGAGGAAAATTGGTCTGGGTGGTCTCGAGCAGGTCCCAACCGGGCTCCCTGCTGCCGCCGAGGATGCGATTTCCGCTGGGTGAAACCGCCATGGCAACCCAGCCGGTGGATTTGTCCAGTTGGGCGATCTTTTGAGGTGGGCGCTGAGAGCCCGTGCTCCCTCCCCAGATCCCCCCGTTGGCATCCACGGCTGACCAGCAATTCGGGGGGGCGGAGACGGCCCACCGCTGGACATTGGGAATCTGCCAACCGATGTGGGGCGGGGCGTTGGAATCCGGGATGGACCACTGCACCAAGGTGCCGTTGGTCTGTCGGGCGAAGAGGGCGGTTCCATCGAACCCGGGAACCGAGGCTTGGCCCAGATCCACGCCGGTCAGGCGCAGAAGGACGTTGGTGGACTCCGCGGGGTAGACCACGGCCTCGCCATCGGTGAGCTGGACGAGGATCCGTCGACCGTCCCGGGAGTAAAGGGCTCGGACGACCGGGACGTCATGGGACCAGACCCGCTGCGCCGGCGGGACAAAGGCGCCTTGTTGAAGCCAGAATTCCAGCAACCGACGAGCCTCCACCTCCGGGTCATCGCGTCGGGCGGCGGCGGCCAATTCGGCCAGGGCGCGAGGGCCGTTCCCCGTTTCCAGATCGCGCTGGGCGGCACTCAGGCGGGCGAGGGTCAGGTTGGTCGTGAGGTTGCGGGCCAACCGATCCGCCCGGAGCCACTGCCAGGAAACCAGGGCGAACCCCGTCAGGAAAAGCACCGTGATGATCGCCAGGCTGGTGGCCACCACCCGGTGCCGTCGGCCCCAGGAAATCAGCTGCCGGAACGGTCCATCCGCCCGGGACCGGATGGCCTGGCCGGAGAGGTGACGTTGCAGTTCCTCCACAACTTCCTGGGCGGAAGCGAACCGACGGGCCGGATCCGGATCCAGGCACCGCAGGCAGATGATCTCCAGATCGGCCGGCACGGCAGGATTCCCCTCGCGTGGACGTCGGGGGATCCGATTGCGGACATGGTCGAGGACCTCCAGAGCGTTGGCCCCCCCGTGCGGAGGAACCCCGGTGAGCATCTGGTACAGGACGGCACCCAACCCGTAGATGTCGGACCTCGGCGTGAAGGCAACCATTCCCTCCCGGGCGACCTCGGGAGCCATGAAGGCGGGGGTTCCCACGGCTCCGAGCGTGCGGCTCCAGGCGGACGAATGGTCGATCTCACGAGCGAGGCCGAAGTCGCCCAGCTTGAGGTTGCCCTCGGCGGTGAGCAGGACGTTGCCGGGCTTCAGGTCCCGATGGAGGACTCCCCGGCTGTGGGCGTGGGCGAGGGCTTCGGCGAGCTGGAGGATCCAGCGGGCGGATTGACCGGATTCGGGCCGCTCCTGCGAAAGGAATTCCGCGAGGCTACCCCCCTCGATGAGTTCGAGTTCGATGTAGCGTTGGCCCTCGAATTCGCCGGCACCGTGCACGCGGACAACAGCGGGGTGATCCAGACGCGCCAGGACCTCGGCCTCGAACAGGAAGCGACCCAACGTGCGTTCCTGCCGTTTGGGATCGACCTGTTCGGTGAGGATCTTGAGGGCACAGGGCCGGTCCACGCCGAGATGCCGGGCTTCCCAGACGACGGCCCCCACGCCGCGCCCCAACTGCCCGAGCAGCACGTACTCGCCGAAGGGCCTCATGGCCGGGACTCGGCATCCTGCTGCGAGAAGGCCTCCTCGAGCCACCCGGACGGAGCCACCTCACGGCAGAACAATTCCAGCAGGACCCGTTGCTCCCGGTCGGCATCGGCCCGATTCCGGCACAGGGTCCGAACCTCAGCGAGGAACGCCTTGAGGTACGCCTGACGCAGGCGCCCGACGCGCAGGCGGGTGGCATTCACCGTCACCCCGAGCAGGGACGCGAGGTCCGCGTAAGCCACTTCCTCGTGAGCCATCACGCGTCGCAGCAACTCGCGCTGCACCGGGACCGGCAAGGGTTCCCATTCCGCTTCGATCGATCGCAACGCCCGCAAGGCCACCTGCCGGACCAGCAGAAGGTCCAGATCCGCCGCGCAGTCGTCGCCCTGGACCGCGAGGTCGATCTCGGCGCAATCGACGTGAACAACCCCTCCCCCGCGTTTCTCGCGCTGGAGCCAGCGCATCCGCTCCACCTTGAAGTTCCGGAGACTGGTCTTGAGGAAGTCGCGGAAACGGGAAGCTCCTCGTTCGTAGGTGCCCAGCGGATTGCCCGCCAACCAACGTTCGAGGAAATCATGAGCCAGATCCTCCGTGTCGCCTGCCATCCCGTTGCAGGCCATCCAACGGACGATGGAAGGTCGGTAGACCGCGCAGAGTTCCCCCAACCGCTGCTGCCAGCGGTCCGTCGCCGTGAGGTCTGGGCCGGGCCTTGCCTCGAGGATCAAGGTCACCGGGCTCGTCGGGAAGAAGTTCATGGTCAGGGAGTTCCGATCGATGAGGGTCCCACCCTCAGGCCCACGGTCCTGCGGGCAGGCTCGGCGGGGATCCCACCACGCCGGGCCACCACCCGCGGTTTCGTTGAAATCTGACCAATCGTTTACCGCCCCGCCCATTCCCCGAACAGCAACTAACGACGATTAAAAGCCTGCCCCAGTCGCCATCCCCTGGATCTGCACCCCGCCCCTTCAGACTCGATTCCGGCCCTGAAACTGCTAACGACTCTCAGATCACACACTCGTCCTTGCCCATGAAACTCCAGCGCTTCTGGGCCACCCCTTGTGCACGTGTCGCGGGACTCCTCATCGCGACGTCGACCCTGAGCGTGGCCGCCGACATCACCCCGGATGTCTCCTCCCTCCGCGTTGAATCCGGCAAGCCCGTCATCGAGTTCGCCCCGGTGCCCGCCGCCGTCGAGTACAACCTGTACGGCGGCCCGGACTTCACCCAGCCCCTGACCCTGCTCGCGGGCACCCGTCAGGACTATCGCTGGACGGGCGCATCACCGGTCTCCGGGGACGCTGGCTACTTCCGGGTGCGGGCCCGGACCCTGACTCCCGACGAGATCGCCGCTGCCAATCTCCTCAACCGGATCTCCTACGGCCCCACGCCCGACGAACTCGAAGAGGTCCGCCGGATCGGCGTCGACGCCTTCATCGAGAAGCAGATCAACGCCGAGGCAATCGCCGAAGACCTCGATACCCCGGTGCCCTTCGTCGAGGAATGGCGCAAGGTCACCCTTACCGGCGTCGTCACCGCCTCGACCCTTTACGTCTACCTGGACGGGGTCGGCGATGTTTACCTCGACGGACTCCGCCTCGTGGCCGGGGCAACCGACGATGGCACGAAGCCCAACCTGATCCGGAACGGCGACTTCGACAGTACCCTCGGCGGCGAATGGGCCTTCGCCACCAACGTCAACACCTCCGCCCGGAGCGCCGAACGCGCCAAGACCGGGAACGCCTCGTTGCACCTCGTCTCGACGGCAGCCGGATCCTCGCTGGAATCCTCCCTCAGCCAGGCCGTCACCCCGGCCCTGGTCAACAACGGCACCTACACCCTCTCCTACTGGTATTGGACCGCGGACAGTACCCGCCAGTTGACCCTCCGGTTCTCGGGCAGTGGCGCCCTCAACGGCGCGGGCATCCAGTCCACCCACGGTCTCACCGGCGCGAACGGAACCACCCCCAGCACCTACGCCGCCCTCCTCGACAAACGCGAAGGCTCCGTCTCACACCTGCGTTCGTGGCATCTGATGAAGGCCATGTCCTCGAAGCGCCAACTCAACGAGATCCTCCGCCAGTTCTGCGAGAACCACTTCGTCACCGAGTACAGCAAGTCCAACGACTACATGGACGGCATCGGCTACCCGAACGAGGTAGCCCCGTTCGTTGCCACCCAACTCGAGTACACCGAGAACCGCAAATGGCAGGCGGCCCTCCTCCAGCCCCAGGTCACCTTCCATGCCCTGCTCAAGATCAGCGCCGAGAGCCCGGCCATGATCATCTACCTCGACACCGTCAACTCCCGCGGCAACCGCAACACCGACGGCACCTACCGGATCGCCAACGAAAACTACGCCCGCGAGCTCTGCGAACTCTTCTGCTTCGGCGTCGACAACGGCTACGACCAGGGCGACATCGTCCAACTCTCCCGCGTCTGGACCGGCTGGACCACCGAGTTCCGTGCGCCTGCGGACATCCACAACCCGTTCGCGCCGCGTTCCACGGTCTACAAGGATCCCAACGTCACCTCCAACCTCACCGCCCTCACGAACCTCGTGGGCAGCTGGACCCTCCGCTATAGCCCCACGCGGCACGATCCGCGGGCCAAGTACCTCTTCCACGAAAAAGACGCCAACGGGAACCCCATTGCCGGTCAACCCCGCAAGGTCCCCGCCCGCTTCGGTGCGCCCTGGGCCGGACGCTCCTACGGCCTCACCTTTGGCACCTCGGCCTACACGACCAACACCCTCGACGAAGGCTACGCCATCCTCCGTCACATGGCCGACCAACCCTTCACCCAGGAGTTCATCGTCGTGAAGCTCTGCCGGCTTTTCATCCACGACGACTTCCGCACCGGATACAACTTCACCGACGCCGAGACCTCACCCGAGGAGGAAACCGTCAAGGCCGCCATGCTCGCCTGGGAAAATCCGCCCGGCGGCGGACCCAAGGGCCAGCTCCGCCCCATCCTCCGCACGATCCTGAAGTCCGCCGCGTTCCGCTCCGCCGTGGCCAGCCAGCAGAAGGTCAAGACACCCATCGAATACGCCGTCTCCGCCGTGCGCGCGTTCCGCGCGGACAACGGCGACGGCACCTTCACCGCCGACTCCGACGGGGTTGGGTTGCAGGCTCCCCTCAATCGCGCCGGCCGCATGCGACTCTTCGATCGCGCCGAACCCGACGGTTACCCGGAATCGGCCGCCCCCTGGATCAGCGCCGGCACCCTCGCGGAACGCCTCCGCTACGTGCAATCGCTCTCCCTCCGCCCCGCCAACCGCCCGTCCGGCGAACTCGATTCCCGGACCGTCGTGGATCCCGTCGCGATGCTCCGACGCAAGAAGCCCGAGGCCTTGAGCGATGCCGGTGCGGCGGCGGATTACCTCCTCGACCTGCTTTTCCCCGCCGAAGGCAAAGCCAACCTCGAAGCCTACCGCAGGCTGGCCATCCAGTTCCTGAACACCGCCGATGACGGGGTCACCGCCAGCGCTTACGCCTCCCTGGGCGTGGGATCCACCAACCACGACACCCGCCTCCGAGGCCTCGTGTCATTCCTGCTCACCACCTCCCGGTTCCAGGAACAGTAAGCCACCCAGCCCACACCGCCCCGACACCCCTTCCTCCACCTCGAGCGTCATCCCCCATGAACACTCCAAACATCCTCACCCGCCGTTCCTTCCTGAGCCGCACCTCTGCGCTGGGACTGGGCACCGCGCTGGCCACCCTGACGGACATCCCGTTCGTCATGCAACGCGCACTCGCCGACGGCAACATCGGCAAGCCCGGCCCCAACGGCCGCGTCAAGAAATTGCTGTTCCTGTTCCTTCGCGGCGCCAATGACGGCCTCAACGCCCTGATTCCCTACGGCGACTCCGCCTACAGCACCGTCAACCGACCCTCCATCTACATCCCGCCCGATCCCGGCGCGGCCTGGCAGTCTTCCGGTCCCGCCTACTTCCCCGCGTCCGGTGCCACGACCGGCACCTTCGTGCGGCCGGATGGCACCCCCCTCAACGGCCTCGCCCTCGGCAACGGCTTCGCCGGCCTTCACCCCTCACTCAAGTTCCTCGCCCCCGTCTACAACGCCGGCGACCTCGCCCTCCTCCATCGGGTCGGTTACCCGCGCCAGTCCCGCTCGCACTTCGATTCCCAGAACTACTGGGAAACCGGCAGCCCGCGTGACGACCTCGCCAAGGACGGCATCCTCTACCGGACCATGCTCGAGTCCGGCCTGACCACCACCAACGCGCTGACCGGCGTCTCCATCCAGTCCTCGTTGCCCCTCATCCTGCGCGGTTCCAAGGCCGCCATGACGAACCTGAGCGACACCGGCCGCTACAATCTCCTGGGCGTCCCCAACACCACCGCCGGCAACAACAAGGCCGACCTGTTCCTCAAGGCCGCCAATGCCTCCCAGGGCGCCGACCGAAAGTCCCGCGACCTGCTCGACCTCCAGTACCAGAACCTCACCAAGACCCTGGAGACCTTCGCCGCCATCAACTTCAACCAGGAGTTCCTCGACAACGAGAACACCGACGGCGACGTCCCCTACAACCTGTTCCCCACCTCGAACGCCACCAACGGCGGATACGCCGCCCGCGGGAACAACGCCGCCAAGTACGTCGTTCCCACCTCCTCCTACGACTTCTTCCGCCAACTCCGTTCCGCTGCCCTCGTCCTCAACAAGACCGACGCCATCGTCGCCGGAACCCAGATCGACGGCTGGGACACCCACTCCAATCAGGGCGGACCCACCGGCTCACACGCCAACCTCCTCCGGCGCGTCGGTTGGTCGATCTACGCCCTCCGGAAATATTTCCTCCAGAACCCCGACCAATGCCGCTGGGACGACCTCGTCATCGTCACCCTCTCCGAGTTCGGCCGCACCACCATCGAGAACGACGACAACGGCACGGACCATGCCGAGGCTTCCGTCATGTTCGTCGCCGGTGGGGGGGTGAAGGGCTACGACTCCGGCTCCCGCCGTCCCGGCGTCTTCGGATGCGGCCCGTCCGACCCCGTGGCCTGGCAGACCGGGCAGACCGGTTCGATGTTCCAGACCGAGAAGCGCTACCTCCAACGCGCCATCGACTACCGCTCGGTCCTGGGCAAGGTCATCCGCGACCACCTCGGCGCCACCCAGGATCAGGTCAACCGGATCATCCCCGGCTACGCCAAGTCCTCCGAAGCCCTCAAGACCGGCGGAGTCCAGACCGCTGATGGCGTCCGCGTCCAGGGCGAGCCGGACCTGATGCTTTGATCGGGGATAGCCCGCGGGCACATCCAGGGCGGCAAGGTCCCCTCGCCTTGTCGCGTCTCCCCTCCGCATCGCGAACGGGACCTCGCCGCTCCGTGCAGGTCCCACTTGAAACTGAAAACTTCAAACTCCGGGCCTACTTGAATTTGCCCCCCGAATTCCCCCTTCCCAGTCCCGCCCGCACCTACCAATCTGCGCGGCATGAAGCGGGGCCTTACCTGGTTGATTCTCTCCCTCCTCGTCCTCGGTCTCTACACGCCGCCCAGGGTTGAGGCTGCGAATCCCAAGCCGCCCGGCATCGCCGCGGCCGAAACGCTGTCGCAGGTCACCGGGATCGCCATCTCGCCGCTGCTGGGCGTCGGAGCCGTCGGAGCCTATCGCTACATCCAGACTCCGTCCGCCCAGCGCGCGAAGCTCTCCTGGTACGCCCAACCGTGGTTCTGGGGGCCCGCCCTGCTGATCGTCGGCCTCTGTTTCGTCAAGGACGCCCTCGGACCCGCCGTTCCCACCGCCCTCAAGAAGCCCTTCGATGTGATCGAAGTCTTCGAGAACAAGCTTTCCGGCCTGGTCGCTACCGGCGCGATCGTTCCGATGGCCCTCGACATGTTCAAGACGTTCGCCCCCGACACCCAGGCGGGCCTGGCCGGCGCTGGATTCGCCGCCATCGACCTCTCCGGGTTGTGGGGCGCACTCATGGTTCCTTTCGCCCTCCTCGTCTACGGCGTCGTCTTCATCGTTTCCCACGCCATCAACATCCTCATCCTCATCAGCCCGTTCGCCAGCGTCGATGCCGCCCTCAAATCCTTCCGACTCTTCCTCCTCAGCACCGTTGCCGGCACGTCCCTCCTCAGCCCGAAGCTCGGGGCCTTCTGGTCGATCCTCATCATCCTCTGCTGCATCCCCCTTGCTGGATGGGCCCTGCGCCTCGCGATCTTCGGCCACACCTTCGCCTGGGATCTCCTGACCTTCGCCCGCACCCGCACGCAGGTTGACCAGGCTCCCTGGGCGTTCCTCGCCCGCAAGGTCGCTGGCGTCCCGCGCCGAACCCTCGGCCGGATCTCCCGGGATGCCGCCGGGAACCTCGCCTTCACCTACCGCCAATGGCTCGTCATGCCGGCCCGGACCATCACCCTGCCCGCCAACCGCCACGCCGTGGGCCGCGGATTCCTCCACCCGGAACTCCTCGAAGTCACCGCCGAGGGGACCGATGACATTCTCGACTTCCCCCCGCGCTACAACACGCACGAATCGAACCTCGCGTCGGGCCTGGGCTTGACGGAGGTCCAGGATGTCGGCCTCCGGGCCGCCCTCTCGTGGCTGAAGGAACTGCTGGGGTTTGGCCCTGCCACACCGCAAACCGCCTGAGCCCAGGGCCGCGCGCTGCGGCCCACGCCCGGGCTCAACGGGCTCGGGTTTGAGCGGCACCCGCCATCGATCGCCTCCGGTGCCCGCTCAGATCGCCGGGCCTATAACCGGAGCCACAAGGTGAACACCGCCCCCCGCCCCACCTCGCTCCGGACTTCGATATCCCCACCCATCATCTGGGCGTAGCGGCGGGAAATCGCCAACCCCAACCCGGACCCGCCATACTCCAGAGAGGTCCCGGCGGTCGCCTGCACGAAGGGCTGAAACAACCGCCCCAACTGCTCCGGCGTCAGGCCGATCCCGGTATCCTCCACCCGGAACTCCAATCGGGCTCCCCCACCGGAATCCACCCGCTCCAACGTCAGTCGGATCCGACCTTCCCGAGTGAACTTCGCGGCATTGCCGAGCAGGTTCAGCAGGATCTGGCGCAAGCGCGTTCCATCGACCTCGAGCTCCACAGACGAAGCTGGCAACTCCACCTCGAGCTGGTTCCCGTTTCTCGCTGCCAGGGGTTGAGCCAATGCCGCTACTTCCCGGCACACCAACCCCACATCCACCCGCGCCAGCACCAACTCCGCCATGCCGCTCTCCGCCCTCGAAAAGTCCAGGATCCCATCGATCAGATTGAGCAGATGCTGTCCCGACGAAACGATCGAATGGGCGTAGTCCGCCCGCTCAGGTTGCCCGTCCTCCCCCAACTCCGATTCGAGGATCTCCCCAAAACCAAGGACTGCGTTCAACGGAGTCCTCAATTCGTGACTGAACCGCGATAGGAACGCCCCACGGATCCGCACCGCATCCTCCGCCGCCACCTTGGCCTTCCTCAACTCTTCCTTCTCGACCTCCTGCTCCCTCAGCAATTCCCGCAGGCGCAACTCGGTCATCACGACCGCCGCCAACTCCTGCATCGTCGCGACCTGCTCCGACGTCCATTGCCGCGGAGTGCCGTCAATCACACAGAACGAACCCAACACGTACCCGGACTCACTCACCAGAGGCACTCCCAGATACGCGATCACCCCCAGATCCCGGATCGCCAGGTTTCCCGCCACCCTTGGATCCAGACGCGCATCTTCGATCAGCAGCACCGATCGCGTCGCCACCACCGCCTTGCAGAAGGAATGAGACAACGGGGTCTGCCGCTGGGATGCGTACGGTTCCGGAAGTCCCAAGGCACTCTTGAACCACTGGCGGTCCTGATCGACGAACGAGACCAGCGCCACCGGCGACGCCAGAAACCGGGCGGCGAGCTTCGTCAACCGGTCAAACGCCGGCTCCTCCGGCGTGTCGAGGACTGCCTCCCGACGCAACGCGTCGATTCGACAGGACTCAAACTCGATTTCGTCCCGGGGGACGTTCACAGCCATGGTTGGGTTGGATGCAGACACAAGCCAGATCTCTTGTGGTCGAGTATTGTTCCATCCCGGCAGGAGCGCAACCTTGCCATCCCTCCTCCCCGGGTCTCCGATTGCCACGGGTGGTTGGATTGACCATCCGATTGCGCCCCATCCCCCATGCTTGCTGCCCTGTTTGTCTTCATCCGGATTGTTTCGAACCCGCTCTCCAACGTTTTCCAGAAGCAACTGACCCGTCGCGACGCGCACCCAGCACTCATCCTCGCGGTCACCCACGCGTTGCTCGCCGTCGCAACCCTGCCGCTTCCCCTCTTGGGGATCATCGACTGGCGGCAACCTGCCGGCTTCTGGGCCAACATGGGGCCCTGCGCGGTCCTCGCCGTCGCCAGCAACCTGCTCCTCATCCAGGCCCTCCGTTTGACCGACCTTTCCATCCTCGGTCCGCTCAATGCCTACAAGTCCGTCATCAGCGTCGTCCTCGGGATTTTCCTGATCGGGGAACTCCCCTCCGCTGTCGGGCTCGCAGGCATGCTCCTGATCGTCACGGGAAGCCTCTGCATCATGGACCGCCCATCCGGCCAACCGCACCGCCATGCCCTGTCCCTGTTCCTGCGTGACCGGGGCGTCCAACTGCGCTTCGTGGCCCTGGTGCTGTCCGCCACCGAAGCCGTCTTCCTGAAACGCGCGCTCCACCACGCCCCTCCCCTGGAAGTCTTCACGGGCTGGGCTCAACTCTGCTTTCCACTGGCCGCCATGGCCGCCTCCCTCCGCCCGCGGAACCCTCCCTCCCCAACGCTCGCCGTGCTGCGCCCAAACGTCATCGCCTTCCTCGCCCTGGCCCTGACGACCGGTCTCATGCAGCTGACTTCCCTGCTCACGTTCGCCCGGATGCAGGTCGGATACTCCCTCGCCCTCTTCCAACTCTCCGCCCTGCTCAGCGTGCTTCTCGGCCATCACTTCTTCCAGGAAGCCCACCTCCGAAAACGCCTCCTCGGAGCCTCCATCATGGTCCTGGGCGCCGGCATCCTCGTCACCCAGCGCTGAACCCCGGTCAGATTACAAAGTCGTCCGCTCCCATCGGCTGGTTCTTCAACTCCACCGCCTTCTTCACCAGGTCCGCCACCGTCCGCTTCTCCAGAATCCCCGCGATCGCATCCCGGACTTCCTTCATCACCGCCCGCAGCGCACACCGCGATTCGTCCGGGCAATTGCACTTCTCGTAGAATTTCTCGCTCACGCACCCGACCGGTGCCAACGCGCCTTCGACATGCCGGATCACCGCTGCCAGGAAGATCTTGTCCGGGGGCGCAGCCAACCGGTACCCGCCCGCGACCCCGCGACGGCTCTCCACGAACCGCCCGTTCCTCAACTCATTCAGGATCTGTTCCAGGAACCGCTTGGGAATCCGCTGCTCGTCCGCGATCGCCTGGATCCGCAGCACTTCGGGCCCGTAATACAACCCAAGATGGGTCAACGCCCTCAGCGCATACTCACCCCGGACAGACAGTTTCATCGGCGCGAACCGTAGATACTCGACGAAACCATTCAAGATCTCGCCCGGAACCCCGCCTCAGAACCCCAGGGTCAAACCCGCGTAGTAGTTCCGTCCGTAGGCCGGATCGATGCCGTCAGCCCGGATCCGTGAGTAGTAGTCTTCGTCAAACAGGTTGTTGACCCCGGCCAGCACACCCACCCGATCCTTGTACACCTTCCACTCCATCGTCAGGTCCCAGACCCTGTATGCCGGCACCTGGAAGTTGGCGGCATTGCTGTCGTTGGCCGAATGTTCCGCCACGAAGGTCCCGAGCAGCGCCACCTTGCCCCGGTTCTGCCAACGGTAGATCAACCCGGCCCGGACAACCTGTTCAGGCGCATACGCCGGAGCGTTGCCCACCAACGCTGCCGTCGCGCTCGACCGGATCTCGGCATCCAGGAGCATGGCATTGGCGTGAAGGCTCACCTGATGATCGTCGGCCCGACCGGTACCGCCCTGCAACGCGTCCACCGCCCCCACCAACTCCAACTCAAAGACCATCTCGGCCCCTCGGTGCACCGTCCGACCGACATTCTGCACCGTCGATCCCACCGTGCCGATCTGGTCGTCGAAGTTCATCCAGAAGACACTGGCATCCCAGAAAATGTAGGGCTTGGGCTGGCCCCGGACCCCGACGTCGGTCTGCCAGCTGTGCCCCGGATCCAGGTTGCCGTTGGCTACCGCACCGCCCGCGGTTGGCACCGACTCCGTGAACATCTTCGGCCGATACGCCTGCGAGAAATTGGCGTACACCGTGATGTCCTTCGGCAACGAGTACTCGAGTCCCAAACCGGCCAGTGGAACCAAGTCATGCTCGCTGGAGTCTCCCAGCGCCGTCCCCGCCGCCGTCTTGTCGACGTTGAGGTTCTCCTTCACCCCCTGCCAGACGTTCTCCAACCGCAACGCGGGAACAATCGACAGGTTCCCAAAGACAAACCGGTTCTCGACGAAGACCGGCGCGTACACGACCTCGCGATCCGAGTCGCGCAGCACGGTTCCGGAATCGGCGTCCGGCGTCGCCCCGCGCTGGTCCACCCGCGGCGAAGCCGTGTGATACAACTGCACTCCTGCCGTCAGGGTGTTGCTGTTGTCGTCCCACGCCCACCCATGACGCAACCGCGCCTCCACTCCCTGCGTGTAGAATTCCTGATGCTCGATGTTGTTCGCGTTGCCCGTCGCCAACGTTCCGAACCCACCCCCGGTCTGCCGCTGGGTGAACCGCGAATAGTATCCGCCCCACCCCTTCACCGTCAGCAGGGAGTCTTCCGAGAAGTCCTTCTCCCAGCCCAACGAGGCGAAGTAGCGGTCCAACTCGAACCGATCGAACAACCGCGACGACGCGTTCCGATCCACCTGATACTGCACCGCGTTCACCCCGGGCGTCCGCGTCAGTCCACCGGGTTCACCATGCTCCTCGGAGTAGCCGTCGAAGCTCAGGATCCAGCGGCTGTCGGTCTTGGCATCCAACACCAGTTTCGCGCTCCCCGTGTACAGCGCGTAGTCGCTGTTCGCCTGACGGAAGCCGTCGGACTGTCGGTGGTTGAAGTAGGCGTAGTACCCAAGCCGATCGACCGTTCCGTCGACCGAGCTGTAGGTCGAATACAGGTTGTCGCTGCCCAGGACGTGCTGGGTCCGAAGCGAAAACTCCCGATCCAGTCGCGGCCGGTGCGTCACGTAGTTGAGCGCACCACCGGGTTGCGGGCCGTACATCAGCGCCGCACCCCCTCGGGTGAACTCGATCCGGTCGACCGTATCCAACGGCGGCGTGTAGTAGGCCTCCGGGTACCCGAACTGGTCCGCATGGATCGGAATCCCGTCCTGAAGGACCTGGCTGAACTGCACCCGGTGCGGGTTCAACCCCCGGTAGCCAACGCTCACCAGCGGCGTGGTCTCCTCGCTCAACAGCAGACCCGGCGTCTTCGAGAGCGCCTGCCGGTAGTTGTTCGCGATGACTTTCGGGAGCTCATCGAGATCCAGAACCGTGGTCTTCTTTCCCGCGTACACCTGAGTCCCCAGCACCGAAGGCATGTAGGGCGTCTCCACCCGTTCTTCGTACTCCGACTCGCCCACGATGTACTGCCGGGATAACCCAGCCGCGCCCGCTTCGGCCGCGACCTTCTGTGCGCGAACCTCGGCCATCGTCGCCGCCAAAAGGATCGCCGCGGTCCAGGACGCGGCACCGGCCCCATCCGACCACCTGCGCCCCGACCGGCGGTTCCGCTCGTTCATTCTCAACATCGGCAACACCGTGACACGCCCAGCCCGACGACCGCTTCCGGGTCGTTGTGGACTCTTTGCGCCCGCTTGTTGCCGCCGGCTTGCGTCGGGTGTCGCGCCGTTGCCATCCCGCAACTGCAGGCTTCGATCCGGCCAAACGGATGATTAGCCTGATTCCATGCCCGCCCGTTCGAGCCTGATGCCGGCGTTGGTTGCCTTCGTTGCCGGCGCCACCGGCATCGTCCGCGCCCAACACGCCGCTCCACCCCCGGAGCCCGGCAGCTTCACTCT
>CAIMMI010000012.1 GCA_903842505.1 uncultured Verrucomicrobiota bacterium | reverse complement strand
CTGTTGCCGAATTCGCAGATGAACTGGCTGCCCCGGGCGTCCACGACAATGTCGAAGGGATAGCTGAACTGCCCGGCATTGGACCCCGGTTTGCCATGTGTCCGCAAGAGCCTGCCCTCACGGTCGAAGACCTGGACGCGGTGGTTGCACGAATCCGCGACGAAGACCTCGTCCCTCGGCCCGATGCCGAGCCCCTCCGCCCGGTTGAAATGGCCTGCGGCATCACCCGGTTGCCCCCAGACCGCTTCGAAACGCGGCATTTCGAGGGGGACCGAATTGCTCCCGAAGCGGATCGGACCAAACCGTTGGACCCGGTCCACGACCGTGTACTCGCTGAGGAAGTACTCGCCCCGCGAATTGACGACGACATCGCGCGGCAGGATGAACGAGCCGGCATTCGTTCCACGGGTTCCCCACTGCGCCAGCAACCGACCATTGCCGTCGAAATGGTTGACCCGCATGTAATGCGGTTCGATCACGAGGACGTGACCCTCGGGATCCAACCCCATTCCCTTGGCCTTCCCGAGGTCCGTCTGCGGCATCTGCCATTGCAGGAGGAATCGGCCGTTGGAATCGAACTTCTGGATCCGTCCGGTGACGTCGGCAACGTAGAGGTTGTCGTCGCGGTCACAGACGAGCGACCGCGGCTTGTTGAACTGGCCCGGCGCCACGCCCCGTCGGCCAATGATCTGGGTGTGGCTGAACCACCGACTCTCGATCGGATACCGGGACTGGCGATCCTCATCCCCGGAACAACCGGCAACCATAAGGGCACCCGCCGCCACCCAACCCGCGCGCATCCGGATGCGTGAACCCACCGCCCACAGAGCCAAAGGCAGCACGGCCAACCCCAGCAACGCCAGGCAAAGGGCGTTCACCTGACCCGCGTGGCCGTAGTGAAGCAGATTGAAGACCCGCACCGCCGCAGTCTCAAGCCCGGGCGGCATGACGAGCAGGATCGATTCAACATCCCAGAGGACGAGCAGGTACGTCGCGTAGGCCCCAGCCAGGCACAGCCCCCGCATCTGCGGCCACGTTCCAACCAACCACGACCGAACCGCTCCACAACCGGCCATCCGGAGCGATTCGACAACGGTTGGATCCACTCGACTGGCGGCCACCGTTGCGAGCGACCACGCCAGGGCCAGATAGCGCGGGATCAGTACGAGCCAGTAAGCCAGCGCCGAATCGGCCACCCAAGCAGCGACCGGTTTCGCGAGAATGGGGACCCAAAGCGAACTCGTCAGGATTCCGGGCGTCAGGAACCAGAGCCAAGCCAACGGCCCGATCCGACGGAACCAGTCCGCCTTCCGCGCCAACCCGAGCGTGATGACCAAGAGGACGGCCGCGACCGAAGCCGCGATCCAAGCCGAGGTCCAGAGGGCTCCCGATCCAGCACGGACGGCAGGAACCAGTTCGGCCCAGGTGCGCGGGGACTGGACCAGGCGGAGCAACGGAATGCCCAGCGAAAGCCCGAGCACAACCCCCAAGCCGGCCAACGCGACACCCCAACACCACCCCAGCGACCGCCTCCAGTCGCGAGGTGCCGCGGATCCCCGTTCGAATGGCCATCGCACTCGCCCATTCCATCCCAGCGCCAATGCCAGGATTCCACCGGCCACCAAGGGCCATCCCTCCCGCCATGCAGCCCCAACATCCAATTGGGTATTGAAGCGCACCCACAGGACCTCCGGAAGGACCCGAACCTGAAAGAGCGTCGGAATGGTGAAGTTCGATGCGGCCAAAAACAGACTGAGCAGCGCCGCGAATCCGCTGCCCGCAGCGGTCGCAGGCCAGAGGACATGCCGGAGCAGACTCCCCGCTCGCAGACCCGGGAAGGACTCGAGCGTTGAGGACTCGACCCGGCTCCATGCGGCGATGGCAACGAGAGCCGGGATCGGCCACAGCATGGCTCCAAGTACCAGCGAGGTCAGCGGCAACATGGCGGTCGCCGAGTGTTGGGCACCCCACTCCAGACGCAACCCAGCCGTCAGTTCGAGCCAACAGTTGGCCAAGAGGAACGGAGGCAATCCCAGCGTCACGGCACACGCCCCCATCAGGCTTCGCCGCAACCGGGCGCCGCTCCCCAACCACGCCAACGCCACCACCCAACCCATCCCCGTCGCCAGCACCGCGGCGCCAGCGGATACCCAGACGGTATTCCAGTAGGGAGTCATCGCCGGAACCTCGATTCCAATTCCCCGATGCCCATGTCCAGATCCCCGAGTACTCGTCTCCAGTCCGGTCGAAGCCATGCCCCAACCGGAGCAACCGGACTTTCGAGGGCGCCGGCTGTCACCAATTCCTGTACCACCCCGGCGGACAACACGAACCCCAGGAACTGCCGCGCCGGCGACTCCGGAGCGGCCGGTCGCACCAAGGCAACCGTGTTTGGAATGACCAGAAAATCCCGCTCCAACAGCAGTGCCTCTACCCGCGCACCGCCCCGATTCGCGACCGTCACATCGTCGGAATCCGTAATGCCAACCAGCGCCTCACCACGCGCCACGCGCCGGACCACATGCGAGTTGCCCGGTTCAAGGAAAGGCTTGTTGGCTGCCAGGGCCTCGCACCATCGACGCCAAGCCACTTCCCCCCATGCAGCCCGCAGGGCGTGGAAATGCGTCGAGGTCGTCCCGAACGTCGGCACCGCCAGGGAAACCCTCCCCTTCCACCGGGCATTCGTCAGTTCAATCAGGCTCGTCGGACGATCCTTCTCCGGCAGTCTTTGGGGATCGACGACGAGTCGTCGGGTACGGGCACCAAAGGCCACCCAACCCGCATCGGAAACACCGATTCGGTTCGTCCCGAAGACGCCCCGGTCCGCCAGCTGGCGGGTACGGAGTTCCTCGTTGCCCCAGAAGACATCCGCGCGTGGGTTGTCGCGTTCGGCCAGCAATCGGTTGGCAAGACCAACCGTCTTGGTCAGTTCGCTGTCATACACCGCCCTGACTTCGATCCCGGTCTTGCGGGAAAACTCGGCGATGACCTTTTCGGCGAAGTCCTGATCCTGTGCGCAGTACAGGACCAGCGCAGCCGCGGATGCCTTGGAACGATTCCTGACACCGGGATCGCCACGATACACCCCTCCAAAGCCAGCCCCGAGGAGGGCCAACACGAGCAGTCCAATCAGGATTGCCACCGAGAAGATCAGCAGCAGCGCATTGGAGAGGTTTCGGGATCCCTTGCTCATGCGGTTCGGCGGTGGAACCACCACCATTCGCCCAACATCACCGCCAGGCCGGCCAGGGCGAACCATCGCCAGTACTCCAGGTTCGCATCCTTTTCGGTCGTCGCCTTCACCTGCGTGAAACGACCCAGATCCAGAGTCTCCCGCGGACGGATGTTGCTCTCCGCGGCATCCAGGAGGTTGGCGGCAAATGCCAACTGGTTGGTGCCCAGTTGAACCCGGTAGATGCCCTGCCGGCCCGTGTCCGACCACACGAACTCGGACGCCTCAGGCGCCAGGGTGACCGTCTGCACCTTGCCATCCGGCCCAGTAACTGACCCGCTCGTCACGGGAGCGGCCAGTGGCAGACGGAACGCGTCCCCCGACTTGACGAGGAACTGCTCCGCCTTCGCCGTCGCCGGGTTCAACCAATCCACCACGTTCGCAAGGAAGATCGGAAAACTGATTCGCAACGGCCAGGTGCTCTCCAGCGTGTCGAATCCCACCCACACCACCCGCTGCCGACCCATCTCCCCGGCAATAACCAACGGCGACTGCGGCGCATCAACCAACGACACGCCCCAAGCGGGCGACTTCACCTGCTGCGCCTTGGCAATCTGCACGCTGTCGAACGAGACAAAACGGAGCAACGGATGTGTGTTGCGCCAGTTCACGATCGGAGGCGACTCGATCTCACCGATCGGCGCCTCGAACCAATTGGTAGGCGCAACATGGATGGCGAGCACATTGCCCCTGGGCCACTCCGAAGGAACCACGTCGTCGAGCACAACAACGTCATGCCGACCCGCGTCCGCCGAACTGTGGTCCGCAGCCAGGCTCAGTTCGACATTGACGCCGGCCGCCGCGAGGGCCTTCTCGAGAAAACGGTTTCCGCGCGAAACCAGCAGGACCCGCACCGGCTGCGGCATGAGGGAAACCACGCTCGCCTGATTGTCCGCAGCGAGGTCATCCTCCGCGACCAACCGCGCGGTATAGACCCCATCGCGCGCCTGCGATGCAATGAAGACCACCGGCGTCGTGTTGGTGGCCTCCAGCATCACCGCCTTCGTCTCAATCAACTGGCCATCAAAGGCCAACTCGATCCGCGCATCCACAGACTCCGACCGGTGATTCGCGACGCTCAGGAACAGCGCACGCTTGGCTGGGTCCTCAGGATTGGGCTTCACGTCAAAGGCCACGATCCCCGCATTCCGCGCACCTTTGCCAACCTTGTGATAGACGAGCCTCAGGTCACGCGTCTCGAACTCGGCCAACTCCGGGATGGCACCATCACTGAACAAATGGATCTCCGCATCGGGGCGATCCCGAATCAGGGTTTCCGCAACCCTCAGGGCCTCCGCCAATCGTGTCGGGGAATCCGTAACCCGGGCTCCTTCCAGCGCCCGACGAAGCGACGCCTTTTCCGAGGTGGCGCTCTGTCGAACCTCGGCATTGGCACCCGCAACCAGGACCACCATCTGCCCTCCCTTCCCAACCGCCAAGGCGTCCACCAAGGCAAGCGCATCCTTGCGCGCGCGCTCGAATCGCGACGGCGTTTCATCGGTGGCCTGCATCGACGCACTCGCGTCCAATACGACCACCTGCATCTGACCCAGTCCCGCCTTGCCGGCAAAATAGGGTCGGGCCAGTGCCAGCACCAGGAGCAGCAACAACAGCAACTGGAGGAGCAGGAGCCAATTGTGGCGCAGTCGCTGCATGGGAGCACTGGCCTGCGTCTCCGCCAGGAATCGCTGCCAGAGGAGGGTCGAAGGAACAACCCGGGTCACTCGCTTGCGCTTGAGCAGGTAAAAGACGACCACCGCCGGCAGGGCCAACGCGAACCAGAATGCAAGCGGAGTCAGGAAGCGCATGGCAGGATCACGGCTTGGCGGCGGGCTTTCCGTATTGCTCCGTCAGGTAATCCGCAAGGAGTGCCACCGAGTTCGTTGGAACCGGCGCACCGTACTTCGAACGCATCTTCTCGATCGAGGCTACCCACCCAGCCTTGGGAAGCGGGGGCTGCGTCGTGATGTAGTCCAACGAATGGCACATCGCGCATTGTCCAAGGACGACCTCGCGCCCCTTGCCAGGCTTGAGGGCTATCGTCTCGGGCGGCAGCTTCCATTCATCCGCCGGAGAGTCCACGGCCGCGATCAGGACTCCCGCAAGGATTCCAAGCCATCGTGGGTTCATACGATCCTCACCTTCACAGGCTCCACCACGTTCCGCATATAGCCAGCGGGGTTCCACAAGGCCTCCAACGGTTGGGATTCCCCCAACCGATTGGTCGCCTTGGCCCACAGGGTCCGCTCACCCGGACCGGCAGGCTTCCAGTCAACCGTCCATTCCCGGAAACCAAACCGTCCCTCGCTCCGCCCCAACTCCGCACCACGCCAGGTCTTTCCCCCATCATCCGAAAACGTCACTTCACGAATGCCAGACCCACCATCGAAGGCGATTCCCCGAACGCGCTGCTTTTCTCCCGACCTCACCTGGACTCCCTCGGCAAGACTGGTGATGAACGAACGTACGTTGAACCGACTGATGGGCACCGTGCGCCTGGGCTTGGAACCGGGCTCGATGTGCGCACAGGGATCGTCGGGAATACGGTAGGCGGGATCCATCCAATAGCCCTTGTAGCTCGAATCCACCACGGTGATCTGGTGAAGATGCTTGATCCAATAGGTCCCATAGTGCCCCGGCACAACCAGACGCAGCGGGAATCCATTGAGCCACGGCAGGGGTTGGCCGTTCATCTCCGTCGCCAACAGGAGATCCGGATCCAGCGCCTGGTCCAATTCGATCGACTTCACAAAGTCGGGAATCGTCGCCGTCACGGGCTTGTCCATGCCGTCAAACAGCACCTGCTTCGCAGCAGGCTCGAGTTCGGCCGCCTTCAGGACATCCACCAACCGCACCCCTTTCCACCGCGCGCATCCCATGGCCCCGTTTCCCATCTGCCCGCCACCCACCCGCGGCGTAAACAGGCCACGCCCATTTCCCGAGCACTGGTTCACCGCGACCACCTCCGTCACTTCGAAACGTCGAAGGAGATCGGCGATGCTGATCTCGATGGGCTTGCGGACGGCACCCACGACCTGCAACCGAAAGGCGTCCGGCGTCAACACGTCGCGGGACGGGGGTGAACCAGCCAGATGATAACGAACGAAGAAGGCATCATTGGGCGTCAGGATCCCTTCGTTGAACACCGCCATCGGTGTCTCCAACTGGGGAGGGCGACTCGTCAGACGGATCAGGGGCCGCTTCTCCGGATACCGAACCAGTTCCCGGCTGCCATTCTCGAATGGCATTTCGTAGGTCTCGTTCGCGATCAGCCCAGGGACTGCAGCCATTCCTCCCGCCACCCCCGCCGCTACACGGATGAAGCGCCGTCGGTTCAAGTCCCGTACCCGCATTGGTTCCTTCGAGCTCATACTTCCATTCGCTAGCCCCACATCTCAGCCGACCTCAATTGTCGCAACAAAAGGTCTTCGATGGATTCTCCCGAACTGCAGCTGAAAAAGTTGGCCCCCCTCCCCTGACAGAACTCGCGAAGCCGCTGCACGTAGTTCGCCACCGTCTGGCGATACGCAGCGAGCCGATACTTGCCAAACGTGACCTCCTGAAGGGATCCCGTCTCCGAATCGACCAACCGGAGATCACCGAACGCGGACGGATCCAACTCTTCAGGGGAGAGGATCTGGATGGCGTTCACCTGAAACCCCCGTCCCACCAAGGCCATCAAACCCGGCTCATACCCGGCCGGATCCAGAAAGTCGCTGAGCACCACCGCAACTCCAGCCTGCCGGGACTCCAGAACCCCACGCTTCATCGCACCGTTGAAGTCCGCCACACCTCCGCCCCGAAGCCCCGTCAGGTTCGTGAAGTACTCCAGCGAGGACTTCTTGCCCCGCACACTCCGAAGCGCTCCCCGAATCGCGAGCTGCGCGTTGTACTGCGTCAGGTCGGCCTCCTTCTGGGCCGTCAGGTCTGGAAAAACATGAACCGAAACCCGGTCAAACCCGCAGAGGGCCACATAACCAATCGCCGCCGCAACCTGTCGCGCGAAATCAAACTTCGAAGGTGTTCCAAACAACATGCTCTCGCTCGCGTCTAGGAAGATCCGCACCGGAAGCTCACGCTCCTCCTCATAAAGCTTCAGGAACAACCGATCGAGTCGACCAAACAGATTCCAGTCCAGATAGCGCAGGTCGTCCCCGAGGACGTAGTTGCGATGATCAGCGAATTCGACGCTCTGCCCCCTGGCACGACTGCGGCGCTCCCCCTTCGCAGAACTCTTTGCCCGCCGCGCTGCGATCAACTGGAACTGCTCCAGTCGCCTCAGCACTTGCGGTGTCAGGATTCCAGCCATGGTGGCCCCTTCGACCAAATCAGACCGCTCCACCCGCGTCCCGGGGAACATCCTTCAGGATCTGCTGGATCACGTGATCGGTCGTGATCCCCTCGGCTTCCGCCTCGAAATTGACGATGAGCCGATGTCTCAGGGCCGACGCCGCAACGGCTGCGATGTCGTCGTAGCTCACATTGAACCGCCCCTGGGTCAACGCACGCACCTTGGCCGCCAGCACCAGAACCTGCCCACCACGCGGACTGCTCCCGAACCGAAGGTACTGATTGGTGATCGGCAACGCCGTCCCCGTTTTCGGATGCGTCGCCAGAACCAATCGCACCGCGTAGTCCTTCACATGCGTACCAATCGGCACCTGCCGCACCAGTCTCTGCAACTCCGCCAGACCCGCCCCATCCAGCATCTTGTTCGGCGTAACCTTCACACCTTCGGTCGTCCGATTCAGCACCTCGGTCAATTCCTCCGCCGTCGGGTAACCAACAATCAGTTTGAAGAAAAACCGATCCAACTGGGCCTCCGGAAGCGGGTAGGTGCCCTCCTGATCAATGGGATTCTGCGTCGCCAGAACAAAGAATGGCTGCGGAAGCGGCCGTACTTCACCCCCTGCAGTCACCTGCCGCTCCTGCATCGCCTCCAGCATCGCCGACTGCGTCTTCGGCGTCGCCCGGTTGATTTCATCCGCCAACACCAGATGGGCAAAAATCGGCCCCTTCTGGAACTGGAACTGCCTTCTCCCGTCCGGCGACTCCATCACCAGATTGGTCCCGAGAATGTCTGCCGGCATCAGGTCCGGTGTGAACTGAACTCGACTGAAACTCAGATCCAGTACCTCACCCAACGTGCGGACCAACAGGGTCTTTCCCAACCCCGGCACACCCTCCAGCAACACATGCCCACCGGCAAAAATCGCGTTGAGGGTCCCCTCAACAATGGAATCCTGTCCCACCATGACCCGACCAATCTCGGCTCGAATCGCGGCGTAAGTCTCTCGGAACTGGCTGATGGCTTCCTCAGTGGTCATGGCAGATGGGGCTTGGACCGGGTGAACGGGAAAATGTTATGCGCAATACGTTGTGAGGCTTCCGCGACCCGAAGCAAGGGGCCTTTGAACCCAAACAAAAAAAGAGCGGGGGTCCGAAGACCACCCGCTCCCTCTAACAGCTAGAGCCGCCTTCCAGCAGCCCAGCGCGACTATCAGGACTGCGCAGGAGCGGCAACCGCTGCTCCCGTCTGGGGAAACTCGACCAACTCGATGATCGCGAGTTGCGCCGCATCACCCTGACGCTGCCCAAGCTTCACAATCCGTGTGTAACCACCCGCACGGTCTTTGAACACCGGCGCGATCTTGTCGAAAAGGATGTGCACGAGATCATTCTCCTCGCGCCACTCTTCACGTGCCACCTTGCCCTTGCGGGTAGGCGTACCACGGAACAGGGACCGGGGCTGCGTACGCAGCTTCGCGGCCGCCTGACGACGGAGGTGAACGTTCTTCTCCTTGGTCGCGCCAATGGCGTGGCGGCCGAGAGTAATCAGCTTCTCGACCACCTGGCGTACAACCTTTGCCTTGGTGATGGTGGTCGTGACGCGTTGGTGTTTGATGACGTTCGAGGCCAGGTTCGTGAGCATCGCATTGCGGTGCTCGCTGTTCCGCCCGAACTTCGTGTTGCGCTTCAGGTGTCGCATGGTACTGGGGAATTAAAGCTTGTTGGCCGGCTCGGGCTGCGGTTCAAGGAGGCCAGGCTCAAAGGTCATACCCAGAGCCAAACCGAGCGTGGCCAGCTTCTCCTTGATCTCGTTCAACGACTTCTTGCCGAAATTGCGGTACTTGAGCATCTCCTGCTCAGTCTTCATGCCCAACTGTCCCACCGTGGTGATATTGGCGTTGTTCAAGCAGTTGGCAGCCCGAACACTCAGCTCAATCTCGTTGACCGACATGTTGAGCAACTTCTTGAGCTTCGCCTTCTCGTCGTCCTGCGGCTTCGCCTCTTCCTCGAACTCAACCGCATTCTTGTCATACCCGACAAACACGTCGAGATGATGCTGAAGGATCGCCGAAGCCTGCGTCAACGCATCGTCCGGCGAAAGCCGTCCGTCGGTCCACAACTCCAGGATCAACTTGTCATAGTCCGTACGCTGCCCGACACGGGCTGCTTCCACGGAATAGCGAACCCGCGCCACAGGAGAGAAGAGCGAATCAATGGCAATCACACCGATCGCCTGATCCACTTTCTTGTTCTCGTCGCCAGGACAGAAACCACGGCCAACCTTGACCTCCAACTCCATCTCCAACTTCTTCTTGCGGTCCAAGGTGCAGATATGCTGCCCCGGATTCACGACCTCAACATTCTGGTTGAGTTCGATGTCTCCCGCGGTCACGGCACCTTCCTTGTTGACGGACAGCAACAGGGTCTGCGTCTCACGGGAGTGAACCTTGAACTTCACCCGCTTGAGGTTCAGCACGATATCGGTGACGTCCTCAACCACACCGTCCACCGCTGTGAACTCGTGCATCGCCCCATCGATCTTGACCGACGTGATGGAGGCACCCTCCAGCGAGGACAGCAAAACGCGCCGGAGCGAGTTGCCAACGGTATGACCGTAACCGGTTTCGAAGGGCTCAGCCACGAAACGGGCGTACGTTTCCGTCGAACAGGACTCGTCCTTGACCAGACGCTTAGGCAATTCAAAACGACCAAGACGAACAGGCATAATGTACAATCTGCAATTTCAAACTGAGAGTCGCCACACCACCCGCGGCAGGCGATTCCCCATATAATTGCATTTCCGGCGAACCTCGCCGGAGGTTTAAGGTTTAGCGGGAGTAGAACTCGACAACCGCCTGCTCATTGGCGATTGGATTGATCTCGTCGCGAGTCGGAATCCGCAACAAGGTCGCCTTCAAGTTCTCGCGGTCGACGGCAATCCAATCCGGAACCACACGAGCTGTGGATCCCTCAAGGCTCTTCCGAGCCGCCGACTTGCTCTTGGTGTGATCCTTGATTTCGATCACGTCGCCCACCTTCACGACAAACGAGGCGACATCAACCTTCCGACCATTCACCCGAACGTGCCCATGCCCAACCAACTGCCGGGCACCAGGCCGGGTCAAACCGAAACCAGAATGGTAGACCACGTTGTCCAGCCGGGTCTCAAGAATCTGGAGCATCTTCTCACCCGTAACCCCACGCATGCGCAACGCGCGCTCGTAGACGTTCCGGAACTGCTTCTCCTGAAGCCCATAGAAGAAACGCAACTTCTGTTTCTCAAGAAGACCGACAGCATAGTCGCTGTTCTTGCGGCGAGACTTCGGGCCATGCATGCCCGGAGGATAAGGCCGGCGCTCCAAGTACTTGGAGGAACCGAAGATGGGTACGCCCAGCCGACGGCTGATGCGAACGCGGGGACCAGTATAACGTGCCATGTGATGATATCGAAGTTGAGACTACACGCGGCGCTTCTTCCGAGGCCGGCAACCATTGTGCGGAATCGGTGTAGAATCCTTAATTGCGGTGATCTCCAGACCGATTGCCTGGAGCGCGCGAATCGCCGACTCGCGGCCAGAACCAGGCCCACACACCCGAACTTCAACCTCGCGCAAGCCATGTGCCATGGCCTGACGCGCGGCGTCCTGAGCCGCCTGCTGAGCCGCAAAGGCCGTGCTCTTGCGTGAACCCTTGAACCCAACACGCCCGGATGTGCTCCACCCAAGGCTGTTGCCCTGCATGTCCGTAATCGTGACTTGGGTGTTGTTGAAGGTTGCGAGGATATTCGCCACTCCGCTGGCGATGTTCTTGGCACCCTTGGCCCGGATGATCTTCTGGGCCTTGGGGTCCTCACCCAACAGCTCTGCAGCCGTAGGCGCGGACGCAGCCGGCGCCGGAGCGCCCGGGGCCGCAGCAGAAGCCGCCGCCACGTTTCCTGCCGCACCGGCAGCAGCTTCAGGGGCCTTCTTCGCCTTTGTGGGCTTTTCAGGTGCCGGAGAGGCAGCTGCAGCTGCGCCTTCGGCAGCTTCCTTCTTCGCTGGAGCCTTTTTGGGCTTCGTCTCGTCAGCCATATCGTCCTTGAAAGTGGTTTAGTGGGTTCCGGCCTTGGCGTTCGGATTACGCTGAACGCCGACCGTACGACGCGGTCCCTTGCGGGTCCGTGCGTTGGTCTGAGTGCGTTGCCCACGGACCGGAAGGCCCTTGAGATGACGCACACCGCGGTAAGACTTGATCGCCTGCAGACGCTTCAGGTTCATGCCAATCTCGCGGCGCAGATCGCCCTCGATGACATACTTGCCCTCCTGGATCGCATTCACGATCTGCGACAGCTGCGCCTCGGACAAATTCTTCGCCCTCAGAGCAGGATCGATGTTCGCCCGAGCCAGAATGTCGCGCGAATTGACCGGACCCAGTCCGTAGACGTAACGCAGCGCAATATCGACGCGCTTATCACCCGGAATATCTACACCCAGAATACGTGGCATGGCAGTTCCTTGATTTCAGCCCTGACGCTGTTTGTGCCGAGCATTGGAGCAGATCACACGGATCACACCCTTCCGCCGCACCACTTTGCAGTTTTCGCAAAGCTTCTTTACCGACGCTCGAACTTTCATCTTCTAAAAGTCTCCGTTCCGACCTCTCTCAATACAGAGGAGGCATTCCATCATCTGTCAAAATCTCTGCCCCACCCTCCGTCACGAGCACTGTGTGCTCAAAGTGAGCGGAGAGCTGCCTATCATGCGTAACCACCGTCCATCCGTCATCCAAGATTTTTACGGAAGGAGAACCCACCGTCACCATGGGCTCGATTGCAATCGTCACTCCGGGCCTGAGCCTCACCGAGTTCCGCAGGTCGACGTAGTTCGGAACCTGCGGCTCTTCATGGACATTCCTGCCCACCCCATGCCCACAAAATTCACGCACGACACCGAATCCGGCGGCCTCAACGACGCGTTGAACGGCCCTTCCTACGTCAACCGTGGTTGAACCACCGCGGACCTGCCCGATTCCCTCCCGCAACCCCTGAATTGTTACGTCCAGGAGCTTCTGGGCTATCGGACTGCATCCGCCGCAGGCCACGGTCATCGCCACGTCACCAACGAAACCCCGAGCCCTCACTCCGATGTCTAGTTTGACTAGATCACCAAACTGAAGCCTCCGGACTCCACCGATCCCGTGAATGACCTCCTCGTTGACCGAGATGCACGCATTAGCAGGGAAACCTCGATAGCCCAAAAAGGCACTGGTTCCGCCCTCCTCCGCAATCCATCGCCCGATCAACTGGTCCAACTCTCCAGTGGTTATTCCCGGTCCGACCGCACCCGCGGCCCGACGCAACACCCGCATCGCCATCCTACCCGCCAACCGCATTGAATCGATCTCCGCTGCGGTTTTTGGAACAGGCTTGGCCATCGGCTATTTTCGGGGCTGTCCCATCAACAGGCGACAGCTCCCCGGGATTGCATTACAAAGAACTAAGTGACAAATCCTGACTCAGGACCGGCCCTTGACGCGTCCCTTCTTCAAGAACCCATCATACTGCCGGAGCAAGAGGTGGCTCTCCATCTGCCTCATCGTATCCAACAAGACACCCACAGTGATCAACAAAGAGGTTCCTCCAAAAAACGTGGCGACATTGAAGTCGATCTTCATGGTGAAGTTCATCAACGTCGGAATGGCTGCCAGGATCGCGAGGAAAACTGCCCCAGCCAAAGTCAACCGAGACATGGAACGGTGCAGGAAGTCGCTGGTTGCAACACCAGGCCGAACTCCGGGGATATATCCACCGTGCTTCTTCAGGTCGTCGGCGATCTGTAGCTCGTTAAACTGGGTAGCCACCCAGAAGTAGCTGAAGAAAATGATCATCAGAGACTCGGCAACGAGATAGAAGATCGTGTCCGGCCGCATCAACCGCCCGAGCTCACTGAAAAACGGCAAGTTGGCCGAGGCACCGAGTTTATCAAAAAGCAACCCAGGGAACATCAGGATCGCCTGCGCAAAGATCACTGGCATCACACCGGCATAGTTCACCCGCAAGGGCATATAAGACGTGCTACCGGCAAACACTTTCCGACCCACCGCTCTCTGGGCGTACTGCACCGGAATCTTACGCTGACCTTGGGTCACCAAAATCACTCCAGTAATCACGATCGCCAGCAATGCGAGAAGCAGGATCGCATGCGGCCAACGGAACCTCGCCTCAATTCCCTCGGGCGGAAAGAAACCGGTCCAAAGCGAAGTCATCGCCAAAGGCAACCGGGCCAGGATCCCAATCGTGATCAACAACGAAACCCCATTCCCAATCCCCCTTTCCGAAATCTGCTCGCCCAACCACATCAACATCAACGTGCCCGCAGTGAGGATGGTAACCGTCTGGAAAAGGTAGACCCAACGGTTATCGATAAGAACCACCCTCCCGCCATCGTAGTTGAACGCTTCTTTCGCGTTTTCCCATCCGATGGCCATGACCAAGCCCTGACCAAGACAAAGGAGCACGGTAAGGTATCGCCCGTACGCTATGATTTTGGCCCTCCCGCCCTCTTCCCTGGCGAGTTTCGCCAATCCCGGAAGAACAGCCGACAACAGCTGAATGATAATCGTTGCCGAAATGTACGGCATGATTCCCAACGAACCTACGGAGCATTTCTCCAAGGCCCCTCCGGTGAAAAGAGAGTAGAAACTGACTACACCACCCTGACCCGAGGTTTTCTCGAAGTGGTCGTTCAGCGCACGGCCGTCCAGACCTGGAATAGGGGTCAGCGCAACCAAGCGCGCCACCAAGAGAACGAGCCCGGTGAACACCAAGCGCGACCTCAGCTCCGGGATCCGGAAGCAGTTGGCAAATGTTTGGAAGATCTGACCCAGCATGGGAATCCAGGATTTTAGCTGACTACTTCTGCGGTGCCGCCCAGCTTCTCGATCGCAGCCTTGGCCGCAGCACTGAAGGCAGACGCCCGAACCGTGAGCTTCTTGGTCAACTCACCCGTACCAAGAATCTTGACGCCATCGCTTGTGCCCTTGGCAATCCCAGCCGCTTTCAGTGCGGCGGCATCCACAACGGCGCCTTCCTCAAACAAATTGAGGCTCGTCAGATTGACGGGAAGATAGGTCGTACCGAAAGCCTTATTGTTGAAACCCCGCTTTGGAATGCGGCGAATCAACGGCATCTGACCACCTTCGAAACCAATCCGGATCGAACTGCCGGAGCGGGCGCTCTGGCCCTTACCTCCGCGCCCGGATGTCTTACCATGGCCGCTGGACTCGCCTGCACCCAACCGCTTACGACGGTGTTTGGCGCCAGGCCGAGGTTTGAGATCGTGAAGTCGCATATAAATCAGATGGTTTTCTTGACGCGTTGCTCCAAGCCACGACTGCGCAAAATAGTCTCGCGCGTGCGCAATTGCTGAAGTGCCTTCAAAGTAGCCTTCGCCACATTGGCCGCATTCTTGGAACCCAGCGACTTGGACAGGATATCACGGATTCCAACAGACTCGACCACCGCACGGACGGTCTTGCCGCAAATCAACCCGGTACCCGGCGAGGCCGGCCTCAAAAGGACCTTGGCCCCACCGAAAGCTGCGTAAACCTCGTGAGGGATCGTGTTTCCGACAAGGCTGACAGGACGAAGCCCGGTCTTAGCATTGTCGCCGCCCTTGCGAATGGCGTCAGAAACTTCAGTTCCCTTCCCAAGTCCCAATCCCACGCGGCCGTGTCGATCACCCGCAACTACAAGAGCGCTGAAGCTGAATCGACGGCCGCCCTTGACTACCTTGGCGGAGCGGTTGATGAAAATCACCTTTTCAGCCAAATCGTCCCGCTTGGAATCACCATCGCCATCAGGCCCGCGACGCCTCCGAGGCCGGTCGCCGCGCTCGAATCGTCCGCCACCATACGACGCACCACCTTGGTACGGAGAGGAAGCAGGGGCAGAAGCTACAGGGGCCGCCACAGGTGCGGCAGGAGCTCCAGCGTTCTTATTCTCGATTTCGTCAGCCACGATAAACCTCCAGATCAGAATTTGAGACCAGCTTCGCGCGCAGCATCCGCCAGCGCCTTCACTTTGCCATGGTACCGGGCAGCTCCCCGATCAAAAACCACAGCTTCGATACCCTTTGCCTTTGCAGCCTCCGCAGCCCGTTTGCCGGTCAGAGTGGCATTCGCAACGTTTGCACCCCGAACCTCCTTGGGAGCAACTTTGTCACGAGTGCCAACGGATGCGATTGTCAGCCCTGCGCCATCGTCAATGAACTGAACGTAAATATGCGCTCCGGTGAACTTCACAGCCATGCGGGGCCTTAGGGCCGTGCCGGACAGCTTCTGGCGAACGCGCCAACGGCGCTTTTGGGCCAGGATGATTTTTTTCTCGGGTCTCATGTTGCAGCGAAAGCTAGACTTTGAAGGGTTTACTGAACGGTCTTGCCTTCCTTGCGGACGACATGCTCCCCAGCGTAACGAACACCCTTACCCTTGTAAGGTTCAGGGGGGTAGTAACTCCGAAGTTCGGCAGCGACGCGTCCCACGGTTTCCTTGCTGGCGCCATCGATGCTGATCTTGGTGTTCTCTTCGACCACCACCTTAATTCCAGCAGGGATCGGGTAAAGAATCGGATGACTGAACCCAAGCGACATATTGACAATGTTGCCCTGGACCGCGGCCTTGAAGCCGACACCCTGAATCTCAAGCTTCTTTTGAAAGCCGTCGCTCACGCCACGAACCATGTTGTTGACCAAGGCTCGTGCCAGACCGTGCATCGCCCTGGCTTCAGCAGATTCAGAAGCCCGGGTCAACAACACCTTGGTTCCCTCGACCTTCGCGGCCGTGAACCGGGGAAGATTCAGATCCAATTTGCCCTTCGGTCCCTCTGCAGAGATCACGTTTCCGTTGATGGAAACCTTAACCTTGGCAGGCACCTCAACGGGTTGTTTTCCGATTCTTGACATAGGTACTCCTTACCAAACGTAACAAACGAGTTCGCCGCCCAGATTTTGCTTCTTGGCATCCTGGCCGGACATGACGCCTCGGGAGGTCGATACGACGGCAACTCCCATTCCGCCAAGCACACGGGGTATCTCGGTGCTACGGACGTAGCGGCGGAGACCCGGAGTGCTGATCTGACGCAGGCCGACAATTACCGGCCTCTTCTGGTCATACTTCAGCGAGACAATGATGGACTTGATGGTTGCTCCCTCCACAGTCACATCCGCCACGTAACCTTCCTGCTTGAGGATAGCGGCCACCGACTCCTTCAGTTTGGAGTGCGGGATGGTAACCTTGGCGTGCCTGGCCATTCCCGCGTTCCGGATGCGGGTAAGTAGATCTGAAATCGGATCGTGCATGACGTAGGGTTCCTTACCAGCTGGCCTTGATGACCCCCGGAATCTGACCAGTCAGGGCAAGTTCACGGAAGGTGAGACGGGAGACACCGAACTTTCTGATGAACGCATGCCGCCGCCCACTGATCTTGCATCGATTGACAACCCGAACCGGGCTGGCATTCCGAGGGAGCTGGCTCAGAGCAACATAATCGCCCTTAGCCTTCAACTCCGCGCGGATCGAAGCGTATTTCTTGACCGTCGCGGCTTTTTTCTTGTCGCGCGCCAACCATGATTTTTTGGCCATACTCTGGAAAAGTTCTTTTGGATTACTTGGAGAAAGGCATTCCCATGAGCCTCAAGAGCTCACAGGCCTCGGCATCCGTATCTGCTGAGGTCACGATCGTGATGTCCATGCCTTGGTTGAACTTGATCTTATCGAGTTCAATCTCTGGAAACGTGGTCTGGTCGGGAAGGCCCAGTGAATAGGTACCGCGACCATCAAACTGCCGAGGGCTGATGCCACGGAAGTCACGAATCCGAGGAAGGGCGGTAGCCACCAGCCTGTCAAAGAATTCGTACATGACTTCACGACGCAACGTCACCCGGCAGCCAACAGACTGGCCCATCCGGAGCTTGAAATTCGCGACGCTCTTCTTGGCCTTATTGATCACTGGCTTGCGTCCGGTGATCGCGGTCAGATCCTTTACGGCTTCCTCGAGCGCACCCTTTTCGCGGGACGTCGAGACCCCCATATTGATCACGATTTTCTCAATCTTGGGGACCTGGTGGACGTTCTTGTAACCTCGGCTGGTAACCAGCGCGGGGCGAACTTCCTTCTCGTACTTCTCCTGGAGACGGGGCTTCATGGCTTAGCTCTTGGCGGTCTTCTTTGCACGGCGACGCTCGAACTCGTCGGCCTTCATAACGTTCGACACATGGACAGGTCCCTCGAGCCAAAGCAATCCACCCTGTGGGTTCTGCTGGCTCTTACGAAGATAATGGAGCACGGGCTTTACCAGCCTGGTGCGATCCTCCTGACCCTTGGAGCGCTCGTCATTCCCCTCGATGATGACAGCCTCTTCAGACGTCACCACCTTGGAAACGGTCCCGCGCCGGCCCTTTGCCGACCCGGCGATGACGATAACCTCGTCACCCTTCTTGACATGAAATTTTGCCATAACCTTGGCTGATATTCGAACCTCAAATGACTTCTGGCGCCAGCGAGATGATCTTCATGAACCGCTTCTCGCGAAGTTCGCGAGCGACAGGACCAAAAATGCGGGTTCCCTTCGGCTCGCCTTCCGCATTGATGATAACGATCGCGTTGCGGTCGAACCGGAGGTAAGAGCCATCCGATCGGCGAATGGGTTGCTTTGTTCGGACGACAACCGCCGTGCAAACATCGCCCTTCTTCACTGAACCGTCAGGAGCGGCCTCCTTGATATGGACCTTAATGATGTCGCCGACCCCGGCATAAACCTGGTTGCTACCCAAGACACCGATGGTCCAAGCGACCTTGGCCCCGGTATTGTCCGCAACATCAAGACTTGTGCGAATTTGAAGCATGATGAATCCCCTTGAGGTCTGGTTAGAACGTCAGACAGCCGTCTTCGAGGATCCATCCGCATTCAGAACCTCCATCAACCGCCAGCACTTCGTGCGGGACAGCGGACGAGTCTCTTGAATCCGAACCAAATCTCCGACCTTAGCCTGATTGGTTTCGTCGTGAGCGTAGAGCTTCTGGAAGCTCGTCACGATCTTTTTGAACTGGGTGTGCCTGAAGCGACGCTCGACGCGGACGACAATCGTCTTCTGCATCTTGCTGGAGACCACTTCTCCCACCCGCTCCTTGCGGTGGCCACGAACTTCGGAAATTTCAGCCATATACCAGAGGGTTAAGCCTTTTTGCCATCCGACGTCACCCGCAAGGAGGACAACCGGGTTTCGCAGCGTGCGATATCACGGCGCAACTGTTGAATGCGATGCGACTTCTCAAGGCGAGCGGTAGCCTTTTGCAGCCGCATGTTGAAAAGTTCCAGGCGCAATTCCCGCCCCTTGGCGGTGAGCTCCTGTGCGGACATCTCTTTGAAAGCGTTGGTAGCCATGGGATAAATTAATCAACCGAGCTTATGCCGGGAAATGAACTTGGTTGAGATGGGAAGCTTGGTGGCCGCCAGGCGCATCGCCTCGCGGGCGATCGCTTCAGGAACACCATCAATCTCGAAAAGCACACTAGCCGGCCGGATGACAGCAACCCAGGATTCAACACCGCCCTTTCCTGTACCCATTCGAACCTCGAGGGGCTTTTTGGTGAAGCTCTTATCTGGAAAAATCCGGATCCAGACCTTGCCGCGTCGCTTCATGTATCGGGTGATCGCAACGCGAGCAGCCTCGATCTGTTTGGTGTCCATCCAGCAGCGCTCCAGCGCCTGGAGACCGTACTCTCCGAAAGCAACGGTGTTACCACGAGAGGCAAGACCGGTTCGGCTGCCTCTCTGCATCTTGCGGTACTTTACCCGTGCGGGCATCAGGGCCATATGAAATCCTTTATCCTAGATTGTGCGTTAGAGCGATCGTTCGCTTAAGCAGGCTTCGTGATCGGTTCAGGCCTGCGCTCCGCTCGCTTGGGCTCTCCCTTGCAGATCCAGCATTTTACACCGAGCTTTCCGTAGACCGTCCTCGCCTCTGCGAAGCCAAAGTCCACGTTTGCACGAAGTGTATGAAGCGGAACGCTTCCCTGGTGGTAAGTCTCGACCCGAGCAATCTCAGCGCCGCCAAGGCGACCAGCACAGCGAACCTTGATACCCTTAGCTCCGAGGTCCATCGCGATTTGGATGGCCTTCTTCATCGCACGACGGAAGCTAATCCGCCGCTCGAGTTGAAGGGCTACGTTCTCGGCGACCAACTGGGCATCCAGGTCGGGCTGCTTGACCTCTTGGATATCGACGTAGATATCCTTGCCGGTGATTTTAGAAAGCTCTTCCTTGAGCCGGTCGATTTCGGACCCTTTACGGCCAATAACGACACCGGGACGGGCGGTGAAGATTGTTACGCGGCAGCGGTTGGCAGCGCGTTCAATATTGATGCGCGGAACAGAGGCGCTCTCCAGTTTCTTCTTCAGGATCGAGCGGATGAGTTGATCCTCAACGAGGAGGCCGCTGAAGTCCCTCTTGTTGGCGAACCACTTGGATCGCCAGTCATGGTTGACCGGAATGCGGAAGCCGATCGGATTGGTTTTTTGGCCCATAGGATCAGTTGTCGCTGAGGACGATCTTGATGTGGCTGTTGCGCTTGATGATTGGGCCAGCGGAACCGCGAGCCTTCGGAACGAAGCGCTTGAAGGATCCGGCGGTTTGAGCAAAGGCGCCAGAAACCCTGAGGGTCTCGGCCTTTAGGCCATGGTTGTTTTCCGCATTGGCGATAGCCGATTGAAGAGTCTTCGCAACCGCTCGGGCGGACTTGCGAGGAACAACCTTCAGTACAGCGAGAGCCTGAACTGCGTTCATGCCCTGCACCTGACGCACCACCTCCCGCACCTTTTGCGGGGACATGCGGAAATTTTTGTAGATTGCGTGCACTTCCATGGGGTTCCTTGCTACTTGGCTTCCGCCTTGGCGGTATGCGCGCCATGCTTCTTGAATGTGCGGGTGAGGCTGAACTCACCCAACTTGTGGCCGACCATGTTTTCGGTAATGAACACAGGGTTGAACACGCGTCCGTTGTGCACGTTGACGGTGAGCCCGACAAAGTCGGGGGTGATGGTCGAGCGACGCGACCATGTCTTGATGGGAGCCTTGGATTTTGCAGCCCGCGCCTTCTGGACCTTGTCCATCAGGTGCTGATCCACAAACGGCCCTTTCTTAAGAGAACGTCCCATATGCTTACTTGAGCTTCATCGGTCGGCCGTCCCGGCGAACCAGGATGAACCGGTTGGAAATCTTCCGCTTCTCTCGGGTGCGATATCCCTTTGCAAGGACACCCCACGGAGACACCAGGTGCTGGCGACCGCCACCACCCTTGGACTTGCCCTGACCGCCACCATTGGGATGGTCCACTGGATTGCGAACCATACCACGGGACATCGGACGACGGCCTCGGTGAATGCTGCGCCCAGCCTTGCCGAGGACAACGTTCTCGTGTTGCGTATTGCCAACCTGACCAATGGTCGCAACGCAGTTCTCGTGAACGCGACGAATTTCGCCGGAGGGCAATCTAAGTTGCGCATAGCCGGAGTCCCGAGACATGAGGGTCGCTCCCGAACCGGCAGACCGAACCATCTGCCCACCTTTACCAGGCACCAACTCAATGTTGTGCACAGTAACACCCATCGGGATGGCGGAGAGGGGAAGGCAATTGCCGACGGTAGGAGTGGCCGAGGGGCCATTCATGATCGTCGTGCCCACCTTCAAGCCCTCAGGGCAGATGATGTAGCGACGATCACCGTCGGTGTACTCCACCAGCGCCAGACGTGCGCTTCTGATGGGGTCGTACTCCACCGCGACAACCTTGGCTTCAATACCCACCTTGCTGCGCCGGAAGTCTACCACCCGGACCTTCTGCTTGTGACCGCCACCGATTGCTCGGGCGGTCACGCGGCCGTAGCTGTTACGGCCGCCAGATTTCTTGCGGGTATAAACCAGCGACTTTTCAGGACGACTCTTCGTGATGTCCGAAAAATCGGCGTACGTCATGTAACGCGTCGAAGGCGTTAGAGGCCTAAATGTTTTCACAGGCAAAAGTTCAAAAATGGACACGCAGCACTCGCCGTCGTGCACTCAGCCATCACTCCCAGTTGCTTGGAGCAACTTGGTTATCGGCCGGGCTCATCGTTCAGCCTTGTTAGAGGCGAAACGGGAGCGCAGAGATTAGGAATCGCCGCCGAAGTCGCAACGCTTTTTTTGAAGAATTTTTACCCGCACCCAAAATGTCATCCTTTTTGCAGGTTGGGGGATCGGGATATTTCCGGAGCTTGGGGTGGCACATCACCGGGTGGATGATTCGTTCTGCACCCGATTTTTGCTGTATTTGCCGTATCCGCTGAAGGACGCGCCCCCGATCAGGCCAAGCTGGCGGCGGGTTCGCGTGGGCTTGGACGAGGCTGTGGATGGCAGGGCTCGATTCTTGGGATTTTTCGTCTGGTCCTCCGGGTCGATCAGCGTTTGAGCACCTGTCGAGGCCTGGTTCTGCAGGTGAATCATCGGCGACAGGTGCCGACCGATGATCGGGGGTGGCCACTCAGGTGCGCGTCCTCGCCGGTCATTTGCCCTGCACCATTCGTTTTTGGCCCATGCCGGTCGTTCAGCGATCCACTGCCACTGAGCAGTCGGGCGATTCGATAGAGGTGGATCGAAGTCACCAAACGGCGGGCCGAGGAAATGCTTCGCCGCGGCGGCAGGCGACGTTGCCAACGGCATTCTGAGAAGACGCAGGAACTCACCAAGGGCCTGCATCCGGAATTCGAGCATCCGACTCTCGAGGCGGATCCGCGGGGGACACTCGATGCCACCGCCGCCCGCGAACTTTTCGACGTGATTCGGCGGCAACTATTTCGAGGGACCCTCGCTTGAGACCAGAACGCTTCAGGCTCTTCCCCACGGGCTCTTGGCAGCGATCACCATCAGGGCCTGTTGTTCCGAGTTCCAAAGCTTCCGGAAGGCCTTGGTAAGGCAATTTCGTCTCATTGTCCGCCATACCGATGGCTTGGCCGCCTTCGAGTCCCATCGGCGCCTTGCAAAGTTGAACCGTCGGCTTCATTTGCCCTGCCATGCGCCCATTTTGGGTTGTCGCCACGCCCCCGAACCCACCCGAAAACCGCTGGTCCGATATGCGCGACAAATCCTCTTGAACCGGTCTCATGTTGTTCCCTTCTCATAGGGCCTTTGGAACTCCCGCCGACAAACCGAAGAAAACCATTGCAGTCGTGAGCCACGTTCCGCATCTTCTGACCGCGATTCGGTTCGGGGCGTAGCGTAGCATGGCTAGCGCGCTTGTTTCGGGTACAAGAGGTCGTGAGTTCAAATCTCACCGCCCCGACCATCCGCCCTCCTAACGGAGGCCTCAGACGAGGATGTTTATTGCGCACGTGGCGGAATTGGCAGACGCGCTACTTTGAGGTGGTAGTGCCTTACGGCGTGCAGGTTCAAGTCCTGCCGTGCGCACCAAACACGGGTTCCGGAAATTCGTCCGGAAACCCTCAGAAAGAGCCCAATTTGCGGGCGAAACTCACGATCTGGCACCCACGGAGCTTTCACGTCTCCGGACAGGTTCAAACGGTCTTTGACGCTCCTTTTGTGGCAGCAGCTTGGCAGCAAGCCAGCGCCATGAACTCACCCCGAATCCGAGAGGTGATGAACCACGGAAAGCCCCAGTGGCTCGTGGATATCCCCGCCAGCATGACGGCCAAGCGGAAGCGCTTGTTCTTCGCCACCCAGGACGAAGCTGAAAAGTACGTCCGGAAGGCCTACGCGAATTCCAAGGACGTGGGCTTCCGGTCCGCGTTCATTCCGCCCGACCGGATGGAAAAGCTCCTTCGGCTCGGGCGATGGCTGGAAGAGAACGGAATTGATCCGGCAAACGTCCCGGCGGCTCTCGCCAAGAGGCCATCCGGAAGGCTCAGCGTCACGGCAGGCAAGGCGGCAGAGCAGTTCGTGCAGGCGAAGGCCTCGAAGGGGTGTCGCCAGCGGTACCTGGCAAAGCTTGAGCGCACCATGCGCCTTTTGCTCCCGAATCGGCGGGACCTTCCCATTGCTGAATTGGGAACCGATGTCGTGGAGGAGTTCCTTGGGAGGAACGGTTACCGACCAGCCACCCGGAAGAGCTACCGGTCGGACCTTGGCTCCTTCTTCTCCTGGTGCGTCCGGAAAGGTTATCGGGACGATAACCCCGTCCACTCGACCGAAGCCCCCATCCTCGACGACAAAGCCCCGGGGATCCTGACCGCATCCGAAGTCCGAGACCTTCTCGACGCCACCCAGCGCCATTCTCCGCGCCTGGTGCCATGGGTCAGGCACTACCGGGAGCGCGTGAACCCTCGGGAGGCCCAAGCCGCCGGGAACGATCCCGAATCCCCTTCCACCCCAGTCCTAGACCCGTCCCCTGCCCTCTTGCCGTCCTTGCCCATACTGGAGGCGTGGGTTAAACGCCAGCCATGAAGGCTAAGGCCACCATTGACGACAGAAGGCGCATCACGCTCCCCAAAGACTTGGGTTTCCTACCAGGGCAATCCTTCGCCCTGGAGCGCACCGCCGAGGGCGTCCTCCTGCGCCCACTGAAGCCCGAGCCCTCGAAGGCCAAGCCTTCCGGCGGAAAGCACCTTCGGAGAAAGGGGGGAATTCTTGTCTGGACCGGATCCGTTCCCGACGTAGACCCGGTCACCGCGGTTCAGATGGGGAGGGACGATCGCGAAAGACTTCCTCCGGGATTCAGAGAAATTTTTCGTCGCTGACATACAAAAAAGGCCGAGCCGGTGTCATGGTCTTCGAAATGGCCGACGGCAACGAGCACGGGAGACACTGGGCTGAGGACCTCTTCGAGGCCCACGCGGCCTGCCTGATCCTGTATGGCCGAGCCTTGGGACTGGGACATTCGGAGTCTGAAGACTCCGTTCAGGACGTCTTTGCACAACTCCTCCAGCGGCCGGCCCCCCCGCGAAAGCCCGCCAACTACCTGGTCCGGGCGTTTCGCAATCATGCCTTGAACCGCAAGCGAAGCCTCTGGCGACGCCTGGCGCGCGAGCTCGAAAGCCGAGACTGGTTCGAACCCGCAGAGGATCCGCATCCGGCCGAACGGACCGCGATGAACGTCCTGGCGAATCTGCCGGCGGAACAGCGGGAAGTCATCGTCTTGAAGTTCTGGCACGGGATGACCTTTGACGAGGTGGGTGAAGTGACCGGGGTCAGCCCAAACACCGCCGCAGGACGCTTCCGTTATGGAATGGACCGTCTTCGGCGCCAACTGAAGCTTACCGAGGATCCCAGCTTCTTTCCCTGCCCTACCCCATGAGCAACGGACAAATTCCATCCTGGAAGCCCAAGCCGGCGTCTGATTCCCTCCGCAGACGCATTTTTCAACCGTCCAGTGAAGGTGCGGCGTCCGCCCGCCTTCGAGAGCCATGGATCCGGGTCTGCCTTGTGGTGACTTCCGTGTGGCTTTGCGCCGTCACGATTGCCTGGTCCCCCGCGGTGGCAACGGTTGTCCCCGACAGTGGCAATCGGGCGGCGGGCATTTCCGCCCTGGTTGCGCAGAACTGCCTTCCCGTCGCCAGCTTCACGGTGACCAACCTTCCGATTCTTCCCTCCACCAACGCCTCCCAAGGCACCCTTTGAACTGCTTCGGCATCCGAATCTGATTTTCCCATGGCACAAGCGAGTTCCAATCCGAGCGCCCCATCCGGCGCAGCCTCCGTCCCCAAGATGAGTTCCGTCGCCGGAGGTGGCGTCGGCGGCAAGATCGAGCCGCCGCCTCCGTTGAGCCGTCTGTTCCGACCGGTAGACTGGCTGGCCTTCGTGCTGGTCAGCATCATCGTGATGGCGGGCTACCTTTTGACAATTGCCCCGGACATGACCCTGGAGGACTCCGGGGAACTCGCCGTTGCCTCGATGTACGCAGGTGTTCCGCATCCGCCGGGCTACCCGATCTGGACAGTGTACACCTGGCTTTTCACCAAGATCCTGCCCTTCTCGAACATTGCCTGGCGGGTGGCCGTTTCGTCGGCCTTCGCGGCCGCCATGTCCGCCGGCATGGTGGCCATGCTGGTTTCCCGTGGATCGGCACTGATCCTGGATTCCGTCGACCTTCTCAAGGACCGTGACGTCACCCTGGACAAATGGATCTCGCTGGTGACGGGTTTTGTGTCCGGCATGCTGCTGGGCTTCAACGGCTACATCTGGAGCCAAGCCGTCATCGTCGAAGTGTACACCATCGCCGTGTGGTCGCTCATGGGGGTGCTGTTCTGCCTCAAGAAATACACCTGGTTTCCGCATCAAAGACGTCACCTGTACATCGCGTGCTTCCTGTTCGGCATCTGCCTCTGCAATCACCAGACACTCATCGTCGCCGCCATGGGACTGGAGATCTTTGTGCTGATGGCGGATCGGCGGGTTGGCCGCGACTTCCTCCTGCTGAACACCGCCTTCTGGATCCTTGGCCTCAGCCTGCACGCGAGCGGCAAGATCCGGACGTTCGCCGACAATCCGGCCCTGCTGCTGATCTTCAACCTCGTCGGCATCCTCTCGGCGATCGGAACCATCTGGACCGCGGTCCTGACGGGTGCCATCGCGACCCGGCTGCACATCGTCCTGCTGTCTGGAATTTCGTTCGGGGTCGGTGCAGCCCATTACTTCTACATGCCATTGGCGTCGGTTACGAACCCGCCGCTGAACTGGGGTTATCCGCGCGTGTGGGACGGCTTCGTCCATGCATTCACCCGGGGTCAGTACGAGAAGACGACTCCCGGCATCACGCTGGACCAAATCAGCGCGTATTTCGGAGGCGTCAAAGAGGAGTTCAACCTCGCCAACCTGATCTTCGCCATCGTTCCGTTCCTGCTGATCAAGCGCTTCAGGCCGAGGGAGAGAGGCTGGCTCATCGGGCTGAGCACGACCTATTTCTGCCTGGCGTTCCTGCTCATCTACCTGCTGAACGCCCAGACCGACAAACAGTCGCGCGAACTGGTCAAGGTCTTCTACACCTCGTCGCACGTGATGATCGCCATGGTCGTCGGGTACGGCATCGCCATTGTGGGAGTGCTCCTGCAGCACGCCTACCAGAAGTGGCGGACCCTCCTGCTGGCAGGGGCCACGATCGCGGTCTCCCTGAATCTTTATCAACTGATCGAGGTCCTGAATCCCGAGAAGAACGTCTTCTTCCTGCCTCGACTCGCCGCCGGGATCAGCCTGGGGATTGCTTGTGTCCTGCTGCTGCTCCTCCTGCTCTGGCAGAAAACAACGACTGCGTTTGCCGGTGCCGTGTCCAGCGTTTCGTCAGCGCCTTTTCCAGTCGATCCTTCGAGCCGAACCCGTCTGGGGCTGGTGCTTGCCTTGTTCACGCTGATTCCAGCCGACTCGATCGTCGATCACTGGGCAGACAACGAGCAGCGGAACCACTACTTCGGGTTCTGGTTCGGCCACGACATGTTTGAACCGGGTGCGAACACCTCCGCAGCACCGGCCCCCAAGGGCAAGGACGGCAAGCCGCTCTATCCGTCGATGGACAAGCACACCGTGCTCTTCGGCGGCACGGATCCAGGCCGCTTCTGCCCGACGTACATGATCTTCTGCGAGAGTTTCATTCCGCCGCAGCACCGTCGCAATCCCGGGTTCGACCGACGGGACGTCTACCTGATCACCCAGAACGCCCTCGCGGACAATACGTACCTCGACTACATCCGGGCTCACTACAACCGGAGTGCCCAGGAGGATCCGCCGTTCTTCTACTCCGCGCTGAATGATGCGGTCTCCATCTCCCGGGGACGGACCAACTTTTCCGCCAGCCTGATGGCGCCCATCGACCGCTGGATGACGGCCATGGGCGATTCCATCGAGAAGGAACGTCGGGCGGGCTCCTCCTACTTCCAGACGGACGATCTCAAGGACGCGGCCGCCCTGAAGGCCAGGATTTCTGCGGGAGCCGATCCCTTCTCCGCATACCTCAAGGAGAAGCTGGGCTCGGCGGGCAACGGCGACACCGCCGCCCTGATCCAAGCGCTCAATCGCTTCATCGAAGGTCCATCCTGCTTTGAACCGACCCGATTCGCGGCGGTCAAGCTGTCGGATCACGTTGCCCGATTCGCTGCCCAGAATCCGACCGGCCACAACCGGATCCGTCTCAACCGACTCCTCATTGAGGAGACTTACCCGGGACTCATCAAACCCAGTCTTGGCGGACTCTACCCGGACCGTGAGATCCAGACTCCGACTCCGGAGGATCTCCGCCGCTGCTTCGAGGAGTACAGCATCGACGCGCAGCGTCGCGCCCAGTCCCGCCAGTTGAAGCCCGGCGAAGTCCTGACCCAACTGCCCGACGGCCGCGTCTCGGTATCCGGGCAGACCGCGGTGATGTCCATCAACGGCCTCCTCACGAAGGTCATCTTCGACAAGAACCCGGATCACTCCTTCTACGTCGAGGAGAGCTTCGCGCTCGACTGGATGTACCCGCATCTCGTGCCCTACGGCATCATCCTCAAGATCGAACGGGAACCCGTTGCGCAACTCACCGACGACCAGATCGAGCGGGACCATGAATACTGGTCCCAGTACTCGGAACGGTTCATCGGCAACTGGATCACCTACGAAACCCCGGTAAAGGAAGTCTGCGAGTTCGCCGTCCGCACGTACCGGCTTCGGGACTACTCCGTGTTCAAGGGGGATGCCCGCTTCGTCCGTGACGACAACGCCCAGAAGGCCTTCAGCAAACTCCGCAATGCCATCGGCAAATCCGTCTACGGATGGCGGGCGCAGGAGGCCAGGGATCCGGCCTATCAGGCCAAGCTGATCAAGGAGGCGGAGTTTGCGATGAAGCAGGCGTTCGCCTTCTGCCCGTACAGCCCCGAAACCGTCTTCAATTACGCCTCCCTGCTGGCGGGCCTCGGGCGGTATCCGGACGCCTACCGGGTCGTGGCCACCTGTTACGAGATCGACCCAGACAACGCGGGCATTCGCGACCTCCTGAAGCAGCTTGAGCCCTACAAGGATTCACCCATTCCCGCTGCCGGTGTTGGCACACCGTCACAACCTGCGGCGGCCGCCGTCGCTGCCGCTTCGGCGACCAATCTGGAATCGGCGTTCAACGTTGCCAGCAGCCTTTTCAACACGGGGCGGAGCAACGAGGGCGTCGCCGTGCTCGACAGCCTGCTGGCCAAGCCGGAGGCCGACCTTCGCACCCTTGCGTCCCTGGCTCAGGCGTACCAGCAACTGCAGCGGGTCGATCGTGTCGAGACCACCATGGAACGATACGCCAGACTGGTGCCGGACAGCCCGGAGGCCTGGTACCAGCTCGCCGCTGTCCAAGCGGTTCTGGGCAAGTCGAGCTCCGCCGCCGGAAACCTCCGGAAGGCCTTTCAACTCAGTGATTCACGCCTCGCCACCAACCCGGCCGGCGCAAACCTCCGCACCCAGCTCAAGTCGGATACGAGGTTCGATTTCATCCGGCAGTCCCTGGATCCCAAGCTGTAGAGACGCCGGATGCAGTCCGCCGACCATGCACGAGCTCATCCGAGACATTGCCCTGTGTACCGCCGCCGCCTGGCTTCTGGGACTCGCGGCCCAAATCGCCCGGCAACCCATCATCCTGGCCTACCTGGCCGCTGGCTTCATCCTCGGACCTTCGACACTCTCCTGGGTTACCAACCAGGAATCCATCGCCACGATCTCCGAACTCGGCCTGATCTTCCTGCTCTTCATGATCGGCCTGGAGATCGACCTGAAAAAGATCATCAGCGCCGGCAAATCCATCACGGTCACCGCCCTCGTCCAGATCTTCGGCGGCTTCGCCCTCGGCACGGCCGTGTTCCGAATGCTCGGATTCAAGCTGGGTGCGGGAAGCTGGGACGCGCTTTACCTCGGAGCTGCCGCCGCGATGAGCAGCACGGTCATCATCGTCAAGGTGCTCTATGAGAAGCGGGAACTCGACACCTTGCCGGGTCGCGTGACGCTCGGTGTCCTCGTTCTGCAGGATCTCTTCGCCATCCTGTTCCTCGCGGTCCAGCCCAACCTGAACCAACTCGCCTTCAGCGTCCTGCTGATGTCCCTGCTCCGGGTTGGAATTCTCGTTGGAACCGCCCTCCTCGTCAGCAAGTACATCCTTCCCCCGCTCTTCCTCAAGGTAGCGCGCCTCCCGGAACTCGTCCTCGTCGGCGCCATCGGATGGTGCTTCCTCGTGGGCGAATTTGCGGAGCGGCTGCACCTGTCGCGCGAGATGGGAGCGCTGGTCGCCGGCGTCGCCCTGTCCACGTTTCCCTACGCCCTCGATGTCACCGCCAAGGTCACGAGCCTCCGGGATTTCTTCGTCACCCTCTTTTTCGTCGGCCTCGGGATGAAGATCCAGATGCCCGGACTGATCGTTGTCGGCTGGGCACTGGCCTTGGGTGCCTTCACGGTCGTCAGTCGCGTCGTCACGACCTTCACCCCGCTTTACCGCCTCCGGCAGGGCCTCCGCGCCAGCCTGCTCCCCGCCATCAACCTCGCCCAGGTCTCCGAGTTCTCCCTCGTCCTCCTCGAACTCGGCGCCAGTGACAAGTTCCAGCATGTAGGCCCGCTCGCGAAGGACATGACGTCCCTGGCCTTCGTGATGCTCGCCACGGTCTCATCGTTCGGCATGGTCCGCTCCGATGGCCTCATCCGGTGGCTGATCCCCCGCCTCAAGCGCGTCGGTCTCCGGGATCTCGACGACTCTCACCCGGCCCACGCCGCGGATGCAGCCGGTCAGGGTCATGGGGCCCGGATCCTCTTCCTGGGCTTCTTCCAGACCGCAAGTTCCCTCCTAGCCGAAATCGAGCGGAACGCACCGCACCTCCTGAAAGATATCGCCGTCGTGGACTTCAATCCCGTCGTCCACGCCGAACTGAAGTCCCGCGGCATCCCGGTCATCTACGGCGATATCAGCCAGCGCGACACCCTGCTCCACGTCGGGATCGCCCATGCCGAGGTGCTCATCTGCACCGTGCCCAACAGCCTTCTCAAGGGCATCACCAACGAAAAGCTGGTCCGCAGCCTCCGCGAGGTGAATCCCAAGGCCCGGATCATCGCTCCGGCGGAAGTCCTCGGCGAAGCGCCCCTCCTCATCAAGGCCGGTGCGTCCTACGTGTGCATGGGCCGACTCCTCGAAGGCCGCGACCTTCTCGAAGCCCTCCGCGCCGCCGAGAAAGGATTCATCGAGGAGAAGCGCTCCCAACTCATCGAGTCCCTCGCCCAACGTCACGAGGTGCTGCCCTAGTCTTCAGCCTTGGGATTTGTCCTCTTTCCCGTATCCTCCCCATCATTTCCCTGGAATGAAGCCCTCCTCGGTCCTCTCCGCCCTGAAGTCCTCCGAAGCCGCAGCCCATGCTGCCGGCCAACTGATGCGCGCCCACCTTCGGCGTACCAAGAAGGTCAACGAATCCACGCCTCACGACATCAAGCTCGAACTGGACGTCCGCTGCCAGAAGCTCATCACGCGGATGCTCGCAACCGATTTCCCGGAGATCCCGGTTCTGGGCGAGGAGGGTCGCGACGAAGCCGCCGAGGCCGCCGCCGCCCGCTGGGTCGTTGACCCCATCGATGGCACCGTCAACTTCGCCTACGGCATCCCGCATGCCTGCGTCAGCATCGCCCTGCAGGTCCGCGGCAACGACGGTTTCGAGACCGTTGCTGGCGTCGTTCACGACCCGTTCATGGACGAGACCTGGACCGCCACTGCCACCGGACCCGCGCGGATGAACGGACGCAAGATCCGGGTGAGTTCCCGCAAGACCCTCGGTGAAGCCATTGTTTCCATGGGCTTTGCCAAGAGCACGGGCTCACTGAACCTCATGCTCCCGGTCTTCGGCAAACTCGTCCACGAGGTCCGCAAGATCCGCCTCATGGGTTCCGCCGCGCTGGCGCTGACCTACGTTGCCGATGGCCGGTTCGACGGCTACATCGAGGCGGGCATCCGCCTCTGGGACATCGCGGCCGGAGGCCTGATCCTCCAACGGGCTGGCGGACGGTTCGAGATCAACGCGCTGCCGGGTGAGGACTACAAGTACTCACTCAACTCCAACAACGGGCTCATCCATGAGGGGCTCGCCCGCATCGCAGCCGACGCCATCCGCCCCGCGCCCTCTTCCCGCAAGAAGAAATCCTGAATCACGCCATGCACCGATCCCGCCTTGCCGTCGCGTTGATCGCCCTCGCGACCCTCAGTCTGAATGCCGGCACCGTCGTCCAGTTCCGGACGGTCCTGGGAGATGTCGAAGTGGAATTGTACGACGCCCAGAAGCCGATCACCTCGACCAACTTTGTCCGGTACGTCGCCGACGGAGCTTACCGGGACATGTTCTTCCACCGGGCGGTGCCAAACTTCGTGATCCAGGGCGGAGGATTCCGGGTCGCCAACCCAGGCACACCTTCCAACACCGTCGCCAACGTCACAACCCGCGCCAACATCACCAACGAATACGGCGTCGGCCCCTTCTTCTCGAACGTTGCCGGAACGATCGCCATGGCCAAGACGGCCGATCCCAACTCCGCCAATTCCCAGTTCTTCATCAACCTCCAGAACAACACGAGCCTCGACAGCACCGCCAATTCAGGCGGATTCACCGTGTTCGGACGAGTCATCAACGGGACGAACACGCTTTCGGCCTGGAACAGCTTCACCCGCTACGTGGCAGCGACCACTCCCACCAACGCCCCCAACCTGATCGTCAACGCGGGATCTCCTTTCGGCGAGTTGCCGCTCCTCAAGCTCGCCACCCGAACCGATGGCACCCGGTTTGTCTCCCTGGATGACCTCGTCTACTGCGACGTCACCCTGCTCCGGGTCCGGGTCCGGAACCGCCAGGACGGCCTGACGGAAGTCACCTGGAACCCGGTCGCTGGGCGGACCAACTACGTGGAGTACACCACGGAATTCCCCCCGAAATGGCAGTCGTTGACCAACCTGCCCCCCTCGGCGATCCCGGCTACGGTGTACGCCGGCCCGGACCTCCCGAACAATTCCGCTCCGAAGACGTATCCCACCGCCGTCGTCGACCCCAGCGGCGATCCAAACCGCTTCTACCGGGTCCGCGCCACCTACTGAGCCGGAACCCGGCATCCGCCGGAGTCCGGAGAGCCCATTCGCAATCGGGCAGCCCTGCAGGGTGCGGACTGAAGAGCCGATCCAAGCCCCAATTCACCTGCGTCGCCTGTCAGGAAAACCGCCGTTTCCGGGCTCACTCCAGTTCGATGACGATCTTCCCGAACTGACCGCCGGCTTCCATCAACGCAAACGCCTGCGCAACGTCGTCCAGCTTGAACCGGTGGCTGACAACCGGATGGATGGCATGACGCGCGACG
>CAIMMI010000011.1 GCA_903842505.1 uncultured Verrucomicrobiota bacterium | reverse complement strand
GTCGGGCGAAGCTCGGGAGATCCAGACCAGAGCGGTGCAGGCGGGAGATCCAATCCCGGCGTTGAGCGGCGGTGGTATGGATGCGGCGGGAAACAGGGGGCAAAATCGAACTCATCGCCGCATCCTGCGCCATGACCGGCGTGTCCGGTAGATGCGGTTCACCGGACGCTTACGGTGTTTGTGTGCTTGTAAGAATGTGGGTCCGCGACTCCGATTTCTTCTGAATGCAAATGAACCCTTCAACCTATTCGGAATGGATGTTGAAGTTTACGGCGTTAATAGTGGCAATGTTCGTGCGTGGCGTTTGCGATGCGCAAGAGGTTGATGCCATAAACGACACTCTGATATGCATTCCTTCATCGAGGCAAGTGGCATGGCAGCAGAGAGAACTCGAGATATTGGTTCATTTCGGGATGAATACGTTTTCAGGAAGAGAGTGGGGCACTGGACGTGAGGATCCCAAAGCGTTTAGCCTAACCAACCTGGACTGCCTTCAATGGGTAGAGACTGCCAAAGCCTTCGACGCCAAAGCAGCAATCCTTGTGGCAAAGCACCACGACGGATTCTGTCTATGGCCAAGCAAGTTTACTGATCACTCAGTCCGGAATTCCCCTTGGAGGAATGGCAAGGGGGATGTGGTTCGAGATTTTTCCGATGCTTGCCGCATGGCTGGATTGGCTTTCGGAGTCTATTTGTCACCTGCTGATCTCCATGAACCTTCCTTTGGGCGCAACAGTCGTAAATACAACGAGTTCTTCTGCAATCAGTTGCGGGAACTGCTGACCGAATATGGGGAAATCGCCCAGGTTTTTTTCGACGGAGCCAATCCGCCGGGTCGCCAGCAGGGCTACGATTTCCCACGCTACTACCGCCTGATCCGCGAATTGCAGCCCAACGCGGTGATTAGCATCCGGGGGCCGGATGTCCGCTGGGTGGGGAACGAAATAGGGAGAGCTCGCGAAAGCGAGTGGAGCCTTATCCCTATCCCCAAACCCCCATTGGAGCACGACTGGCCAGACTTGACCGCCGAAGATTTGGGTAGCCGAGAGAAGCTCAAGGGTGCCAAGTATCTGCACTGGTATCCGGCCGTCGCTGACGTCTCTCTGCGACGGGGCTGGTTCTGGCAGCCCAATACCGAGGCGAGCATCAAATCCGTCAATGAACTGGTGCGGATTTATGAGGATTCGGTGGGACGAAATGCCGGCCTTCAACTCAACATCGCCCCCGACCGATCTGGACGGATTCCTGAACCAGATGTGAAGCGCCTCAAGGAGTTCGGAGATGCTTTGCGAGGCCTTTTTGGTACGAATCTGCTGGCCACAACGAACGCCACGGTTCAGCCAATGGCATTCCATTCCGACGGCACCGCGTCGCAGCTTGTCCGGTTTCGTAATCCGATGCATCTGCGCTATGTCGTGCTTCAGGAAGACATCACCAAGGGGCAGCGAGTGGAGGAGTTTGAAGTTATAGCAACGGATGTGAACGGCCGGAGCCATGTGTTTTCAGCCACGACCATTGGATGGAAGCGTATCCTCCGCATCAATGTGGAAACGGTTCAAACTTTGTTGGTCACCATCAAGCAGAGCCGGGATCGCCCTATTGTGTCCCTTTCGGCATTTTGAATGAATAGAGCCTTTCCACAAGTAGGGATCGTCCAAGCGGGCATTGACGGAATGCTCCTCGGCAATTCCCCTATAGCCGCCTGATTTTCCGCGAAGGCGGTCGCGGTAGGGACCGGGGTTGCCCCCGGCCCCCCACAGATCCGAGCAGGCGGAGATACCGCACTCGGCTCTTATCTCGGGTTCTGACGTCGAAACGATCCCAAGGCCGAAGATCACAGATGTTTTCCGGTGGTAGCCATCAACTGACAAGTGGACCCATCCGCTCCCAATGCAAGCGCCGCTTGTGGCTTCGTCGCCGAAGCGAGCGATACCACAGGCGTGATTTCTCGGTCCGTTATTGCGTGAGCGCACTATGATTGGTCGTAACCGTCCGGCGGACCCGTGTGAGGTCCGCGGCGGTTGAGTTCAAGACAGGCCGTTACTTGGCTTCAGGTTGTCGGTGCGCCCTTCAGACAGAGGGCGGTGCAGCTCCGGCGGCCTTGGTCGAAGGGGAGCGCTGGGTTTCAACGATGCTCCAGTAGGTTTGATCCTTGCTGTTCTGCGGCGGATGTTTCGACGGAGGAAAAGGCCCATGGACGGGCAGGTTACGGAGAAAGATGGCGGTGGGAAGAGGGCGCGTCTGCACTACAGAGTGAGTCCGTATCGAAACCAACGGATACGTTGGGGATTCCATGCAGGAGCATTCAAGATGCGCGCCAATCTGAGTTTGTGTGGGTGCCCCTGGGGCCAATTTTGGACCGCCGGTGCGCGGCAGCACGGATGCCGCAGGCGTCGGGCCGATCGCAGGGTGGATCGAGCTCCGGTTGGCGAGGACTGCGCGAACTCCAACGAAACCCCTGATAATGTTCCGGCGCCAGCCCCGGGTGGCCTTCTGGAGAAGCCCCACATTCCGGCTTGTCCGGGGGGCTTCTCCAGAAGGGCATCTGGGGCGCACATTCGCCCCAACGCCCCCGACTACAGGAGGATCGTAAGCGTCACCGGAAGCACCTCCTTCACACCTGCGATAAGTGTGATCGATGGATGGCGGATGACACTTACGCAGCCGTTGCCCGTTGATCCCGATCCTGGGCTTGAGCCCAGGCCGCCGGGGTTACGGTCCGGATCTGCTGGTTGGTCATCCCGGGCAGTCGCGTCAGTATGTCTTTCAGGTACGCGTATGGATCGGGCACTTCAACGGGTTCAGCATGACGTTTCCCGGGGCGGTGCGGGTGGGGCACGACCCGGTGGAGATCCTGGCCCGGATGCGTGAGCAGTTGGAGGCGTGTGGATTTCCGAATCTGATGATCTTCACCGGGGGCGGGGGCATCGAGAACTGCTCCGGGGTGCCGGCGACGATCAACGAGATGCTGGTGCAGGCGCATCAGGGCGTGCTGCGGGTCTTCCCGGTGTGGCCGCGGGATCGGGCGGCGTCGTTTGGTCGGTTACGGACGCCGGGGGCGTTTCTGGTGAGTGCCGAGCTTCGGGAAGGGCAGGTGGGCTCGGTGGTGGTCGAGAGCGAGCGCGGGCGGACGTGTCGACTGGTGAATCCGTGGCCGGGGCGGAAGGTGGTTTTGAGGCGGGCTGGACAGGCGGATGAGTTGTTGGCCGGGGAGCGGCTGGAGTGGGCGACGAAGGCGGGGGAAAAGGCGGAGTTGGAAGTGGCGGGGCCGGGGCGGTGAGGGAGGTCGCGCGACGGCGCGAAGTGGGCGGGCTGTGGGCGGCGTTGGTTACTTCCCGGCGGTGCGGGGGCGTTGGCAGAGGGCGTTGTCTTCGGCGCCGAGGGCGCTGTTGAACTTGGCGCTCATGTTCTGGAAGGCGATCCAGGCGGTGAGGGCGACGATGCCGTCGTCGGTGAACTGTGCCCTCAGGGTTTGGATCTGGGCCGGGGTGACGCGACGGGAGGTGTCGGTCATGGTCTCGGCGTAGTCGAGGGCGAGGCGTTCGCGTTCGGAATAGAGGCTGCTGGTGCGCCATTGCGCGACGGCCTCAGCCTTGGCGACCGAGCCGGTGGCCTGGAGCAGATTGTAGGAATTGAGGTCGACGCAGAAGTCGCAGCCGTTGAGTTGGGCGATGCGCGCGGAGACGAGGCTGCGAAGGGCGGTGTCGACGGGGAATCGTTTCCGTTGGAAGGCCCCGAGGAGCAGGAGCAGGCCGCCGAAGTGCGCCGGGAGTCGACCCCAGAGCCATGATGGGGACAGGGTCATGCCGTACTTGCGCTCCTGGCGTCGGAAGAACCACCGGAGGTAGAACGGATATTCATGGAGCGGTTTCGGTGCGATGAACGCCATGCGCAGAAGGATGGCAGAAAGTCCGGGATTTGCAGATGCCGGTTTGCAACGAGGGCTTCCCCGGATTGGCAGGAGACCGGGAACTCCCCTTGCCCCCCCTTTTTGAGGCATGGGATTGGGCTATCCCCGTGGGGGTGAGGGTTTCTAGAGTGACGCGGAACTGAGCCATGAATTTTCCCAACGATTTGTTTCTGGATGGTGGATATCGGGCGGCGGCGGACGGACGGCGGATCGCGCTGGTGGACCCGGCGACGGAAGAACCGTTCGTCGAGGTCGCTGCGGCGACCGTGTCGGACGTGGACGGTGCGATCCGTTCGGCGCATGCGGCGTGGGAGGGGGGATGGCGTGACCTGGCGCCGGGGAAGCGGGCGGAGATCCTGTATCGGGTGGCGCGGGTGTTGCGGGAGCACAACGAGGAGTTGGCGCAGTTGGAGCGGCGGCAGGTCGGCAAGCCGATTGCGGAGGCGCGGGACGAGGCGGGGTTGGCGGGGCGGGTGTTTGAGTACTACGCGGGGGCGATCTCGCAGTTTGGCGGGCAGACCTTGCCGGTCGGCCGGGGCGGCTTTGATTTCACGTTGAAGCAGTCGATGGGTGTGGTCGCGGCGATCGTGCCGTGGAACTTCCCCCTGCCGATCGCGGCCTGGAAGGCGGCTCCGGCGCTGGCAGCGGGCAATGCGGTGGTGCTGAAGCCGGCGTCGATCTCGCCGCTGACGGCGATCAAGATGGGTGAATTGGCGGTGAAGGCGGGTCTGCCGCCGGGCGTTTTGCAGATCTTGCCGGGGAGCGGATCGGCGGTTGGCGATGCGTTGGTGACGCATCCCCTGATCCGGAAAGTGTCGTTCACGGGTTCGACGGAGATTGGGCGTCGGATCATGGAACTGGCGTCGCGGAACCTGACGCGAGTCTCGTTGGAGTTGGGAGGCAAGTCTCCGAACGTCGTGTTCGCGGATGCGGACTGGGAGAAGGCGGCGGATACGTCGCCGATGAGCGTGTTTGCGAACACGGGGCAGGACTGCTGCGCACGGAGTCGGATGTTCGTGGAGCGGTCGGTGTACGCCGGGTTCGTGGAGCGGTTCGTGGCGGCAACCAAGAAGCTGGTGGTGGGGGATCCGGCTCTGGACAGCACGCAGTTGGGGCCGATGGCGAGCGGAGCGCAGCGGACGACGGTGGAGGCCTTCCTGGCGGATGCGCGGGCTCGGGGATCGAAGTTTGCGACTGGAGGCGGTCGGCCGCAGTCGCGAGGGTTCTACCTGGAGCCGACGGTGCTGCTGGATGTCGGGAGCAGCGACCGTTGCTGGCGCGAAGAGATCTTCGGGCCGGTGGTGGCGATCACACCGTTCGATGACGAGGCGACGATGATCCGGGAGGTGAATGATTCGCCTTACGGATTGAGTGGTTCATTGTGGACGCGGGATCTTTCGCGGGCATTGCGGGTCAGCCGGCTCATCGAGAGCGGGGTGTTGAGCGTGAACTGCCACAACAGCGTTCATGTCGAGGCTCCGTTTGGCGGGTACAAGACGTCGGGTCTTGGCCGGGATCTGGGCATGGCGGCGATGGATGGATACACGGAAACCAAGAACGTCTACGTGGCGTCCTGAGCGGAAAACCAGTCAGCAAGGCATTACAACATGACGATTGAACAGTTGAAGGAAGCGGTGGCGTCCGGACGGATCGACACCGTGCTGGTGGGGTTTCCGGACCCGTTCGGGAGGTTGGTCGGGAAGCGGTTCCGGGCGGATTACTTCGTGGACTCGGTGGTGGAGCACGGGACGCACGGGTGCAATTACCTGCTGACGGTGAACATGGAGATGGACCCGTTGGAGGGGTTCCAGGTGGCGAACTGGGATGCGGGCTTCGGCGACTTCATCATGAAGCCGGACCTGTCGACGTTGCGGGAGTTGCCGTGGCAGACGGCGTCGGCGCTGGTGCTGTGCGATTACGTCCGTGAGGACGGCCAGATGGTGGCGGAAGCGCCGCGGTCGGTCCTGCGTCGGCAGTTGGATGGCCTGAAGGAGTTGGGTTACGACTGCCGGTGCGCGAGCGAACTGGAGTTCTACCTGTTCAACCAGACGTACCATCAGGCGTTCGAGGACGGTTACCACAAGCTCAAGCCTTCGAGTGATTACCGGATCGACTATCACCTGATGCAACCGACCCGGGATGAGCCGCTGATGCGGGCGATCCGGAATGGGATGACGGCGGCGCGGGTGCCGGTGGAGAGCAGCAAGGGCGAGTGGAGCCGCGGCCAGCACGAGATCAACTTCACGCACGATGAGCCGCTGCCGATGTGCGACATGCACGTCGTGTTCAAGCAGGGGGTGAAGGAGATCACCGAGCAGCACGGCAAGGCGGTCACCTTCATGGCGAAGTACGCGCCGTCCGAGGCAGGCAATTCCTGTCACCTGCACATCAGCCTGTGGCGGGATGGCAAGCCGCTGTTCTGGGATGCGGAGGCGGGGCAGGGATCGAAGCTGTTCCGGCAATTCCTCGGCGGGTTGTTGAAGTATTGTCCGGAGCTGTGCCTGTTCTTCGGGCCCACGATCAACAGCTACAAGCGCTACCAGGCGGGAAGCTGGGCGCCGACGCGGATGGCGTGGTCCACGGACAACCGGACGTGCGGATTCCGGATTGTCGGGCACGGGAAGTCGTTCCGGATCGAGAACCGGATGCCGGGGGCGGATGCGAATCCGTACCTCGCGTTCGCGGCGATGTTCGCGGCGGGATTTGCAGGCATCCGGGAAGGGCTGGATTGCGGCGTTGAGTACAAGGGCAATGCTTACATTGATCCGAAGCTGGCGCGGTTGCCGTCGAGTCTGGCTGAGGCGGCATCGTTGATGGAGAAGTCGGCGCTGGCGCGGACGGCGTTCGGGGACGCGGTGGTGGATTTCTACGTGCACCACGCGAAACTGGAGTGTGCCTCCTTTGATTCAGCGGTGACGGACTGGGAGAAGGGGCGGTACTTCGAGCGTATCTGATCCACAGATTTCACGGATTGGAAACCTGTTGGGACGGGCACCGCGAGATGCCCTGCAGCCGGCGGGAGGAACTCGATCAGACGGGCTCTTTTGGGTTGGGGGAGCGGCTCGTGGGGACACTCGCCCCACCGCTCGTAGCCACCGATGGGTGGGATCAGAGGAGTTTCTTGGCGCGGCGGATCCAGGCCTTGTCGCGGACGCGCTGGAAGCGGGGCGAATGCTGGTCGTCAGCGATGAGTTCGCGCATGAGGTTGCGGGCCTCATCGTGGCGGCCCTTGGCGGCGACGAGTTCGGCGTACTGGACCTTGGCTCGGGCGTAACCGTGGTGGGCGAGGACCTTTTGCCAGGTGGCGATGGCTTCGTCGGGGTTGCCGAGGGCGGCCTGGGTTTCAGCGAGGGCCATCTGGGTGTGGCCGTAGTCGTGCCTGGGATCGGCGGCGAGGGCCTGTTCCAGAAGGGGCTTGGCCTCGGCCGGGCGCTTCAGGCGGAGGAGACATTGGCCCAGGTGCGCGACGGCGTCGGGGTCGTTTTGGTCGCGCTTGAGGGATTCGCGGTAGCTGGCCTCGGCCTTTTCGAATTTGCCCTTGGAGAAGAAATGATCGGCGAGGTCGAGGTGATCGCGGGCGTGGTCGAGGTGGTGGATGCGCTTCTCGATTTCCTTCAGTCGGGCGCGGTCGCGGGCCCCGGGCAGTTCGAAGCCGGTGGAGCCACCGCCTGCGGCTCCCTGGGGGCGGTAGACCATGAAGAAGTAGAGGGCCGCGGAGAACACGGTGAAGAGGACGATGGCGGCGGCCCAGAGCCATTCTCCCCGCCGGATGGCGTCGATGCCCATCCAGATCTGGAAGACGACCCCGATCAAAAAGAGCGGATTCTGCAGCAATACCTCGGGGTGGGAGATATCCCACCATAGCGACGCGCTCAGCATGGGCGAACGCTAGACAGCCCGGGGCCGGGAGCCAACCGAAGAAGCGCGGACCAAACTTCGCCCTTGGAAGTTCCGGTTCCCCCTGTGCCTTATTCTCGGCAGATGAATCGGGCACGTTGGATGTGGATGGCACTCTGGCTGTTTGTGGCCGGATTGGCGGGATGCGCGGTGCGGGACATTGGCACGGGCGAGGCGCGGAAACAGTCCGCCTTCAAGCCAGCGACGCTCGTGGAGATCGACAAGGCGGTCCTGGAGGAAATCGGGGCCGGGCACCTGCCGGGTGCGGTCGTGTGGTTGGAGCATTCCGGCGAGACCTTCGTGCGGGCTTACGGCCAGCGGGCGATCGAGCCCGCGGCGGAGTCGATGACGGAGGACACCGTATTTGATGCGGCGTCGCTGACCAAGGTGCTGGCGACGGCACCGGCGGTGATGCGGTTGGTCGAGCAGGGCAAGTTGGACGTCGAGTCGCCGGTATCGAAGTATCTGCCGGCGTTCGCGGCGAACGGCAAGGAAGCCATCACGGTCCGGCAGTTGCTGACGCATACGAGCGGGCTTCGGCCTGGCCTTGGCAGACCCTCCGGTTGGGATGGATGGGATGCGGCGATCCAGATGGCCGTGGAGGAGGCGCCGACGCAGGCGCCGGGCAGCAGGTTCGTCTACAGCGACATCAATTTCATCGTGCTGGGCGAGTTGGTCCGGCGGGTTTCAGGGCGGGAGTTGGATGAATTTGTCCGGACGGAAATCCATGGTCCCCTGGGAATGCTGGACACGGGTTATCGCCGACGGGGTGCGCCAACACTCGATCTGGCGAGGATCGCGCCCACGGAAAGGTACGTGGATGGAAACTGTTTCCGGGGGGAGGTTCATGACCCCACGGCGCGGCGCATGGGCGGGGTGGCGGGTCATGCTGGGTTGTTCACGACGGCTTCGGACGTGGCCCGCTTTTGCCGGATGCTGCTGAACGGAGGGGAACTTGATGGCAAACGGGTGCTCCAGGCGGAAACCGTCCGGTTGATGACGTCGGTGCAGTCGCCCGCGGGATTGCCGGCGCGAGGGTTTGGATGGGACATCGATTCTCCGTATGCGGGACCGCGGGGATCGCATTTCGCGGTGGGTTCCTACGGGCACACGGGATGGACCGGGACCTCGATGTGGATTGATCCGGCAACGGGGACGTTCGTGTTGCTGATGTCGAACCGGAATCATCCGACCGAGGCCGGAGACGTTCGGGCGTTGCGTCGTCGGTTGGGGACCTTGGCGGCGGAAGCGTTGCGTGCGGTGAAGTGGCCGAAGGTCGTGGAGCAGGCGGCCTCGGCGATGGATTCGGGGGATTGGGGATTTGGTGCGGCAGATCGTCCGGGGGAAGGAGTGCTCAATGGGGTGGACGTGCTGGTGCAGGGTGGCTTTGCGGAGTTGAAGGGGAAGCGGGTAGGATTGATCACCAATCACACCGGGCGGGACCGGCATCGGCGGCAGACGATCGATCTGTTGCATCAGGCGGCTGGGGTTCAGTTGGTGGCGTTGTTCTCGCCCGAGCACGGGATCCGGGGCTTGCTGGACGAGAAGGTTTCGGATGGACGGGACGAGAAGACGGGGTTGCCGGTCTACAGCCTGTATGGGGAACGGCGGGCGCCTGTGGGGGAGCAGTTGGCCGGGGTGGACGTTCTGGTTTTTGACATCCAGGACATCGGGTGCCGCTTCTACACGTACATCTCGACGTTGGGGAATTGCCTGGAGGCCGCGGCGAACGCAGGGAAGGAATTCGTGGTGCTGGACCGGGTCAATCCGGTGAACGGAGTTTCGGTGGAGGGACCGGTTCTGACGGGGGCGAGGAGCTTCGTGGCGTGGCACGAGATCCCGTTGAGGCACGGGATGACGACGGGGGAGTTGGCTCGGATGTTTGATGCGGAGCGGAAACTGGGCGTGAAGCTGACGGTGATTCCGTGTCGCGGTTGGCAGCGGAAGGACTGGTATGATTCGACGGGGCTGCCCTGGACGAATCCATCGCCGAACATGCGTTCGCTGACGGAGGCGACGTTGTATCCCGGGGTAGGGGTGCTGGAATTCTGCGCGGTGAGCGTTGGCCGTGGAACGGGAACACCCTTCGAGGTGATCGGGGCGCCCTACGTGGACGACCTTCGTCTGGCGGGGGAGTTGAATGCCGCGGGTTTGGCTGGTGTGCGCTTCGTTCCGGTGCGTTTCACGCCTACGGCGAGTGTGTTCCAGGGGAAGGAATGTGGCGGTGTGCAGATGCTGGTGACGGACCGGGAGCGGTTTCGGGCTACGGATCTGGGGATGCTTTTGGCGTCGACCTTGCATCGGTTGCATCCGGGCGAATTGAAGTTGGAGAAGATGGCGACGTTGCTGGGGGATGAGGCGACGCTGGAAGCGATCCGGACAGGGCTTCCGTTGGCGGAGATCGTGAAGGTCCGGGACGCCGGCATGGCGGGGTTCCTGGAACGGCGGGGGCGTTTCCTGGCGTATCGGTGAGGGGAAAGTGGGCCTCGGCGGATGGGTGGAAAGTTGTGCTGGGGGACGACGGTGGCGAAAAGGCAGGGCTTGGGTTGGTGCAGGCCTAACCTTTTGGTGCCGGGTTGGATGCTGATTTCATGTGGGGTCTTTTTTCTGGTGGGCAAGTGATTGGAAGCCTCCTGAATAAAGACCGAAGGGCACAGTCTAGCCCTCCAGCTTCGGGTAACGAAGTCGACAACATGAAAACGACATTGATTGCTGCCACCGTAACTGCCGCCCTTGCGCTGGGCGCACTGACACCGGAAGTCCGGGCAGGGGATCGGGAGTGGGCGGTGGCGGGCAAGGTCCTGACGGGTGTCGTGGCCGCGGGTGTGATTGCCCATGTGCTGGATCCGGCGCCCTGCGCGCCCACCACGGCGGTGGTCTACGCTCCGCCGGTTTATGTCGCCGCTCCCCCGGTCGTGGTTGCCGCTCCGGTGGCGCCCCCGGCGCCGGTCTATTACGCGCCTGCGCCAGCCCCGGTCTACTACGCACCGGCTCCGGCTCCGACGGTGGTTTACTACGCTCCCGCCCCGACCGTGGTGGTGAGCCCGGCCCCGTACTACATGCCCGCGCCGCGCCCGGTGGTGATCCACGGCCATCATCACCGCATCCGCGGGCACGCCCATTTCTGCTGGTGAGTTGCCAGCAGGGTTAACGCATAGGAGAAGGCGGGCCCGCCGGCGTGAGACACCGGCGGGCCATTTCCTGTACGGCTTCCCAATTCTTGCTTCCTGTCCCCCGCGCCCCAATCTCATGCCCCGTGCAGTGCTACTTGAACCGGAGGTCCTGCCGTCGCCGATTGCGACGGGGCCGCGCCGTGTTGAGGTGCGCATGCCGGAGTTGATGGTGCCGACAGCAGTCATCTCACGAGCCCGGGTCACGGTGGACGGCAAGTTCTTCCGAGTCGACGGGCGCAAATTCCACCCCAAGGGGGTGACGTACGGGCCGTTTGGGTCGGGCCCCGAAGGGGATGGGTACGCGACGCGTGAGCAGACGTTGCTGGATCTGGAGCGGATCCGGGAGTTGGGGGCGAACACGGTCCGGGTCTATCACCTTCCACCGCGGTGGTTCCTGGACCTGCTCCACGAGCAGGGGTTGAAGGTTCTGGTGGACGTGCCGTGGAACAAGCACCTGTGTTTTCTGGATTCGGAGGAGTCCCGCCAGGATGCGCGGGACCGGGTCCGGCGGGCGGCGAGGTTGTTGCGGGCACACCCGGCCGTTTTCGCGCTCAGCGTGGTGAATGAGATTCCGGCGGACATCGTGCGCTGGAGCGGAGCGGATGCGGTGGCGGACTTCCTTGATGGCTTGGTGGCGGAGGCGAAGGCAGAGGATCCGGAGTTGCTGTGCACTTTTGGGAACTATCCGCCGACGGAATTCCTGCGGCCGCGGTCGATGGATTTCCTGTGCTGCAACGTTTACCTGCACGAGAGGCGGCCATTCGAGAACTACCTCGCACGGTTGCAAATGCTGGCGGATACGAAGCCGTTGGTGTTGGGCGAATTCGGGATCGATTCACTGAGGGAGGGCGAGGTGCGGCAGGCGGAGATCCTGTCGTGGAAGATTGAGGCGTCGTTCCGGGCGGGGAGTGCCGGGGTGTTCGTGTTCAGTTTTACGGATGACTGGTTCAAGGATGGACGGTTGATCACGGATTGGTCGTTTGGGTTGACGACCCGGGAACGGGAGCCAAAGCCGGCGTTTGAAGCCGTCCAGAGCCGGTATCGGCAGGCGCCCTATTTTGAGCTTCCGGCGTCGCCGCGGGTGACGGTGGTGGTGGCGAGTTACAACGGTGCGCCGACGCTGAAGGCCTGCCTGCAGTCCCTGGAGGGGCTCAACTATCCCGACTTCGAGGTGATCCTGGTGGATGACGGTTCGACAGATTCCACGCCGGAGATTGCAGCGCTTTTCCCCCGGATCCGGAACATCCGGCACGAGCAGAACCAGGGATTGAGCGCGGCCCGGAATACGGGAATCTACGCGGCGACGGGGGAGATCATCGCTTTCACGGATTCGGACTGCCGGGCGGACGAAGACTGGCTGCGGTACCTCGTGGGTGACCTGTTGTACTCGGGTTTTGCGGGAGTGGGCGGGCACAATTTCCTGCCGCCGGATGATTCGGCGGTGGCGGCGGCGGTGATGGTGTCGCCCGGAGGGCCGGCACACGTGATGTTGACGGATCGGGTGGCGGAGCACATTCCGGGTTGCAACATGGCCTTCCATCGGTGGGCGTTGATCGAGTTGGGAGGTTTCGATCCGGTTTACCGGAAGGCGGGCGACGATGTGGATATCTGCTGGAGGCTGCAGCAACGGGGTTACCGGATCGGGTTCAGTCCAGGCGGGTTCGTTTGGCACTACCGACGGAACACGATCCAGGCGTACCTCAAGCAGCAGGCGGGTTATGGCGATGCGGAGGCATTGCTGGAGCGGCGGCATCCCGAGAACTTCAATCGGTTCGGCGGATCGATCTGGCACGGACGGATCTATTCGCCAGCCAAGATCGGGGTCGAGACGAGCCGTCCGATCATTTATCACGGGCTATTCGGGACCGGGTTCTTCCAGAGCATCTACAACGTGAGTCCGGGGCTGACGCTGCTGGTCTTGACGAGCCTGGAATACCATTGCCTCGCAACGGTGCCATTGTTGGTGCTGGGTTCGGTGGTGCCGAACGTGGCGACGATCGGGGTGGCGTCGTTGGTTCTGTCGCTGGTGATGTGCGCGGCTGCGGCCTGGCAGGCGGATTTGCCGAAGAGTCGGCTTCGTTGGTGGTCGCGGCCTTTGGTGGCATTGCTGTTCCTGCTGCAACCGGTGGTTCGCGGATGGTCGAGGCACCGAAACCACCTCCGGGGCCAGCAGACGCCCTTGAGCGCCCGGGAGACGCTGGAGTCGCTCAGCCTGCAGGGTCAGGACGAATCGCTGCGCCTGCTGAGGTACTGGTCCGAGGGGGCAATCGATCGGACGGCATTCCTGCGCCGGGTGCTGGAGCGGTTGGATGAGCGGTCCTGGCAAAACAAGCCCGATGGCGGGTGGAGCCGGTACGACGTGGAGATCTACGGCAATCGATGGGCGCGGCTCCGGTTGGTGACGGCGGGAGAGTATCTGGCGAACGGGACGCAGGTGCTGAGGTGCCGGCTGGATGGATCGTGGAGTTTCGTGTCGCGGGCCCTGTTTTGCTCGCTGGCGGGAGCCCTGCTGATCGTGATTGGTTTCCTGGGTGGTTGGTGGTGGGCGTTGCTGCTGGTGCTCCCATTGGTTGCGTGGCGGATCCGCCTGGCAGAGCTCGACCTCACGCGCCTGATCGTGAGTTTCCTGGACGAACGCGCGAAGGAGTTTGGCTTGGTGAAGCTCCCGCCCTCTGGAACGGATCGGTAGGATCCGCCTAACCGGCTTCAGGAAGGTCGGTGGGTTCCGGCAATTCGCTGGCTGGTGCGACGAGGACGACGAACTCGCCCTTCCGCGGGCGGCGTTCCAGGTCGGCGGCGACGGCGGCGGCGGTGCCGCGGAGCCATTCCTCGAACTTCTTGGTGAGCTCGCGGCAGGCGACGACCCGGCGTTCCGGACAGGCGTTGGCGATTTCCTGGAGGAGGCGGGTCACGCGGTAGGGCGACTCGTAGACACACAAGGTTCCGGGCAACGCGAGGAGTTCCGCCAGGCGACGGGCGCGCTGGCCGGATTTGACCGGGAGGAACCCGGCGAAATGGAATTCGTCCGTGGGAAGCCCGGAAGCGGTGAGGCCTGCCACGAGGGCGCAGGCGCCCGGGATGGGTTCGACCCGGAGTCCCGCGGCGATGACCTCGGCGACGACCCGGGAGCCGGGGTCGGAGATGCCTGGGGTGCCGGCGTCGGTGACGAGCGCGACGGTGGCGCCTGCACGGAGGCGGTCGGTGATCTCGGCGGAGCGTCGGGCCTCGTTGAACCGGAAGTAGGAGACCATGGGCTTCCGGATGTTGAAGTGCTGCAGGAGTTGGCCGGTGTGGCGGGTATCCTCGGCGGCGACGAGGTCGCACTCGCGGAGGACGCGGAGGGCGCGCAGGGTGATATCCTCGAGGTTCCCGATGGGGGTGGCGACGAGGTACAACGTGCCGGGGGTAAGCGGTGGCGGAGTGGAAGTTTCCACAGGGGCAAGGTAGCGGGTGCGGGCGAAGAATCCGAGTTCAGGATTTTGCGCGGGTTGGCGGGAGCGGTGGCTTCACGTAGACTCGGGCCATGTTGTCAGAGCTTCGGGATTCGCACGGTCGGGTGATGCGGGACCTTCGGGTCAGCGTCACCGACCGGTGTAATTTCCGCTGCCTGTATTGCCTGCCGGAAACCGAGGAGGCGGCCAACTTCTATCGGACCCGTTGGGAGGGTTTGGGAAAGCTGCCTGGGCCGGCTGGCCCGATTGCCTACGAATGGAAGCCGAAGGTGGAGTTGCTGACATACGAGGAGATTGTGCGTGTTTCGCGGATTGCGGTGGAACTGGGTGTGACGAAGCTGCGCGTCACGGGTGGGGAGCCCTTGCTGAGGCAAGGGGTGGAAAAGTTGGTGGGGAGTCTGGCGGGGTTGGCCGGGGTTGAGGATCTGGCGATGACGACGAATGGCTTCCTCTTTGCGCGGAAGGCCGAGGCGCTTCGGGCGGCCGGGTTGCGACGGGTGAGCTTCAGCATGGACTCGCTGGATCGGGAGAATTTCCGTCGGATGACGGGGCGGGATGGGTTGGCCGAGGTGCTGGAAGGGATCCGGATCGCGCAGGAGATGGGGTTTTCGCCGGTGAAGGTGAATGCGGTGGTGATCCGGGGGATGAACGACCACGAATTGGAGACCTTGGCGGAATTCGCGATGGAGCGTGGCCTGTCCCTCCGATTCATCGAGTTCATGCCGTTGGACAGCAGTCGGGCGTGGCAACGGGACCTGGTGGTGCCTGGGCGTGAGATCCTCGAGCGGTTGAAGGCGCGATTTGGGTTGGAGGCCGTGGATCAGTCCGGGCAACCGAGCGAGACGGCGCGGCGATGGCGCTTTGCGGGTGGGCGCGGCGAGATCGGCGTGATTGCGCCGGTGAGTGAGCCGTTCTGCGGGCATTGCAACCGACTGCGGTTGACGGCGGATGGCAAGATCCGGACGTGCCTGTTCAGCATTGGAGAGCACGATCTGAGGCCGCTGCTGCGGGGGGGAGCGACGGATGACGAGTTGGCTTGGCGGTTGGTGGAAATCGTGCGGGGTAAGGAAGCGGGGCACCGGATCGGGAAGCCGGATTTCGTCCAACCGGCCCGTACGATGAGCTGTATCGGAGGGTGAAGTGGTGAAATCCTGCATCTTTCGGGAATGACTTGTTGACGTTGGAGGTTCCTTTGATAGAAATCCCGCTCCTTTGCTTTCGGATTTTAGATGAAGACGTTTCTGCCGAAGATCGACGTACAGCGTCGCGAGTGGCGAGTGATCGACGCCAAGGGTGCCGTTCTCGGTCGCCTCGCTGTTCAAGTTGCCGACGCTCTGCGCGGCAAGGACAAGCCCACCTACACCCCGCATCTTGATGCGGGCGATTTCGTGGTTGTCATCAACGCCGCTGACGTGGTGCTGACGGGCAACAAGGAATCTGCCAAGGAGTACATGAGCTACTCCGGATGGAAGGGTGGCGAACGCTATCGTTCCGTGCGTGAGGTTCGCGAGAATCACCCGGAGCGGTTGGTGATGCACGCGGTGAAGGGAATGCTCCCCAAGAACCGGTTGGGTGACCGGTTGCTGACGAAGCTCAAGGTGTACTCCGGCACCGAGCATCCGCACACCGCGCAGCAGCCGAAGACGATGGCCTACGCTGGCTGATCGAGGCTGGCTCATCCCCTCCACAAGAATCCTGCTCAATTCCGTTATGGCTCAGATTACCGAATTCCTTGGTACCGGTCGGCGCAAGACGTCGACGGCCCGGGTCCGCGTTTCGACTGGCACCGGCAAGGTGACGATCAATGGCCGGGCTTTCGAGGTGTATTTCCCGTTGGAGCAGCACCGTGGTGCGGTGCTCCAGCCCTTCACGGTTACGGCGACCATCGGCAAGTTCGATGTCCGCGTGAACGTTGAAGGTGGCGGGCCTGCCGGCCAGGCCGGTGCGGTGCGGCACGGCATTGCCCGTGCTTTGCTGGAAGTGGATGCGGCCCTGCGGCCCCTGCTGAAGGCGGATGGTTTGCTGACCCGCGATCCGCGTATGCGCGAGCGCAAGAAGTACGGCCAACCGGGCGCCCGCAAGCGCTTCCAGTTCTCGAAGCGCTGATCCTCGGCGAATTTCAGGTCCCCGCTGGCAACCCGGCGGGGACTTTTTGTTTTCATCGTCCCATTCCTTCCACGTCCCTCAGGTTGTCAAACATGTCCAAGCGCGTCGCCATTGTTGGGGCGTCCGGTTACTCGGGAGAGGAACTGGTCCGCCTGCTCCTGCAACATCCCTATGCCGAGTTGGTGGCGGTGACCTCCCGGCAATCGGCTGGTCAGACGGTGGGCCAGGTTTTTCCCCGATTCGCGAGTCATCCGAAGGCACGCGCCTTGCGGTTCACGGAGCCGAACGTGGCGGCGTTGGTGGAGACGGCGGACGTGATCCTGCTGGCCTTGCCGCATGGAGTGGCTGCGGAGTATGCGGTGCCCTTGGTGGAGGCGGGGAAGGTGGTCATTGATCTGAGCGCCGACTTCCGGTTGCGGAGTGCGGCGGTGTATCAGGAGTTCTATGGGCATCCGCATCCGGCGCCCGGATTGTTGGCGACGGCGGTGTACGGCATGCCCGAGGTGTACCGGGAGGCGATCCGGAATACCCGGTTGGTAGCGTCGCCGGGGTGTTATCCGACGAGCATCCTGCTGCCGCTTTTGCCGTTGTTGAGGGCTGGGTTGGTGCGGCCCACGGGGATCATTGCGGATTCGCTGAGTGGTGTGACGGGGGCGGGTCGGAAGGCGGAGGTGGACTACCTGTTTTGCGAGTGCAACGAAAGTCTGCGGGCGTACGGCGTCCCGAAGCATCGGCATCTGTCGGAGATCGAGGAGCAATTGGGGTTGGCGGCGGGAATTCCGGTCACGATCCAATTCACGCCGCATCTGGTGCCGGTGAACCGAGGGATTCATACGACGCTTTATCTGGCGCCCACGACGGCCTTCACGACGGCGGCGGAAGCGGCGGTGATCGGGGAGCGGATAGCGGCGTGCTATGCGGAGGCGTACGCGGACGAACCGTTCGTGCGGGTATTGGAAGGCAAGGCACTTCCGGACACGAAGAACGTGGTGGGAACGAACCATCTGGAGCTTGCATGGCGGTTGGATCCGCGGACTGGGCGTCTGATCGTGCTGAGTGCCCAGGACAATCTTCTGAAGGGAGCCAGTGGTCAGGCCGTGCAGAGCCTGAACCTGATCTGCGGGTATCCTGAAACGGCAGGATTGGTGCCGTGACGCGGTCCGCGGCTATTGCCGGGTCCTGATTGGTTGACTACTTTGGCGCGCCTTTGAACTGGAATTTCTGGAAGAAGATGAGCAGCGAATCCATCCCCGGTACGAACCCACCTGAGAACACGAACCCTGAAACCGCCGCGGCAGCCGAGACGCTGACGCCGGAGCAGGTGGCGGAGCTCAAGACCGCCGCGGAGCGCGGTGCTGAGGCCCAGGAGCGTTTCATCAGGCTTTACGCGGACTTTGAGAACTTCAAGAAGCGTGCCCAGAGGGAGCGGGATGAAGCACGACGGGCGGCGACGGAGTCGGTGGTGACCCGGATCCTGCCGGTGATCGACACGTTCGAGATGGCTTTGCAGGCGGCGCAGATGCCGGGGACGACCGTGGAGACCTTGAAGGCGGGAGTCTCGATGATTCACGGTCAGTTGCGTGGGGTCCTGGGCGAGCTTGGAGTGGAGGAGGTCTCGGCGCTGGGGCAGGTGTTTGATCCGTCGCTGCACGAGGCCGTGTCCCAGCAGGAAACGGCCAGTGTTCCGGAAGGTCAGGTCGTGCAGCAGTTGCGAAAAGGCTACCGGTGTCGCGATCGATTGCTGAGGCCGGCCAGTGTTGTGGTGGCGCGTGCGCCGGGAGCTCCGGCGGAAGCAACCTCCAAGGGGACCCAATCCTGATTCGCCATGGCTGTGACGAAGCGTGATTTCTACGAAGTCCTTGGCGTGGCCAAGGGGGTCTCGGACGAGGATCTGAAGAAGTCCTACCGCAAGCTGGCGGTGAAGTATCACCCGGACAAGAATCCGGGGGACAAGGTCGCGGAGGAGAAGTTCAAGGAATTGGGGGAGGCTTACTCGGTGCTGAGCGACCCGCAGAAGCGGGCAGCTTACGATCAGCATGGGCATGCCGCGTTTGATCCGCGTTCCCGGGCTGGGGCCGGAGGTTTTCGGCCGGGCGCGGGCGGGGTGGATCCCTCCGACATCTTCCGGCAGGCGTTTGGTGGATCGGACTTCTTCGACGCGTTCTTTGGTGGCGGTGGCGGAGGGGAGGAGCGGGATCCATCGGGGCCGCAGCGCGGTGACGACCTGCGGTATGATCTTCGGATCACGCTGGAGGAGGCGGTGAACGGGTGTGAAAAGGAGATCAAGTTCACCAAGCCAACCAAGTGTGAACCCTGCAGTGGATCCGGTGCGGAGAAGGGATCCAAAGTCATCAAGTGTCCGCAGTGCAATGGGCGTGGTCGGGTGGTGATGTCGCGGGGGATCTTCTCCATCCAGCAGGTCTGTCCGCGCTGCGAGGGAGCCGGGCAGGCGATCGAGAAACCCTGCCGGGCTTGTGGCGGGGATGGACGAGTGGATGCGTCGACGACGGTTCGCATCCGGGTTCCGGGCGGCGTTGATTCGGGCTCCCGGTTGCGGTCGAGCGGGAATGGCGCGGCGGGTTCGCGTGGCGGACCGTCGGGGGACCTGTACGTGGTCCTGTCGGTGGCTCAGCACGACATCTTCCAACGCGATGGGGATGACCTGTTGTGTGAGGTTCCGATCAGTTTTGTGGCGGCGGCGCTGGGGGGTGAGGTCGACGTTCCCACCCTGACGGGGAAGGCGAGGATCTCGATTCCGACGGGGACGCAGACGGGGACGTTGTTCCGGTTGAAGGGGCGAGGAGTGAAGAGTCTGCAGGACGGGAGTCTGGGAGATCTTCATGTGCGGGTGAGCGTGGAGATTCCGACGCGGCTCAATGCGGCCCAGAGGGCCAAATTGGAGGAGTTCGGCCGGCTCTGTGACGAGAGTGTCAATCCGCAAGCCAAGAGCTTCTTTGATCGGGCGAAGGATTTCTTCAGCTGATCTCGGTCCCGGGTTGAGGGGGTGAGGGCTTCTCGCATGCACCGATTCATCGTATCGCCGGAGGCCTTGAGTCGGGGAGTGGTTACCCTGGGTGAATCGGACAGCCACCATGCAGCGGTGGTGTTGCGTCTGGAGTCGGGTGAGGTCGTCACGCTTCTCGACGGCGAGGGTACGGTGGCGGAGGGACTGGTCCAGAAGGTCACCAAGCGCGCCGTGGACATCGAGGTTCAGGAACGTCGGGTCCTTCCGCGGCGGGCATGGGAAGTGGTGTTGGTGGCGGCGGTCACGAAGGGCAAGGCGTGGGATGCACTGCTCCAGAAAGGGACCGAGCTGGACGTGGCTGGCATCGTGCCTTTGCTGACGCGGAATTGTGTCGTCAAGGTTGCACGCGAGGAGCGGGCTCGGCGGCGGCAGGACTGGCAGGCGGCGGTGGCCGAGGCGGCGAAGCAGTGTGGGACACCGTGGTTGCCCCAGGTGTCGGATCCGGTTGCGATCGACGAATGGCTGGCTGGCAATCCGCGATTCGACGTTGGGATGGTGGCGGCATTGGCGCCGGGTGCCGGGGAGATGGGTGACATCATGGCCCAGAACGCGGGTGCGCGGCGGGTGGGGGTGGTGATTGGTCCGGAAGGAGACTTCGACGCCGCCGAGCTGAAAGCCCTGACCGTGGCCGGGTTTCACCCGGTGACCTTGGGAACCACGGTACTGCGTGCGGACACGGCAGCCTTGGCGGCTGCTGCAGTGATCGGGCACGAGCTCCGGCGGCGATGGCGGGCGTAATGCCCGTGGCAAGCCTGGGGATGCAAGCAGGGGGCGCCACGGTCCCTCGGGCCGAGAGCAGTCCTGGGGTTGGCTACTGCTGCTGTTGGTATTCCTGCTGCACGAGGATCTCGTCTTCGAGATTCACGAAGGGTTGGAAGATGTAGGTCTTGAAGAGGGCGTCGCCGATCTGGTTGAGGCGGAGTTGGACCTGATCGAGGTAATCGTGGAGTCCGATGTCGAAGATCTCCTCGATCTTGGAGTACTGCAGTTCGGCGAGCAGGCGGCCGCTGAGTCGTTCGGCATCGTTGCTGAAGCGTCGTGGGGCAACCCCTGAAATCTGGCGAAGCGAAGCGTCGAGGCGGTCGACGCAGAACTTCAGGGAACGCGGGAATTCGTCGCTCAGGAGCAGGTATTCGGCGACGAGTCGGGGGTGGACCTCGGAACCGTGGAGTGCCTTGTAGGCATCCCAGGCCGAGCAGGAGCGCAGCACGGCGGACCAACCGAGGGCGTCGGCCTGGCTGACCGTGGCGGGGATGCCGCGCTTGGGAAGGGTGGCATGCCGGATGTCGAGCATCCGGGTGGTCTTGTCGGCGCGTTCGAGGAACTTGCCGACCTGAATGAAGTTCCAGCCCTCGTTTTGCGGCGTTGATGCGTAGGAGATGCCGACGAAGGTGAGGGCGGACGAACGCACCTGCTGGAGGAAGTCGAAGGGGCTCGACTCCCAGAGTTCGCGGGCCTTGTCCGAGCGGAAGAAGAGGAAGAGTCGGTTGATCTCCTCCCACATCTCAGCCGGGACCTGGTCGCGGACCATGCGGGCGTTCTCGCGGGCCTGGGAGACCGACGAGGCGAGGGAGTTGCCGTTGCGCTGGTCGAAGAGCAGGAACTCGGTGACGGATTCTCCGGTCGGGCTTGGGTAGAGGGTCGCAAAGTGCTCGTGATCGCCGGTGCTCTCGACGATGGGCATCCAATAGGCGGCCAGTTGGGCTGGGTCGAGGCGTCGGCTTTCGAGGAGGAGTTGCAGGTTGACGTCGACGATGCGCGCGGTGTTGTCCGCGCGTTCAATGTAGCGGGCGAGCCAGTAGAGGCAGTTGGCAACCCGGGAGAGCATGGTGGACATGGGAGGAAGGGGGTTCGGGTTCGGGGGGTGCGCCGCGCTATTCGTCGCCGAAGAGGACCCAGGTATCCTTCGATCCGCCGCCCTGGGATGAGTTGACCACCAGCGAACCCTTGCGCAGGGCGACGCGGGTCAAGCCGCCCGGGACGATGACCGGCTTCTCGCCGTAGAGGATAAAGGGGCGTAGGTCCACGTGGCGCCCCTCGAACTTGGCATCGCCCACATGCGTCGGGTGGGTGGAGAGCGAGATCATGGGCTGGGCGATGTAGTTGCGGGGGTCCTCCTCGATCTTGCCGCGGAAGATCTCGATCTCCTCCTTCGAGGATTTCGGACCCATGAGCATGCCGTAGCCGCCGGACTCATTGGCGGCCTTGACGACGAGCTTGCTGAGGTTTTCGAGGATGTACTTCCGATCCGACTCCTCGCTGGCGAGGTAGGTCGGGACGTTCGGGATGATCGGGTCCTGATCGAGGTAGTATTTGATCATCTTGGGGACGAAATAATACATGACCTTGTCGTCGGCCACGCCGGTGCCGACGGAGTTGGCGAGGGAGACGTTGCCGGCGCGGTAGGCGGAGATCAGGCCGGGAACGCCGAGGACCGAGTCGCGTCGGAAGACGGTGGGATCGAGGAAATCGTCGTCAATCCGGCGGTAGATGACGTGGACGGGTTGGAGGCCCTTGGTGGTGCGCATGAACACCCGGGCATCGCGGACGAGGAGGTCGCGGCCCTCGACGATCTGGATGCCCATCTGCCGGGCGAGGTAGGTGTGTTCGAAGTAGGCGCTGTTGTAGACGCCGGGGGTGAGCAGGACGACCGTGGGATCGACGACGCCGCCGGGCGCGATGTGCTGGAGGGTCTTGAGGAGTTCCTGCGGGTAATGGTCGACGGGGCGGACGCCGGTTTCCTCGAAGAGTTGCGGGAAGGTCCGCTTCATGGCCTGCCGGTTCTCAAGGACGTAGCTGACACCGGAGGGCGTCCGGCCGTTGTCCTCGAGCACCATCCAGGAACCATCGCCGCCGCGGATGAGGTCGGTTCCGCAGATGTGGATGTAGATGTCCTTGGGGATCTTGACCTGAACGAACTCGCGACGGAAGTGGCGGGCAGAAAGGATGTAGTACGCGGGGATGACGCCGTCCTTGACGATGCGCTGGTCGTGGTAGAGGTCGTGGAGGAAGAGGTTGAGGGCGGTGATGCGTTGGATCAGGCCGCGCTCCAGATATTCCCACTCCTTGGCACCGATGATCCGTGGGATGAGGTCGAAGGGGAAGATCCGCTCGGCGCCTTGGGAATCGCCATAGACGTTGAAGGTCACGCCTTGACGCATGAAGGCGAGGTCGACTTCGGCCCGGCGTTGGTCGAACTCGTCCGGGCTGATTTGCTCGAAGAGGTTTCGGAAGCGTTCGTAGTGGCGACGCACCTCCGTGGGAGTTGCGAACATCTCGTCGAAAAACCCGTTCGGATCGTACCCTTGCAGCACAGGATCGGATTACGCCTGAGGCGCGGGGCAAACAAGCGCGGTTTTCCGGGAAGGTTTAAAATTGGTTCATTGGAACGATGAAGCAACTTGTCGGTGCTGTGTGGGCAACGGGTTGCTAGGCATTCGGAGCGGTCTGGGGCAAGGTGGGTGGATGCAACCGGTGGACATGCAGGTGGTAGGGGCGGAGTTGGCCGTGAAGTGGTCGGATGGGAGCGAGGACTTCGTGGCCTTGGAGACGTTGCGGCGGTTTTGTCCGTGTGCGGCGTGTCTTGGGGAGAAGGATATCTTCGGGAAGACCTACCGGGCACCGGAGCGGGCTTACGGGGTTGGGGCATTCGAGGTGGCTCGATTCCTTCCGGTCGGTGGGTATGCGGTGCAACTCGTGTGGCGGGACGGGCACAATACGGGTTTGTACACCTGGGAGTGGATCCGGCGGGTGGCGGCGGCGTCGACCGGGAAGGCCTAGTCACCCCAACCCTCTGAACCCACCGAGGCGATGGCGAATCTGACAGCGCAGCAGGCGGCGGCGGTTGCGGCGGAGGGCAACGTGCTGGTGATGGCCGGTGCGGGGACCGGGAAGACGTCGACGCTGGTGGCGCGGGTCGTGGACCGATTGACGCGGTCGGTGGACCCCGTGCGGGCGGATCGGTTGTTGATGGTGACTTTCACGGAGGCGGCGGCAGCGGAGATGCGATCGCGGTTGCGGGAGCGTGTGGAGGAGGTCGCAGCGGGAGCGGTTGGGGGATTGGTGGAGCAGGTGGCTCGGTTGGAGTTGGCCGTGATCGGGACGCTGCACAGTTTCTGTCTGCAGTTGTTGCGGGAGCACGGGACGCAGTTGGGGTTGGAGCCCCAACTCTCGGTGTTGGATTCGGTGGAAGCGGGGCGGTTGGCAACGCTGGTCTGGGGGCGTCGGTTGGAGTCCTGGTTGGGGGCGGTTGGGCCAGAGGGCGAGGCATTCCGCGCCATGGTGGACGGGTGGTTCGACGGCGATCCTGGCGCGCTTTGGGAGACGGTGCGTGGGGTACATGGCTATGCGCGGACCTTGGCGGAGCCTGAAGCCTGGCTCGCGGAGCAGGAAGCCATCTGGGCCGAGTCGACGCCGGTGAAGTGGCGACGGTGGCTGGAAGAGTTCCTGCCGGAATGGAGCCGTGGTTGGGGGGAACAACTTCTGGAGGTCGCGGGGGCGGATGCCCTCGCGGGGCGGCGGGCGCGGTTGCTGGCAGCCGGGGTTCCGGCATCGGGTGCCGAGCGGTCCGCCTGGTATTGTGGGTTGGCGGAGGATCCGGCGGAGTACACGCGTGGAAAGAAGACGGTGGAGCGGGAGCCCTTGGAGGCTTTCTTCGGGCAGGTGGAGTTCCTTCGGCAGTTGGAACCGGGCGAGGGAGCCGGAGATGCCATGGCAGAGGACTGGGAATGGAGCCGGGGTTGGATGCGGACTCTATTGTCGGTGGTGCGTGGGTTTGGCGAGTCGTTCCAGTTGGAGAAGCGGACGCGCGGAGGCGTGGATTTTTCGGATCTGGAGCAGCATGCCCTCGACCTGCTGGTACGACGACCGTCTGGGGTGGTGGAATGGTGCCGGGACCGGTTCGACCTGGTGGTGGTGGACGAGTGTCAGGACCTCAATGCGGCCCAGGATGCGATCCTTCGGGCGGTAAGCCGGGACGGGGAGCGGGCGAACCGGTTCCTGGTGGGGGACGTGAAGCAGAGCATCTATCGATTCCGCCTGGCGGACCCGCGGATATTCCAGGCGACGGCGGAGACCTGGACGCGGGAGGGAGGCGGAGGGCGTGTGATTCCGTTGACGGGCAATTTCCGTTCGGCGGAGGCCTTGTTGGGCTTCGTCAACCGGGTTTGTCGGCGCCTGCTGCGGCGTGAGGTTGGCGGCGTGGATTACGGAGCGGATGCCGCTTTGTCATTCGGGGATCCGGAGGGACGCTCGGTTTTGGCGGCGGCGGGGGATGATTCGCCACGGATCGAGTTCCACGTGCGGGTGAAGGCGAAGGCGGGAGCGGACGAGGCGGGGGATGAGGCGCTGTCGCCAGTCGCCGCCGAAGCTCGGTTGGTGGCCCTGCGTTTGCGGGAGTTGAAGGAATCCGGCCTGAAGGTCTGGGATCGGCGTCGTGGGTCGCTGCGCCCGGTGGAGTGGTCTGACATGGCGGTCTTGCTGCGGGCTGAGCGGGGTCGTGCCGAGGACTTTTCCCGTGAGTTCCGGGCAGCCGGGGTTCCGCTGGTCGCGAGGCAGGCGGGGTTCTTCCAGATTACGGCGGTCTCGGATCTTCGGAACCTGCTGCGGATCCTCGACAATCCGCTGCAGGACATCCCGCTGGGCGCTGTCCTGCGCTCGCCTCTCGTGGGGTTGTGGGATCCGAATGAACTGGTGGCGGTGAGGTTGACCCGTGGGGCACGCGAGCGCTGGTGGACACTGGTCCAGCGGTTCCGGGACCTGGGAAGGATGGCGGGTCTCGGGCGGGGTGCGGGATCGGGTGACGGGCCTGAAGCGGGCGAGCCCGTGGGAGAGGAGGCGGTGCGGGACCTGGATCTGTTCCGGAATCCGGCGACGTCGGCGGTGGCGCGGTTGGCGTGGGAGCGGTTGGAGCGGTTTCATGTCCGTTATGAGGAATGGCGTCGGCTGGCGGTTCGGTCGGGAGCCGCAGCGGCGTTGGAGGCGGCGCTCGATGACACGGGCTATGAAGAGTGGGCCGCAGCGCAGTCGGACGGTGGGGAAACGGTGGCGAACGTCCGTCGGTTGCTGGAGATGGCGCGGCAATTTGATCGGGGCTCGCGCGGCGGACTCTACCGGTTTCTGGTTTGGTTGGATGCGGAGGAGGCGGCGGATCGGGCGGAGCCAGCGACTGGGGTGGTGCGGTCGGCGGTGCAGTTGATGACGGTGCACCGGAGCAAGGGATTGGAGTTTCCGGTGGTGGCCGTTGCGGGATTGGGCAACCGGTTTCAGATGTCGGATTTGACGTCCGCCCGCGTGATCCGGGATGAGCGGATGGGGTTGTGCCCGTTGGTCGTGTCGCCAGTGGACGGACGGCGCTACCCGAGTGTGGCGCTGTGGTTGGCGCAGCAGCGGCAGCGGCGTGAGGCACTGGGTGAGGAGTTGAGGCTTCTGTATGTGGCTCTGACGCGTGCCGCGGACCGGTTGTTGTTGTTTGGGACGGCGAGTTCGAAGGCTGTTTCGGAGACGTGGGCGGCGGGAGCGGACCGGTTCCCGGCGGACGGAGGAGCCTGGACGGCGGCGGAGATTGAGTCGGCTTCGTCGCCGATCGATTGGTTGGGGCCGGTTCTGGCGAAGGGAGCCGGGGAAGCATGGGGGACCGAGGATTCGGGGCGCGGCGAGGACTTTGATTGGCGGTTGTGGCGGGAGGTTCCTGACGAGGTGCCGATGGAACGTCCGACGGCGGTAGCCGTCTCGGAAGAAGAGGAGGCATTGGAGGTCTGGAGCTATGGGCATCGGGGCGCGACCGTGGAGCCTGCCAAGGTGACCGCGACGGGATTGAGGCGCCGGATGTCTGAAGATCAGGATGGGTTGGACGTCGGGAAGCGGGCGTTCGGGATGAAGCATGGTGCTTCGGATCCCAAGGATGGCACGGCGGTGGATCGGGGTTTGGCGTTGCACCGTTTCATGGAATTGGTGGAGCCGGCGGCGACGCTGGACGAGGCGGCAATCCGGGGTGAGATGAGCCGCCTGGTTGGCCGTGGGTGGATGAGCGAGTTGGAGGTGGGTTTGCTGGACGTGCCCGCGATCGTGCACTTCTGGAATTCGCCGTTGGGCGAGGAAGTCCGGCGGCGGTCGGGAGACCTTCAACGGGAGATTCCCTTCACGGTGCGCCTGACGGCTGCCGACCTTCGGGCGCTGGGCTTCCGGATTTCGGAGGACCTTTTGCCGGAGGAATTCGTGGTGGGGCAGGGCGTGGTGGATCTGGCGCTGGTGGGGCCGGAGGGAATCGTGATCCTCGATTTCAAGACCGATCGGGTGGAGCCAGGGCGTGCCACGTTGGCAAAGGCGGAGACCTATCGGCCGCAATTGGCGGTGTATGCGCTGGCGCTGGCCCGGATCCATGGCAGGCCGGTCACGGGGCGGTGGCTGCACTTCCTGGCTACCGGGGAAAGCGTGGCTGTCTGACGGGATGGATCACGGCAGCACCTCGACTTCGGCAGCGCGCATTTCGTTGATGGCACGGCTGACATCGCCGGGTTGGACCGTGAGCCGGGTGGTGAGGGTTCGTGCACCAGTCCGAAGCCGAGGTCCGGGTTTGTGTCGCGAGTTTGCGCGAGGCTAGGCTGGCCGAGGATGGAAGGCAGCGAACTGCGGGGATCGATTGGGAAAAAGGGTGGCGGCGAACCGTTCCGCGTGTGGCATGCCGCGGTGATGACGGTGGCCATGGCGGGATGCTTGATGCCCGTTGTCAGAGGGGGGTTCGGTGGCGTCGTGCTGGATGCCGTCACGATTGCGTACCTCATTCCGGGAGTGGGGCTATTGGCTTTCCTTTGGACCTGGCTGACGGGACTTCCGGGGATCCTGGCGCTGCGTCGTCGTTCGCAAGAGCACTGGTCGGAGACGGCCCGACGATTGCATCCGCACCGATCTGGAACGGCGGTGGTCGTGGCGAGCTTGCCCGGAGTGCTGATGTTGGCGGCACATCTGACGCTTGGAGCGGGGGCGGTGGTGCTGATTGGCATCGGGGTGGTGGCGGCACTTGGAGCGCTGTTGGGATCCATCCCGTTGGGGTTGGCCATCGGGTTGCGGCAGCGGATTCTGCTGAGGCATTGGCCGAAAATCCTGCTGGGGCAGCCCTCGGTTTTCTACGGAGGCATCCTCGTGCTCATGCCGGACGTGTTTGGGTGGGAGGCTTGGGGATTGTTCCTGATCGTCCTGGCCCGTGTGGTCATGGCGAATCTCTGGGGCGTCGGAGGGCTTCTCAGCGCGGGCGGGTTGCTGCCGGCGCCTGAGAAGGTAAGGGAAGTGGCGGAGCGGTTGGCGCGGGATACGGGCACCGGTCTGCGGCGTGTGGTGGTGGCGGATACCGAAATGGCGGCAGCCTATGCGCTCCCGTTCAGCAAGGAGATCCTGCTGACGCGTAGCTTGGTTGAGCAGTTCGAGTCGGCCGAGTTGGAGGCGGTGCTCGCCCACGAACTCGATCACCTTCGCGAGTCGCGTTGGATGACTGCGGCGCGGGTGGTCTCGGCGAACGCTTTCCTGCCAATCCTGCTGGTGCGTCCGCTCGTGTCGGAGTTTGGGAACATCGTGTTGGGACCGCTGATGCTTTGGGCGGCGTGCATGCCGCGGATCATTTCACGATGGGTGGTGCGGCACGAGGTGAAGGCGGACTCCAGTGGCGCGGCGGCGGATCCGGTGGCGTATGGGCGGGCGTTGCTCCGGATGCACGAGCTCAACCTGATTCCGGCCGTGCTGACGGAGAATCTCTCGCATCCGAACCTGTACGACCGGTTGCAGTCTTGTGGGGTCACTCCGGATTTTCCGCGTCCTGCTGCTGCCGCGACGCAGTCGACGATCGGTGTCCTGACGGCGTCTCTGTTGGGGGCGCTGGGAGCGTGGGTGGCCTTGCGCAGGTGGTGAGGGAGGAACGCATGGTTCGCGTCGATCAGTCTCGTTTTGAACTCCCGCCGACACGGGATCAGAATCGGGTTGTCGCGAGCGGCTTCGGGGCCAGACTGAGGCATGCTTTCGTGGCGCAGACTGGCGTTTGGTGGCCTTTCCGGGTTGCTGTTTTTGCGGGCGGCCATCGTGGCCTGGGCCGGGGGCAACCCGGCTTCGGAGAATGTTCCCCCGGTAGCGGAGGCGGCCCGGGTGGCGTTCGAGGTTGGGTTGCCAGCGGCATTGCGCGGGTTGCCTCAGGACGCGCGACTGCTGGTGGTCCTGGCCCCGCCGGGGCGAGGTGAACCGCGCGATCGGATTGGCAAGTTGGGGGGGCAGGCGCCGACGTTGATCGGCGTGGATGTTCCGGCTGGGAGCAAGGCGGCCAAGGTTCGACTGGGTGACGGCTCGGCGGTGTTTCCCTGGCGGGCGCTCGGGGAATTGCCTGCGGGGCGATACGCGGTGCAGGCCGTCCTGATGACGAACCGCGACCTGTGGTTTCCAGGGGCGCCGGGGAACTGGTATTCGGCGGCGTCGACGGTGTCGGTGGATCCGCGGCAGAAGCAGGTGGTGAGCGTTGAATTGACGGCGTCCGAACCGGTGGACGCTTTGCCTGCGGAGCGGGAGTTTGTCCGGTACCGGAAGATCCGGTCCGAAGTGCTCAGCCGTTTCTGGGGCCGGGAGATGTTCGTGCGGGTTGGGGTTGTGCTCCCGCGTTCCTGGGAGACCGAGCCGGCTCGGCGGTATCCGCTGGTCGTGGACATCGGCGGGTACGCGAGCCGATACGATCGGGCGGAGGGCTGGCTTGGAGCCGGGGGGGCATTGCGCAGCGCATGGACGGCTCCGGAGGCACCGCAGGTCATCTGGGTCACGATGGATGGGGCCGGGCCGTTGGGGGATCCTTACCAGGTCGATTCAGAGAACCACGGACCTTACGGCACGGCGTTGGTGGAGGAGATCCTGCCGGCGTTGGAGCATGAGTTCCGGGCGATCGGTCAGCCGTGGGCACGGTTCACGACGGGTGGGTCGACGGGTGGATGGGTCTCGTTCGCCTTGCAGGTTTTGTATCCGGACCTGTTTGGCGGGTGTTGGAGCGGCTATCCCGATCCTTTGGATTTCCGGGATTTTCAACTGGTGAACCTCTACCGGGACACCAACGCCTTCGTGAATGTGGACGGGTTTGAACGGCCAAGTGCCCGGACGGTGCGGGGCGACGTGCAGTTCACGATGCGGCACGAGGTCCAGTACGAGAACGTGCTGGGTCTGGGGAACCGTTACACGCGCAGCGGAGGTCAGTGGGGGGCCTGGAATGCGGCGTTCGGTGGACGCGACGCCAGTCGGTTGCCCGTGGCGGCCTGGGATCCGCGGACGGGAGCGCTGAATCGGGAAGCGATCGAGGCCTGGAAGCGCTGGGACCTGAGGAACGTGATGGAGACGAACTGGGCGACGCTGGGGCCGAAGTTGAAGGGGAAGTTGCGGGTATGGGTGGGGGAGGCGGACGAGTACTTCCTGAACCATGCCGTGCATCGGATGGATGGATTCCTGAAGCAGGCGTCCCCGGGCGCGGAGGCGCGGATCGAGTATGGACCGGGAGAGAAGCACGGATGGGCCCCTCGCCGGTTCCCGGAATTGCTGAAGGAGATGCAGGAAGCGGCGGACCGAGGCGCGCCCAAGGAGAGCGGGAGGGAAGCTTACTTCAAGAGTCGGTTCATGCACGGGGCCGCGTGTGCCCATTGCAAGGGCGGGAGATGAACCGGCGGATGGCCGTGGAGGAACAGCCCGGCTTCGCCAGGAGTCAACGCGCCCGCTCGATCATTTCCCAAAACTTCGGGTTGTCCTGAAGCTGTTCGTCCTCGCCCGTGGGCAGGTTCGACCGGAAGAGGAAATCGCGGAGCGTGTTCCGGCTCAGGATGCGATGGACGACGATGCCGAGCACATGTCGTTCGAAGTAGAGGCGATAGTCGCCGAGGCGGTAGCGGGTGAGGGTGCGTCCGTCGCGGGTCAGGGAGCCGAAGTGGGAGTCCTCGCGTTGGAGTTCCTGCGGGAGGCCGCGGAACTGGCCGAGGATGTGCAATTGGAGGTCCCTGGGGAGCTTGCCGAGTTCGGCGGCACTGGTCGGATTGAAGATGATCTGGAACGGCTGCATCCGTGGGCAGGATTCCGGGTTGGGGAGGTTGAGGCAAGGCGGGAGCTGAAGAAGGAGCGGTGGTGGGCTCATCTCGAGACTGCCCCCCGCTTGAGGATAGGAACGGGGTGACGACGTCCTCGTCGCCTTGGGAAGCAGGCTGGGAGGAAAACGAGGACGTCGCCGTCCATCACGGGACGCAGGGGCCGTGTCAGGATGCGCCGGGCGGTGGGTTCGTCACTGCCTTGTAACGGTTCTGCCATTGATTCACGGTCCGCCCATGCCTAGGACTGGGCCCAGCATGGCAAAGATTCTGGTGGTGGATGACGAGCCGGACGCCCTGGAGTTGGTTGGCTTCAATCTGAAGCAGGCCGGATTCGAGGTTTCGACGGCAGATGACGGCGCGGAAGCGTTGAAGAAGGCGAGGGAAACCCTGCCGGACCTGATCCTGCTGGATTTGATGTTGCCGGAGGTGGATGGGTTGGAGGTGTGCAAGGCGTTGAGGCGGGATGTGGCGACGGCCTCGATTCCGGTCATCATGCTGACGGCCAAGGCGGCGGAGATCGACCGGGTGCTGGGGCTGGAGTTGGGAGCGGACGACTACGTGACGAAGCCCTTCAGCCCGCGGGAGTTGGTTTTGCGGGTCAAGAACCTGCTGAAGCGGAAGACGGAGCCGACCGATCAGCCGGAGGAACTGACCTTCGACGAACTGACGATCGACATCCCCCGGCACATGGTGTTGGTGGACCGGAAGCGGATCGACCTGACGGCGACGGAATTCAAGCTGCTCACGACCTTGGCGCAGCGGCGCGGGCGGGTGCAGAGCCGGGACCAATTGCTGCAGGACGTGTGGGAGTACGACAACGTGATCGACACGCGGACGGTGGACACGCACATGCGCCGGTTGCGGGAGAAGCTGGGTGCGGCGGCGCGCTTTCTGGATACGGTGCGCGGGGTTGGCTATCGCTTCGTCGAAGGCTGAACCCGGGCGAACATGTGGCTTGGATTTGCAGCGGGGGCGTCTGCGGTGGCCGTGATTGGCTGGCTGTTGCGGCGTGAGCAGATGGCGCGGGAACGGTTGCGGGAAGTGTCCCTGCGACTGGCGGAGCTGAAGACCCAGCGTCATCTGGAACTGGTGGAAGAGCAGTCGAAGCAGCAGGCGCTGCTGGACAGCATGGTCGAAGGGGTGCTGCTGCTGGATCCGCAGGGGCGTGTCCAGCACATGAACCCGGCATTGGTGCGGCTATTTGGTCTGCCAGGCGAGAGCCGGGGAAAGGCGGTCGCGGAAGCCCTGCCCGTGTCGGGGTTGGACGATTTGGCGCGTCGCACGGTGCAGCAGGGGCGTTTGACCGAGCAGGAGTTGACGTTGGATGGGGAACCGGTCCGGACACTGCAGGTCAACGCGGTGGCGTTGCGGGATCCGGATCGATTGCTGGCCGGGACCCTGTTCGTGTTTCACGACCTGACCCAGCACAAGCGGTTGGCTGAGCAACGGCGGGAGTTTGTTGCCAATGTCAGCCACGAACTGCGGACACCCTTGTCGTTGATCAAGGGTTACACCGAGACGCTGCTGGGCGGGGCGAAGGATGATCCGGCGACGGCGATGCGGTTCCTGCAGATCATCGACAAGCATGCCGACCGGTTGACCTTCCTGATCGAGGACCTGCTGACCATCTCTCGGTTGGAGTCGGGACAGGTGATCATGAACCTGCAACCGACCGGGCTTTACGAGGTGGTGGTGCAGGTGGTCGAGGACCTGCGGGCCAAGGCGGCGGAACGAGGGACGGAACTGCGGAATGAGGTGCCGCAGCAGATGCGGATCCACGGCGACGGCGACCGTTTGCAGCAGGTGATCTCGAACCTGGTCGACAACGCGATCAAGTACGGGCGCCCAGGAGGGCGTGTGGTGGTCGGAGCGCGCGCGCTGCACGAGGACATCGTGGAGGCGTGGGTGGCGGACGACGGGGTTGGGATTCCTGCGGAGGCCCGGGACCGGATCTTCGAGCGGTTCTACCGGGTGGACAAGGGACGTTCGCGGGAGCAGGGCGGGACGGGGTTGGGCTTGAGCATCGTGAAGCACATCGTGCAGGCGCACGGGGGAGAAGTCCGGGTGGAGAGCGAGTTGGGTCGAGGGACTTGCTTCTACTTCACGCTTCCGCGGGTCAACGAAGCGGCTGGGTAGCGGGGGCAGGTCCTTGGGTATCCGCTCAACGCCTGCCGTCGTACCAGATGGAGCAGGCCTCGCGGTTGGACATCGTGGACTTGGGGCGGAACACAGCCCGAATCATGAAGGACGCGATCTCCCAGGGTTTGTAGAGCCGGACCTTCCGCGCCGAGGTGACCAGCGGCGCTCCCGACAGGATGGCAAGGGACCGTCCGCGTGCCCGTTCCGACTTCTTCAGTCGTCGCGCGAGGTCGATTTCTTCGCCGGCGTACTGCTTCAGGCTGAAACCGCCCACCTCGCGGAATGCATCGGCTTCGACAAAGATGAACGATCCCGCCGGGAGTCGGCCGAGTCGACTGATGAGGTTCCAGACGCCGGTAGCGAAGTGGGCGGAGGGTGGCCCTTCGTCGAGACGGATCGTGCTTCCACCGGCAAAGACCCTACTGGACTCAATCGCCTGGAGGACCAAGGTCAGGAGGGCTGGGGACGGGATGGAGTCGGCGTCGAGGAACAGGATCCATTGCCCGTTCGCAGCTGCGGCTCCGGCATTGCGTGCACGGCCGATCATGTTGATCGGTTCAAAGACGACGCGGGCGCCGTGAGCCCGGGCAATTTCAGGGGTGCGATCCGAAGAGTTGTTGTCGCAGACGATGATCTCGGAGGACCAGGCGCGCTGATGAAAGGATTCGAGCGACTGATGCAGGGCAGTGAGGGTTGCAGGGAGGAGTCGTTCCTCGTTGAAGGCCGGGATGACCACCGAGAGTGTCATGTCGTGAACATCGTGGGAGATGGTGGGTTTGCAAAGCAACGGTCCGTGTGCATGGTGAGGGCGCGATTGTTGTGGGCGGAGGCGGGGTCAGGAAACCTCACCTCCAAGTGCTCTGGAGTGGGGTTTCGTAGGAATTCCCAGCCAAGGATCTTCTGGGCCTGAACAATCGGCTCATTTATCCGTGAAATCCGGGAAATCCGTTGACGCCCCGGCAGGGCGGTCAACAGAGTTTGTCGGTTTGCGGAATTCGGTTTGAAGCATCCCACCACGACATGAGTACTGCTGAAAATGCCGCTGTCTTTGCGAAGGGTCTCGACGGAATCATTGCAGCGCATACGCGCCTGAGCGATGTGCGGGGCGATGTCGGCCAACTGATCTACTGCGGGTACGACATCGATGAACTCGCGGGGAAGGTGACCTTTGAGGAGGTGGTGCATCTCCTGTTCCACAACCGCCTTCCGAACGCTTCGGAACTGGCGGACTTGAAGGCGATGCTCGCCGGCTTCCGTGACCTCCCGCAGGGCGTGACCGACATGATCACGCGGTTGCCGAAAGACGCGGCGCCGATGCACGCGATCCGGACCGGGGTTTCAGCGCTGGGATGCTACGATACCACGGCTGACAATGAGACGATGGATGCGCAGCGCCGGAAGGCGTTCCGGTTGATCGCGCAGATCCCCGTCATCACGGCTTATTTCCATCGGTCGCGGCAGGGTTTGCCGCTGGTGGCTCCGGATCCAACACTCGGCGAGGCCGCGAATTTCCTCTACATGATCGACGGTGAGAAGCCGTCGGCGGAGAAGGTCAGCACGATGGACATGTGCTATGTCCTGCATGCTGACCACGGGATGAATGCATCGACGTTCAGTGCCCGGGTGACGATCGCTACCCAAAGCGACATGTACTCGGCCATCACGTCGGCCATCGGGACCCTGAAGGGACCGCTTCACGGCGGCGCCAACGAGGGCGTGATCAAGATGCTGAAGCAGATCGGTTCGCTGGAAGGCGTGGATGCCTACGTGGCCGAGTGCCTGCGACAGAAGCAGAAGATCATGGGTATCGGCCACCGCGTCTACAAGGTGTTGGATCCCCGGGCCCCGCACCTGAAGCGCATGGCGCAGGTCCTGTCGGCGAAGTTGGGCGAGCCGAAGTGGATCCTGATGTCCGAGCGGATCGCGTCGATCATGCTGGACGAGAAGAAGCTCCACGCGAACGTCGATTTCTACAGTGCGACGGTCTACTACTCCCTCGGGATTCCGACGGACCTTTTCACGCCGCTGTTTGCGATTGCGCGGACGAGTGGGTGGACGGCGCATGTGTTGGAGCAGTTGGCGGACAACAAGCTTATCCGGCCGCAGTCGGTCTACACCGGGCCGGTGGGTCTCAAGGTGGTTCCGCTGGCCGAGCGTTGATCCCACGAGACCTGTACGGGACCGGGTGAGCTGCCTGAACTGGGCGGCCCCGGGGTTCGAAGTTTTTCCAGCCTGTCGGGAGTCACTGACTTCCGGCCGTGCCCGGCGGTGAGTTACCGGGTCAAACGATTAAGTTAGCCGATGAACATTCACGAATACCAAGCCAAGCAATTGCTCGCGCGTCACGGGGTTGCCGTGCCGGCGGGAGATCCCTGCAAGACGGTCGACGAAGCCCGCGCGGTGGCGGAGAGGCTTTTCGCCGCGGGTCACACATTGATCGTGATCAAGTCCCAGATCCATGCCGGTGGCCGGGGCAAGGGCACGTTCACCCACGGGTTCCAGGGCGGCGTGAAGCTGGCCAAGTCGGTGGATGAGGCGGTGAACTTCGCCGGCAACATGCTGGGCAAGACGCTGGTCACGAAGCAGACGGGGCCCGAGGGGCGGGTCGTCCAGACGATCCTGATTGCGGCAGCGGAGATGATCAAAAAGGAGTTTTACCTGGCAGTGCTGCTGGATCGGGCTGCATCCCGGCCCTTGATCATGGCCAGCACCGAGGGTGGCGTGGACATCGAGGAGGTGGCAGCGCATACCCCTGAGAAGATCATCCGCGAAAACGTGGATCCGGCCGTGGGTTTGATGCCCTACCAGACCCGGAAGATTGCAGCGGCGTTGGGGTTGAAGGGCGACCTTTTCAATCAGGCGTGCAAGCTGATCGCCGCCGTCTACAAGACCGCATGGGAGACCGATGCGGCTTTGGTTGAGATCAATCCGCTCTGCATCGTCGAAGGGCCCGGTGGCAAGGAAGCGATCGTGGCGGTTGATGCGAAGATTGGCTTGGATGACAACGCGTTGTATCGGCATACGGACATCCAGGCGATGCGGGATCTCGCTGAGGAATCTCCGCTGGAGGTGGAGGCCAGCAAGTACGCGCTGAACTACATCAAGCTGGACGGCAACATTGCCTGCCTCGTGAACGGGGCGGGACTGGCGATGTCGACGATGGACATCATCAAGCATTTTGGCGGGGAACCGGCCAACTTCCTCGACGTCGGAGGTGGCGCCTCGAAGGATCAGGTCGCAGCGGCCTTCCGGATCATCCTGAGCGATGTCGCCGTGAAGGGCATCCTTGTGAACATCTTCGGCGGGATCATGGACTGCAACGTGATCGCGACGGGCATCGTCGAGGCGGTCCGTGAGACGGGCCTCAAGCTGCCGTTGGTTGTACGCCTGGAAGGCAACAATGTGGCTGCCGGCAAGAAGACGCTGGCGGAATCAGGCCTGACGATCATCTCGGGCGATTCAATGTCGGACGCCGCGCAGAAGGTGGTGAAGGCAACCCGGGCGGCCTGAAGCGACAATTCAACTTCCAACTCGATTTACCATGGCCATTCTTGTCACTCCGCAGACCAAGATCCTCGTTCAGGGGATCACAGGATCGTTCGGCGCGAAGCACGCCCAACTCTCGCTCGCGTACGGTTCGCAGGTTGTCGCCGGCGTCACCCCTGGAAAGGGCGGACAGCTGTTTGAAGGGAAGGTTCCCGTGTTTGACACCGTCTCCGAGGCGGCGCGCCAGACTGGCGCCACGGCTTCGGCGATCTTTGTTCCGCCTCCTTTCGCCGCCGATGCGATTCTCGAGGCGGTGGATGCCGGCCTTGATTTGGTGGTCTGCATCACGGAAGGGATTCCGGTAAACGACATGGTGCGCGTCAAGCGGGCCATGCAGGGGTCGAAGACCCGTTTGATCGGACCCAACTGTCCTGGGTTGGTGACGCCGGGCGAGGGCCCGCAATCCCATGGCGGTTGCCGGATCGGAATCGCCCCGGGTTACATCCACAAGAAGGGACACGTGGGTGTGGTGAGTCGTTCGGGAACGCTGACGTACGAAGCCGTATGGCAGTTGACCTGCCGGGGCGTGGGTCAATCGACCTGCGTGGGTATTGGTGGGGATCCGGTCAACGGGACATCCCATCTGGATGTCATCAAGATGTTCATGGCGGACCCGGAGACGCACGGGATCATCATGATCGGTGAGATCGGTGGTGCCGCTGAAGAGGAAGCTGCCGAGTGGATCGGCCGGTTTGGCACCAAGCCGGTGGCTGGTTTCATTGCGGGTGCTACCGCGCCTCCAGGGCGTCGGATGGGGCATGCGGGTGCGATTGTCAGCGGTGGCAAGGGCACGGCGCAGGCCAAGATTGATGCCTTCCGCAAGGCAGGAATCGGAGTGGCTGCTACCCCCAGCGAGATGGCGGACACGCTGCTCCGGATGATGTAGTTTCCGGGTGCAGGCGGAATCGGGCTGGTTGGAGCGGGTGACCAAGGCTCCCACCGGCCGTTCTTCCGCCCGTCGACCATGTCACTCGTTGATCTCCTACTGAATCTGGCGGGCCTGCTGATGTGGGTCTCCTGGCGGGGCATCAGCGGATTGGAGGCGGCGGGGTCGGCTGGAACCATTCTTGGAAACCTGCGCCCTGCGGAGCGTACCCGAGAGCCTCGGTGGGGCTATCTGGTGGCGCTCCTGGGGTTGCTCTTCTTTCGTGCTGTCATTTACCGACAGGTGGGGCCGGCATTGCCGTGGCACCCGAACTGGTCGGTGGCGGCTGTAACACTGCCCTTCCGGTCGGACAGCTTTCTACGGATGCTGTCCTACTCCTTGTTGAGTTTTGGGTGGCTGCTGCTGAACTGGTATACCTGGGGGGTGGCCGTGCTGGTGATCAACCGGGGCGGCAAGGAGCGGGATGGGGTTACCCGGGCTATCCGGCGCCAACTGGGATGGGTTGGGAGCCTGCCGGTGGGTGTTCTTGCGCTCGTCCCGATCCTGGTGGCTGCGGCCGGTTGGATGGCTGTGGGATGGTTCGCTGCCCAGTACCGGATGATGCCGGCGTTGAGGGACGGATCGCATCTGGTGCAGCAGGGCGTGCTCATGGGTTTGTCACACTTCTGCGTGTTGCGATGGTTGCTTGTGGGAGTCCTCTTGCTCCACCTCCTCAACCTCTACGTCTACTTGGGGTCGCACCCGTTCTGGGACTTCATTCAACAAACAGGCGACAGGCTTTCGAAGCCGTTTTCCTTCGCTCGCCTGGGGCCGTTGGATCTCTCGCCCATTCCCGCAACGCTGGTGCTGTGGTGTGGCATGAACCTTCTGGGGTTTGGCTTTCCGTGGTTGAAGTCTGCGCTCCCAGGAATGCCGGACTGGATGGAGTTCGGTATCCTGCCGACCGTGTTCCGAAGTTTGCCGTTGGGTTGACGGGGTAGCTTGAGATGGGACTGCCTGCCTATATCGTGGTCGACTCGGGTGGGTGCCTGATCTCCATCAAGGCCCAACCTCGAGCGCGGGAGACCTCCATCGTGGGGATGCATGGGGCCGAGTTGAAGGTTCGAATCGCGGCTCCGCCCGTGGACAGTGCGGCGAACGACGCGCTGGTGGAGTACCTGGCCGCGACGTTGGGTTGCGGGAAACGACAGGTGATCCTGATCCGGGGCGCGACCTCCCAGCATAAGGTGGTCCGCGTGGTCGGGGTGGAGGTGCTGGAGATCATCCGAGTGCTCCAGGGCGTTGGTGGAGTCGCCTGACGGGGGGAGAGGAGTTGGACTTTCGGAGCCTTGAAATGCTTGCGGGCGTGAAGAAGGTTGGCGGCATGCGATCAGGCATCAAACGGTGGGTTGGATGGGTGTTCCTGGGAATGGCGGGGTTGCTTGCGGGGTGCCGGGACCGGACGGTCTACGATGTCCGGGGCGTGGTGGTTGAGGTTCGGGCCACCAATTCTGAAGCCGTCATCCGGCACGAAAAGATTCCGGGGTACATGGATGCCATGACCATGCCGTTTGACGTCAAGGACGTGCGTCTGCTGGACGGCCTGCGCTCCGGGGATGTCGTTCGTTTCCAGCTCTACGTCGAGCCCAAGGACTCCTGGGCGGCTGGCTTCCAGGTGCTGAGCAATGTCGGTCCCCAACAGGTCTCCGTTCCCGCGCCTCCCGTGTTGAATGACCCCAATGGTGTTTCCTTCTACAAGGATGTTCCTGAACTGAAGGTTGGAGACGTCGTACCGGACTACGTACTGACCAACCAGTTCGGGAAATCCGTCTCCCTGTCGGGATTTCGGGGCCAGGTGCTCGTCTTCAATTTCTTCTTCACACGTTGCCCGTTGCCGGACTTTTGCCCTCGGGAGGCGGACAATCTTTCGCAGGTGATGCGCACGTTGCGCTCCGGCGCTCCCTTGTCGACCAACTGGCACCTGCTCTCGGTCTCGTTCGAACCCGAGATGGATACCCCGCGTGTGTTGGAATCCTACGCGAAGCGTCATCAGTACGATCCCGAGCGCTGGACCTTTGCCACTGGAGCCTACGACCAGATCCAGCCGCTGGGTTCCCATTTTGGGCTCTATTTCGGGCGGAACGTCACGCCGGACAACCAGAACCACAATCTGCGGACGGTAGTACTCGATCCGCAGGGGCGGGTGGTCGAGATCATCGTCGGGAATCGATGGACGCCGGATCAGTTGCTTCAGGCGATGCGCAAGGCGGCGCTGTGACCCATGTCGATGGGTCAGCGTCGGCCACCCAGCCCGCCCGCCAGTGCGATGACGCCGATGACGGCGAGGATGCCAACCACGAGGAAGAAGATCTTCCAGAAGCTGTAAGGTCGTTTTCCGGCAATGGTCCCGGTGTAGCCATTGATCAGGACCTGAAACGACTTGCCGTGGTAGTCGTAGGTGAGCAGCCAGACCGGGACGAGGATGTGCTTGAAGGTCTGATCTGACCATTGGGCATGGACCTGGAGGTTCCGGTGGGTGTCGCCGGGAACCTGACGGCTGCAGAGCGATCGAAGTTCCGACTCCATGTTTTCCCGCGCTGAGGCTGCTGCGGTGACGAGGTCAATCTGGTATCGTTCGACCGTCCATCCTGCGAGGAAGGCAGGGTCGTAGGGAACCAATTGGGCGGTAGGAAACGGCTCGACCTTGGAGAGCAACGAAGAATCGACGCCCTTGGTGGCGGCGATGAGTTCGTCATCGAAGAAGTTTTCGAGGTGCCCGTAGCTGGATTCCCAACGCGTCTTCTGGACCTGCCGGGACTGCCGGTTTCCCTGGGCATCGGTGTAGTGCTCCGTGACGTAGTAGTGGTAGCCGCTTTCGGCAGTCCAATCAGCTTGAGCGTGGGCATCGAAGGTCCAGTAGGGCAGGTAGACCCCGTGAACGGTGTCGGTGAGGGCTCGCTTTCCCAGGGCGCTGGGAGCGAACCAACGCGACCGGTACCACTCACGGATCCTATCCCGTACCTGGGTCTCCGAGATCTGTTTTGGCAGGAGACTCTCGGGCTGGAAGGCTTCCTTGACCTCCTCGTAAGGGACCAGGGCTGAGGCACCACAGAAATCACAACGCTTGCCGATCTTGTCGGAGTCAAAGACCGAGATCGCATTGCAATGCTGGCAGCGCACCTGGGTCTTGGTCGTCTGCCATCCGCGTCGGCTGTCCGGGATGTTTCTGAGGGCGGCGACCAGATCATGTTCGTGAATGACCGTGTCGCCCCCGGGAGAGGTCTCGAGTACCGCAGGCGCGATGGTATTGCAGTAGCCACAGACCAGCGCCTGCTTCGCGGGGTTCCACGTTGCCTCCGCCCCACAGGCGGGGCATGCGAACTTGGACCGGGCCTGTGCTTCCACGGTCGGGATCGGGGGCGGAGTGCCTGATTGCTGGGACGGCGTCATGGGGCGTGCGCGCCCGTGCTGGAATCAGCTCTTGAGGAAATCCTCAAGGGCTTGGCGGGTGATGCGCCAGGCAGTGCCGATCTTCTTGCCCTTGAGAGAACCATCGCCGAGCGCCTGCAGGACGTCAGACTCGGTGACCCCGAGCACGCGCGCAGCATCGGCCGGGGTGAGCAACTCCGGCAGGCCGGGAGAGGGCGAGGTCGGGGTTGCCGGAGTCTGACCTGGGATTGGCGGCGGGACCGCGCCCGCCGGAGGAGTCGCTTGCGCGAGGATACCCCCCGCCTGATTGAACATCTGGTTTGCGAGGGCCATGCCCATGGCGAACTGGGTCACCTGGCCGCCCGGTCCGCCGCCCCCATCCCCCTTGCCGAGGCTCTCGGCCATCTGGAGCTTTACGTAGTCGTTCAGGTTACCGATCGCGGCCATGCTCGACCGCTTGTCAATGGCCTGCTCGACCTCTGGGGGAACCGAGACGTTCTCGATGATGAAGCTGCTCAGTTCGAGGCCGTATTTGCCTCGCAGGATCGGGTTCAGGACCGGCAGAAGGGCATCGCCAACCTCAGCGTACCGGGATGCGACATCCAGGACCGGGATCTTGCTGGAGGCAAGGGCGTCCGTGAAGGCAGACACCAAACGGGACCGCATGGTGTCCAGGAACTCCTCGAGTCGGAAATGATGATCGGTCCCGGCAACCTCCTTCAGGAATACTTTCGGATCGACCACCTTGAAGTCGTAGGTGCCGAAGGCTCGGGCGCGGACGATCCCGAAGTCGGGGTCGCGCAGCATCACTGGGTTGGAGGTGCCCCATTTGTTTCCGGTGAAGAGGCGCGTGCTGACGAAGTAGACGTCGCACTTGAAGGGAGACTCGAACCCGAACTTCCATCCAAGGATCGTCGAAAGGATCGGGATGTTTTGGGTGCTGAGGCTGTGCTTGCCCGGGGCGAAAGTGTCCGCGAATTGGCCCAGGTGGACGAACTGGGCGACCTGCGACTCCCGCACGATCAGTTGGGCGCCGTTCTTGATCTCCTTGTCCTGATCGGGGAAGCGCCAGGAAAGGGTGTCCCGGGAGTCGTCCTCCCACTGGATGATTTCCAGAAACTGCGTCTTGAGATAATCCATCAGGCCCATACGTGTTCCTTTTTCCTTAGCTGCAATGTTGAGGCTTCAGTGTCGCGGGAATCGCCCATTGAAGAACTGGAATGTGTCCAGGGCATTTCCAGAAATGGGGGCGCCGTATCTCGCTACTTCGGAGTCGTAGACGCGGGTGCTGGCCGGGGTGAGGTTTCGGTAGCCGGCGTGGTGCCAGTTGACGAGGCGGACTTGGGCCGGGGCGCGGATTTGGGCTTCGGGGTGGGTTTTGGGCCGAAGGTGGAGTGGACCACGACCTCTTCACCCCGGTCGTTTCGCTTCAAGAGACCCCGGGCGTAGTCTCCGGGGACGATCTCCGCGAGGGGCGCGGGTTTGCCTGCCTTGATCAAGCGGCTCTCTCCATCCATCCGGAGAAGTCGGTCCTGATCCTTTGGCCCTGCCAGGGTCACCGTCATTGCCGTCGCATCGACCGACTTGATGCTTCCCTGGAATGGGAGCCGATTCCGGGCTGGACGGTTCGTCAGGTGGGTACCCGCGGCGCCGATGGGTTCGTTGGTGCCTGCGACCCGCAGACCGGCAGGTGGGGTTGGCTTGGGAATTCGGGAATCGGTGGATGGCGCCTGAGCCGAGGCGGAAGCCAACGAAAGGCTGAGGAAGACAACCTGGAGGGTCTGGGCAAGGGACTTCATGGATTCAGGAAGGAGTCGGTTCCACCCTCTCGGTGGAGACGGGGCACATCGAAAGATGAGCTTCGCCCGGCGTTGACGGCAATGTCGAAGAAGACGGGTTGCGGGCTATTCGGTGGCGACGGCAGTGGGGGCGATGGCCTTGAACTCGCGAGTGCCGCGATTCCGTCCGGCGCGCAGTTCGATTCGGTAGGTGCCGCCGGGTACGAGTGCTGCGGGTGCGACCAGGGACTTGTATCCCTTGAGGGGTTCGCCATAGGCGAATCCCCGCTGGGGCTGGGGTTTGGATTCAGAGGTCAGATGCCAGGCTGGCTTGGCGATGGCGGCGGGTGGTACGTTGCTGATGGCCGTGACCAGAAGGGACTGAAGGGTGTACTCACGATCCAGCATGAACAGGGTCGGGAGAACCGCAGCATCCGCTGCCCCGCGACCACTCGGACGGGTGGTGACTTCGATTTGAATTTGAGGGGCGACGAGCCAGTCGGTGAAACGATAGACGTAACCGCCACCCAGCAGGATGAGGGCCGCGAGCAAGGACCAGAGTTTGCGATTCATCTTGTACTGACGGTGGACGGTGGGGTGGTTTTGGCGATTCGAGCGGATCTTGAAATGCACCTCAAGAGTAGCGAGCCGCGCCTGGGGTGCGGATGAAACCGAAATCGGGACAAGCCAGAGAAAGCAACCGGCATGAACAGGAAATTCAGGAATCCAGAGGGCACACGCCGAAGCACGGCATTCACACTGATCGAGTTGCTGGTGGTGATAGCGATCATTGCGATCCTTGCCGGCATGCTCCTTCCCAGCCTGAGCAAGGCCAAAGAGGCGGCGAAGCGGATCGCCTGCGTGAATCAGATGCGTCAACTCGGACTGGCGACGACGGTCTACCTTTCGGACAACAACGGCAACTACCCGGAACGAAACAATGGGCCGCGTTGGGTAGAGCGACTCCGTCCAAACTACAAGGACGTCCGGGTGCTTGTTTGCCCATCGGATGTTGGTCCGGACGGCAAGAACCGGCCTGGAACCTTGAGGGGACAGACGAACCTGATCGGGGATTCATCCTCCCGTTCCTACATCATCAATGGCTGGAATGATTATTTCGAGCAGACCATGGGCTCTGAGTTCAACATGGGCTCTATCGTCGGAAAGACCATCAATGAGTCCGCGATCCGGGAGCCTTCGGACACGATCGTGTATGGTGAAAAGCTGTACGCGATCGACCACTATTTCATGGATTTCCTTGAAGGTCGTCTTGGTAACGACATCGAGGTGCTCAACCACAGCATGCACAATACGACCCAGCGTTCGGCTTCAGGAGGAGTGGGGGGTGGGTCCAACTACGCGTTTTCTGACGGGAGCACTCGGTATCTGAAGCACGGGAAGTCGATTGCTCCCCTGAACCTCTGGGCGGTGACCGAGCGTTGGAGGACCAACGCCGTCTCGAACTGACGAGTCGCCCGTTGGCGGCTTGGCAGGCGCTGGGTTTGATTCTCGGTTTTGCCGCCTGTCCCGGTTTCCCGGGGCAGGCGTTTTTTTGGCGGCGAGAGGTGGATCCAACCTCAGGCGCGGCCGCCCAAGCCGATCTGTTCGCGAAGGAACCGGATGGATCGCTCGAGTTCACCGCGCTGCTTCTCGCGGTCGTTGGCATCGAAGCCCGTGGCGGGCTTTCCGCGTTTTGCGATGGATAGGAAACGGGCGAACTCGCCGGCGGGCTTCTTGGGAAAGGCCTCCCAGAATCCGGGAGTCAGGTATGGGAATTCCACCTGGAATCCGCCGATGGTCTCGATGTTGACCGCCACTCCGGGGCAGAGCTTGGCAAATTGGGTGAAATAGGTGGCCCAGTCGATGCAGCCTCCTTCGCCGAAGGCTGTCCATTGGACCTTGCAGCCCTTTTCGGTTTCCCAAACGGCGGAGTCCCGGAGGCTGGTGGTGAGGGCATAGGGACCCAGGATCGAAAGGGACTCGAGCGGATCTTCGAGAGTCCACAGTGCGTTCCCGGAATCCATATTCGCGCCGACCCAGTCACGTCCGGCTCCTTCGATGAGCGAAACGAGTTCGGTTGCCGTCATGTCGCCCGCGTGATTCTCGATCGCCACCTTGACCCCGAGATCCGACGCGAGGGACTTCTGGGATTTGAGCACGCGGATGGTGTCCGCGATCCGAGCTTCGATTCCTCCCGGGGTTCGGCGGTCCTCGCGAGCGCCCAGGACGACCCGGAAGGCAAAGGAGCCGACCGCCTTGCTGAGGCGTAGGCCTCGGGCGAGGTGTTCTTCAGCGGTTCCCCAGTCCTTTTTGAACGACTTCGAGGTGGGGCAGATGCTCCAGGATCCGAGCAGGATTTCGACTCCCTTGTCGGCGGCATACTTTCGAAGTTCCCTGCATCCGTCCTCCGTGTCGGTGCCGAGCGCGGCCAGGTCGGTGATGAAAAGGACGTCCAGTTTCTGGGCGGCGGCGTAGTCCACGAGTTCGCGTCCCTTCCAGCCGAATGCCCGGATGGCGAAGTTGTCCATGCCGAGCCGAATTCTTGCTCCCTTCGAGTCGAGCAGTGGAGAAGCGGCACGGATGGGGGTGACACCGATGGCGGAGGCTGCACCGACGGCGGCAACGGAGGCGACGAATTCGCGGCGTGTCATACGAGTGGAGTTGTTTGTCGCACGGGTGCGGATCGTGGGCAAGGCCTTGGACTGCGACTGGGTTTGCTCGGTCAGGTGGAAGGCAATTCAATCACCTGGCCATTCCTGCCGGCGAGATCGCGGAGTACATGGCAGAGGGCGTCGAGAGCGGGTACATCGACCCCGGCAGACTGAGCTGCCCGCCAGGGTTCGATGAACAGGGCCTCGACCTCAAGGGGGCGGTGCTCGATGAAGTCAATGAGGGTGGAAGCGTAGTAGGCACCCATTTCCCGTGTCCGATCGATCTGGAACTGCGCGTAGTCGTGCGGAATTGGATGGCCGAGGGCTTGAGCGGTGGCGATCACCTCGAGCATCAGGCGGTGAACCCAGGATTCCCACTGGGGATCCGCGAGGAGTTGGTCCGAGGAACGGCAAGGAGCCAAGCCGAGGCCTGTTGGGACGCGACTCGCAGCCAAGGAGCCCAATCCGGCCGCGCTGGCGACTCCCAGGCCATTGAAGGGAACATTCCAGACCAGCTTCTGCCAGTGGGCATGCGCAAGGTCTGGTGCCACATCGCAGGGTACTCCCGCGTCGCGGAAGATTTGGGCAATCTGGTGGGTTCTGGCGTCCGGCGTCCGCAAGTGCTGACCGAGGACGATTCGACCGTGGGCCAGGTGGCGGATGACGCCGGGGGCGATCCGGTTGATGCACACGAAGCAGAGTCCGCCGAGAACGTTGTCTGCTGGTAGGAGTTGGGCCAGGGACTCCTCGTTTCCGAGGCCATTCTGCAGCGTGAGGACGGCGGTGCGGGCGTCGGTCAGGGGCGGGATCAGTTCCGGAAAGGCGGCGTTTGCCGTGGTCTTGAGGCCAATGACCACGAGGTCACAGGCACCGATCTCAGAGGGTGAAGACGCAGTTTTGGGGTGGACCCGGAAGTCGCCGGTGGGACTCAGGATCTGCACGCCTTGGGTGCGGACGGTGTCCAGATCGGTGCGAAGCAGAAAGTGGACATCGTGCCCTGACCTGGCGAGGCACGCTCCGTAGTAGGATCCCAGAGCACCGCAGCCGACGATCGCGATCTTCATGGGCGCAGAGCTTGGGGTTGAGCTGTATGAATGAAAACGGCACCCGGGATGACCGGGTGCCGGTAGCAGGGTGCGAAAGGCTTACTTCGTGCCAAGGATCGCTTCCTTGGCCGCCTTGGCGACGCGGAACTTCACGACCTTCTTGGCCGGAATCTTGATTTCAGCGCCCGTGGCGGGATTGCGGCCGATGCGGGCCTTGCGGTTCACGAGGACCAGCTTGCCGAGGCCAGGGAGGGTGAAGGTGTTCTTGGCATGCTTGTAGGCAAGGGCTGCGATGAGATCGAGGATCTCAACGGCTTGCTTCTTGGGGATCTCCGCCTGATCGGCGATGGCGGCGGCGAGCTGGGACTTGGTGAGTGCTTTGGCCATGATATGACGTGGAGTAGATTTTGCGATTGAGGTGGGCGTGCAACGCCAACCGTTGCCGGATTCAAACAACGCACCCCTTCCTCGCAAGGAAAAACTCCGGCGAATGGGCTGAATATCGCAGAAAATATCGGATTTCAGGGTTGAATCGCCCGGATTGGTCACTGCCTGTGGGGTTGGCACCGGTGCCTGCCTTGACTTGATGACCCGGCCCAGCACCATCGGGACGTGGCTGAGCTGACCTTGATTCCCGGTGAACTGCGTTACGAAATGGTACGCAAGATCTATGAGGGAGGCATGGGTGTGGTTTACGAGGCACAGCAACAGGGGGCCCGCGGATTCGTGAAGCGGGTGGCGATCAAAGTCATCCGCGAGAGATACGCCCGTCAGCCTGAGTTCATCGAGAACTTCATCGGCGAAGCCAAACTTGTGGCGGACCTGATCCATACGAACATCGTCCAGACCTACCATCTTGGGGATTTCGAGGGAGGGTACTACATCTGCATGGAGCTGATCCGGGGGGTGAATCTGGAGCAGTTCATCGAGTGTCTCCAACGACGGCGCCGGAAGCTCCCGATCGAATTGGCCGTCTTCATCGTGTCCCGGTTGGCTCGCGGTTTGGCTTACGCGCATTCCAAGACGGATCGGGATGACCGTCTTCTGGGGATCGTGCACCGGGACGTCAGTCCCAAGAACATCATGATAGCCTTTGAGGGGGACGTGAAGTTGACGGATTTCGGCATTGCCAAGGCACGGGGGTTCCTCAAGGACAAGGAAGGCGAAGAGGTTGCAGGCAAGCCCGAGTTCATGAGTCCTGAGCAGGCAGACTTCCAAATCACGGACAAGCGATCGGACATCTTCTCGGCCGGCGTTGTGCTTTCCCTTTTGCTGACGGGACAAAATGTTTTCAAGGCGACGACTGCCGAGGAATCGCGTCAACGAGTGGTCGAATGTTTGCTGCCGGATTTCACGACGCTGAATCCCGATGTGGAACCCCGGTTGAACCAGATGCTGCACCGAGCCATGGCCCGCAACGTGGCGGACCGGTTTCAGACCGCGGAGGAACTGCTCTACGATTTGGAGTATTTCATCTACCACAAGGGCTACGGTCCAACGAACGAGACCCTGGGAAAGTTCATCCGGGAACTTTTCCGGGAGGAGGATGATTCCTCGGCCCCCAAAACGAAGGGTGGGACCTTGAAGATCCCTGCCGCAACCCGGGGGACGGGCGGCACAAAAGACTCGGGAGGCACGGCGCGAACCCGGGCTCGGACCAGCGGAAACGTGCGCGGGTCCTCTCTTTTCGATCAGATCAAACGAAAGCTCCGATGAGTCGAAGTACTGCCAAAAAATCCCGAAAGGTAACGCTGGGCCTGCTCCAACATGCCTGCACACCGGATCCACGTGAGAACCTACGCACCTGTCTGGAGGCGGCCGATCAGGCCGGTCGGGACGGTGCGCAGATCATCTGCACCCAGGAATTGTTTCGCTCCCAGTACTTCTGCCAGGCGGAGAAGCACGAGTACTTCAAGTTGGCTGAGCGGATCCCGGGGCCTTCCGTGGAGGCCTTCCAGAAGGTTGCGCGGCGGCATAAGGCGGTCGTGATCGCATCCTTGTTCGAAAAGCGGGCTGAAGGCCTTTACCACAATACGGCGGTGGTGATCGATGCGGACGGCAGTTTCCTCGGCATCTACCGGAAGATGCACATTCCCGACGATCCCCTTTACTACGAGAAGTTTTACTTTACGCCCGGGGATACCGGTTTTCGGGTCTGGAACACGCGGTATGGTCGCTTGGGGGTGCTGGTGTGCTGGGATCAGTGGTACCCTGAGGGAGCACGGCTGACGGCCTTGCAGGGGGCAGAGATCCTCTTTTATCCGACGGCGATTGGGTGGCACCCATCCGAAAAGGCCGAATACGGCCCGAACCAGCATGGCGCGTGGGAGATCATCCAACGCTCGCATGCGGTCGCCAATGGTTGCTACGTGGCCGCGGTCAATCGGATTGGAACCGAGACGCCGGAGGGTGGGGATGGGATCCAGTTCTGGGGCCAGTCCTTCGTGGCGGGAACGTCCGGACAGATTCTGGGCAAGGCTTCGGTGGACCGTCCGGAGAACCTGATGGTCGAAGTCGATCTGGAAAAGGTCGACGTGACGCGCACGCATTGGCCCTTCCTGAGGGATCGACGGATCGACGCCTACGGGGACCTGACCCGACGCTACGTAGACTGATCGGGGGGTATAGCCGTCGAGGGTCATTCCGTCGGCGGCGTGTGGGCGGCGGCATTCGCGAGGCTTGCCGCTCACTCGTCCGCGCAGCGCGTCGCTGGCTATTCCGGTGGAAGGTCGAGTTTCAGGTCCTTCTTCAGATTTCGGCGCAGTTCGGCCTTCATCTCGGCATGGATCGCCCTCTGCTCCGGAGTCAGGAGTGTATCCAGGTTTTTCCCAGACCGGACGAGGAGTTCAGCGGACTCCCGAAAGGTGCGACTGAAGATGGATCGGAACTCCGTCTCCATGTCCCCGATGATGATTCGGGTCTTGGAACGCTGATCGGGTGAAAGCGAGAGCTTCCGGCTCAGCTTCGCTTCGGTGTCTGCTGCCCAGTTCTCGAACTGCAGGCTTTTTTCGAAGGCGCGCTGGATTTGCAGGACGGTGATGAAACTTCCCGCAAGGCCGCCGGCGACGAAGACGAGGACCATGGCGGCAACGATCTTAAGGGTGCGACTGGGTTTCATGGCATGAAGCGGCTGGCAGCGAACTGGGAGGCCGTGACCCACGAATTCGATGTAGCCGGAGGATGGTTGGACCGGTAGGCGAGGGAGATTCCAACGACGGCGATGACGAGCAGCGAAAGCACGGTGGCGCCGAAAAGGATCTGGTCGAGTCCGGCGCTGGCCCCAGCGGTTGCGTCGACGTGTCGGCGGGTCAGAACCGTCGCCGCGAAGCCGGGTGGTGGCGAGGTTGGCGCGGAAAGCCCGGCCGCGTGGCGGCGGAGCAGTTCCTTCAATCGAGGATCCAGTGGATTCATAGTCTTCCTTCCTTTCGAAGTTGGCCAAATCTCGCGTTGAGCTTCCGGCGGGCGCGAAAGGCACGTACTCGGATCAGGGTGCTTGACCACCCGGTTTCGCGGGAAATCTGTTCGATGCTGCGGTCCTCCATTTCCAGCCACCGGATGAGGGCTCGGTCGCGTGGGGGCAGGATCGAGAGGATCCGCTCGACGAGTTCTGCCGCTTCGAGGTCGTCGCCAGGCTCGGCCGCTGCTGTGTCCGTGTGGTCGAGCCGGTCCAGCAACCCCTGAGGGTCGTCGACCAGATCGGACATCCGCCACTCGGGGCGGGAGGTTTGGGCACGGATGGCATTGCGACAATGATTCACGGCGATGCGGGAGACCCAGTGTTCGAAGGGGACCCGGCCCTGAAACTGATCGAGGTGTTGGAACACTTTGAGGAAGATGTCCTGGGCTAGATCCTCTTCGGCAGCGCGTCGGGGCAGATGAGCCCGAACGATGCGCAGGACGAGTGGGTAGAGGTGCTCAACCAGTTCCTGGGCTGCCTGATCGTCACCGGTTCGAACCTTGGACAGAAGGAGGGTCGAAGCAGGTTGAGGCGCCGGGCCAGAGTTTGGATGGCTGGCCGACGTAACGGAAGGGTGGGTTCGGGCCGTCGTCATGCGAAGGACGCCGGAGGAGGCCGCTGAGCGGCCCAGCCGTGCACAGATCCAAATGCCGTTTTCCTGGGACAGGTCACATTGAGGGTCTCCGTTTGAGGAGTCGCGTGGAAGGAGACACCGGATGAGTGCCGGGGATTACAGGATCTTGGGGATGATTGGATGCAGGACGTTGGGTGCGAGCGAGTGGTCCGGAGTTCCATCGAATGCCCCCGGCGCTGTCCTGCCGATATGCGGTCCGTGACGGACGGTTTCATGAGAATGGTCGTTGATCGGGATCATGAATCATTCCGTCGGGTGGGTCAGGACCGTTGCTTGCCGTCTGGCTGATCGTCCGTAGAGTTCCAGCGCCGGTGGTCTGCTGCCGGCGTAAATTCTCGCGAACGCATGCACCAATCCGATCGAAGCGGGCTGAAGCCTGAAGCCCCTGAAGCGCTGCATCAGCACCTGAACTTGAAGTTGGCCGAATTGGGGTTTTCCCCGATTCCGCTGCCGGGCGGGGGCGAGGCTTTGGACGCGACGATGGCCTTGTTCATTGCGCACGGACGCGAGAAGGATCGGTTGCTGTCGACCTACCTGTGCCCAGCCGATAATCGGATCCAGTCCTTTCTGTACGACTATCTGGGTGATGTCGTCGTCCCGCCCAAGTTGCCCGCCAAGACCCTGGTTCTCGATCGCCCGGGCTTGGCGCGCGTCCTGTCGCTACCGCCCGGGCAGGATCAAGTCAGTTCGCCGTTGCTGAAGAGCTACCGCCTCCGGAACGGCGTGCTGCACAATCCGAAGTCAGACCGGCGGACAACTGCCGGGATCTTCCATGTGGTTGAAGGCGGGCTTCCGATCCCGGACGACAAGAAGGGTGTTCCCCGGGAAGCGTTCGCGGCGTTGTTGAGGCGAGCCCTCCAGCCACCGGCGGAACTGCAACGGTTGCCATTCACGGTCGGGAACGTTGCCGCGGAGTGCTTCGTCTCGATGCAATTGAGGCCAGTGGTTTCCCCGGAGGTCCCGGGTTTCCTTCCGGCGAAGTCGATGGAGATCCGGTTTCTGGTTCCGGGATCCCTGGTGGCCAATCTGGACTTCGTCGAGAGCATCTTCGGCAATGCCGGTGATCCCTATCTCCCGGAGAACGATGCCGCACTGGATGTGGAGCACTGGTCCGGTCACACGGGGTGCGTGATCCTGGCGCCACATCTGACTGGAGTGCCCAAGGACCAGTTGGGATTGCCCCGATGGGAGGATGCGACGGAGCGTCAGCGGCGAGACGGGATGTGCTGGAAGACGGAGGGCGAACCCTACAACGGGGGCAACGCGTTCAAGATCACGGCTCGGGATGCCTCGGGCACGATCGTGACGATCATCTCGGACAACTATTTTGGGTACTGCAAGAAGGAGGTGAAGACCCAGGTGAGCTTCGCTTCGAACCTTCTGGGCCTTTCCGAAGAGGAACATGCTGGAGGCGCGCTGGTCTTCGCGCGCTATGACCTCGCGAGCGACTACGATGCGAATCAGCATCGTCTGGAGTATCCGCACACCTTTGAAGAGGCGGTGGGCCTGCTTGGAGGCGGCGTTGAAGTGAAGCCGGAGGGCTACGCGGTGGACCTGGCCTATCCGGACGTGATTTACGTTCCCGAGTCGGTGCAGTTCGAACTGGAGTCTCAGACGGTGCGCTGGAAGCGGTCGGATGGGAGCGAAGGTCGGCTCAAGCTGTTGTTGGGGCGCACCTACGTCCTGCCCAGCGGCTTCAAGGTTCATCTGGAGAAGCCTCAGGGCAATCGGGCCTGGCGGCTCGTAGGCACGCGCCCGGAAGGTGTCCTCTGTCACAAGCCCTGCACGGTCAGCGGCGGCGGCAAGAGCGAGATTTCCAAACCGATCGCGGATGCCATCATCCACGGACCCGTGTTCGTGGCGGACTTCCACAACGACTTCAACGCCATCGACGGGGTATTGAAGTCTGATTTCTCCCGCCGCTTCCGGGACAACGCCCGCAATGGAAGCGATCATCGGCCCGTGCTTTCGCCGCAGCGGACGCTGGGTTCCGTGATCAAGCTGCTGACGCCCTGCAGCGAATTTTCGGATGAGTACAATCGGTGGTTGGCGTCGATTCCGGCGCATATCAAGGAACTCGTCTTGGTCGTGAAGCGTTTCTGGCAGCCGTCTTGGGGCGACCATTGGCGCGAGCATTTCTCCGTGGACGTCATCAACGGGACTCCGGCGAACGAGTTGCGCCTGGGCCGGCGGCGTCTGGCAACGCAGTTCCTGCGCGTGGGCTATGCGGACGACGGGGCATGGCGGACCTTCGGTCTGCGGAAGGACTTCCATCCGTCGATGAAGCTTCAGGCTGAGGATGACATCACGGCCAGCGTGATCGTTCCCCGGTCCAAGGCGGGGCAAGTTGGGGAGCTGAGCATCCAGCCCTCCGTGAAGTTTGTGCAGAACGTGGAGTTCCGCCTTTTCCAGCGTCCGGACGACGCCGTTGTGCGCGGATACGATCACTCGGCGGAGTCCGATTTCGAGAGGACGGACAATTTCTTCAGCAACTACCAACCGCTGACTCGGGTGGATGCCCGAAACATGGTGGAAGAGTCCGTGGGCTTCCATCAGTTCACCGAGCCGATGCAGCGACTGGTGTCGGCGGTGGCGAATCATCCAACGGAGCAGAACTTCGTCTGCTCTGCGGAGCCGCGGATTGTCGATGGCAAGCCGTCGAAGAATCCGCGCTACCTCCAGACGCGACCGGACCTGCTCAACGCACGCACTTGGCACGTGGCGGAGGTGGGGGCGCGCTTGGCGAGGCGCTTGCCCGTCGGTGTTCCGTTGAACGTGCCGGTTCACGCGGTTTTGGCGGGTCGGCGGAATAATCCGGCTGAGAAGGGGGTCCGCAGCCTCGCGTGTTATGGGCCAATCCATTACCTGGAGTTGCCTGAGCTCTTCATGGAGTTCATCTCCAGCATGACGGGAAAATCGCCCAGCATGACCGGCGCTGGAAGCGAGGGGGCGCTGACAAAGGGTCCGTTCAATGCACTGCCGCCGATCTACGACCTGAACGCGGCGCTGGTTGGCTTCATTGTCACGGGCTATGACGGGTTCCTGACGAGTGCCGGTTGCGTGGGGCCGAAACTTCGAGTGGATCACGACATCTCGCTTCTGGTCCCCGAATTGTGGTGCCGGATGGGAGTGGAGGAACGGGAGCCGCGCTCCCTGCTGGCCAACGGTTACCTGGAGCGCTGCCAGGATGTGGAGATCGACGGAAAGACCGTCCGTGCCAGCCGGCTGGGCTACCGGATCACGCCCCGGTTCGTGAACAACTTCTTCGGTCGGGTCTTCAACCATCCGCATTCGGTGCTGACGGAAGCGATGCTGAGGCCAGAGCAGCAGGATCCGGCGGAATTCGCGGATGGAGTGGCAAATGTGCTCGAGACACACCGGAGGGTTGCCGAGCATTACTTCAACGACGGATCCATCGAGTTGGCCTGCCCGCCGCTGCGAGCGCTGCTGCATATCATGCGGGATGACCACTTCGAGGGGGAGGGGGTGGAATCGTCGAAGGTTCGCGAACTGTTCTCCCGAGAAAACATGCTGGCTTCGGCGTGGTACCTGGAGCGCCTCAAGGCGAAGCAGACCCTGGACCTTCGCCTCTGGCGCCGGCACAGCGATTACCTGGAGAAGTTCCTCGGCCGCCCCGGCTATGCCGAGGAAGCCCAACGTCTCGGAATCCGGGATCGGCTGAGCCACGCCCGGGTCATGATCGAAAGGATCAAGACCCCGGGATATCTGGACGAGTTGGTGGGAACCATCGGGGCCGAGCCGGCGATCGCGGAAGCGGTTCGCAAACTCGGGTGACCTGGGACAGGAGTCTCCCCGGGCGGCTACTTTTTGGAGAAGGATAGCCGCTTCCAGCAGAAGAAGACGATGGCGGCCCCGACTGCGGCGACGATGCCCATGCCGAGCGCTGCCATCGGACGTCCATACAGGTAGTAGCCACTGGCGAAGATCAGGGCCCAGATGCCGGCCGTGGCACCCGCGGAAGCGAGCAGTCCTATTGGAAGGTCCGACTTCAACTGGGTGTTCCGGATTTGCAGGCGCTCGTGCTCAGCGCGACCCAGCACGTAGGCCCAGCCTGGGCCGCCGGGTTGGATGCGTCGGTAGAATTCGCGGAGTGTCGCCTCGTCGGTGGGAGGGGTGATCAGGGCGACGAGGATCCACGACACGGTCGTGATTCCAACGCCGATGAGCATCTGGCTCGAGCCCGATGGAACACTGACGCCCGCACGCTTGAGGGCGAAGAAGGCGATGGCAACTCCGAAGGAAACCACCATGGCCGTGATCTCGGCGGCTGCATTGATACGCCACCAGAACCATCGGAGCAGCAAGAGCAGTCCTGTGCCGGCGCCGATCTGGAGAAGCAATTCGAATGAGCTCAAGGCGTCCTGAAGGAGAAGGGCAACGCCGCAGGACACCGCCATCAGCCCAAGGGTCCCGAATCTTCCCACCCACACCATCTGGTTCTCACTTGCGGATGGTTGGATGAAGCGTCGGTAGACGTCGTTGACGAGGATGCTCGATCCCCAGTTCACCTGCGTGGACATCGTACTCATGTAGGCGGCGATCAGGGATGTGACGACAATCCCGAGTAGTCCGGCCGGCAGGCGGGTGAGCAGGGCAGGGTAGGCGAGGTCATGGGCGATCTGGGCCTCGGGCATCTTTGGGAACGAAGCCCGGAGCGAGGTGACGCCCCGTGCGGCCAGGCGGGTTGCTTCGTCGACCTTCGCCGGATCTCCGGCACGCTCAATGGCGCTTTGGGCTGCTGCGATCCGCTCCGGCGGGTCCATTGGGTAGATCACCAGCGAAGCAAGGGCGACCAGGATCCAGGGCCAGGGGCGAAGGGCATAGTGCATGACATTGAAGAACAGCGTCGCGCCGACCGCATGACCTTCCGACTTCGCGGCGAGCACGCGTTGGACGACGTAGCCACCGCCGCCGGGTTCCGCTCCCGGATAGTAGGCGGACCACCACTGGACCATCAGCGGGATGAGGAACAGGGCCAAGAATGGCTCCCCGTGCATCTGGGAGAAGTCGGGCAGCATGGCCATCTTCAACTGGACCTCCGGGCGGGCGACGAGGCTGGCGAGTCCACCCACTTCAGGCAGGCTGAGGATGTAGTGGGCTGCCCAGATGGATCCCACCATCGCCACACCGAACTGGACCAGGTCCGTCAGGAGGACTCCGGTGAGCCCGCCGACCATGCTGTAGGACACCGTGATGACCGACGCGATCAGGATGCTCTGCATGGGTGTGAGTCCCAGGAGCACCCCCCCGATCTTGATCGCAGCCAGGGTGACGTTCGCCATGATGATGACGTTGAAGAAGACACCCAGATAGACGGCTCGAAAGCCCCGCAGGAAGGCGGCGGGTTTGCCAGAGTAACGGAGTTCGTAAAACTCAATGTCGGTGAGGACATTGCTGCGTCTCCAGAGCTTGGCGAAAAGGAAGACCGTGGTGGAACCGGTCAGCAGGAATGCCCACCAGACCCAATTGCCCATGACGCCATCCCGACGGACGATGCCCGCAACGAGGTTCGGAGTGTCCGTGGCGAAGGTGGTGGCGACCATGGAGGTGCCCAGAAGCCACCACGGCATCGAACGCCCGCTGAGGAAGTAGCTGTCATAGTCCTTCCCGGCGTCCTTGCCGACAAAGAGGCCAATGCCCAGGTAGATGGCGAACGCCACTGCCATGATGATCCAATCGATGGTCTCGAGGTGCATGCGGATTGATTTGGTTGAAAGTGGAGTGTTCTTGGGTGGTTCCGGGCTGCTTCAGAATCGCCAGTTGATGGACCCGTTGAGGCGGTAGTCGGGAACGTTTTGGAAACCGCGCGCGGCTATCCGGATGGGGATGTCGACGCTCGCAACCGCCGAGAAGTTTCCGCCCAGCGTGAGGACGACCTGGGGTCCCGCATACCAAGCGGTCATCCCGGTGTGCACCGATGCCCTGCCTCGGAATTCATCGGCGCCGCGGGTGTCATAGACCGTGTTGAACTGGAGGCTCAGCGAACCGGACTTGTTCAGCCAAAGGAACCCGCCCGGGCCGCCTGACGCGATGAATTCGTTGGCGAACCGGTAGTTGCCAGCGCCTTCGGTCCGCAGGTAGTACTGCCACTGGTGATTGAGGAAGATCCGCTTCCAACGGACCTGCCCAGCCAGACCGAAGACGCCGTCCACCGACCCGCTGCCCAGTGCCAGGTCGTGCAGGTGAATGCCCGACAAGACCTGCCCCAGCGAATCGTGGTTGTGCCCCGGGCCCACGATGCCCTCGTATCGGTCAATGGAGGATTCTTGCCGATCCAGAGCGCTGGATTCACCGGTTGGGAGCTTTACTCCGCCAAGGACGTTCAGCACGAACCCAGCATCGGCAGTTGATTTGTTGATCGCCTGCCAGCGGCCGACGAACGCGAGGTCGCCGAGTCCGGTATCCGTACCCCGGATCGGTTCCGGGGTGAACCCGTCCTCCACCTGGGTGAACTGGTATCGCAGGTGCACGATCGGGAGGTTCGCGCTGAAGCCCAGGGTCTCCGTCGCATTCCATCCCAGCACCACGTGCGTCATGGAACGATCCAGATACTCCGGATCCGGTCGTTTGAAGGTGACGCCGTTGAACTGCTCGGTGCGGTACGGGATGAACTGTTCGGCGATGCTGACGTTGAAGCCGGATGAGTACTCACCCTTGGCGTCGGCAGCCCGATAAATGGCGCAGAGGTCGCAGGCCTCGACCAATGGGATCCCTGAGGAAAGCAGCGCGAGCGAGACCAGTCCGAGATTGGGCGACACACATCGGAGGGGGATCATGGCGAGACGACGATGCGGTAGCATTTGGAGGGGGCGTTGGTCCGTGAATCGAGGACGATGTAGTGGTTCTGGAATGGGACCGGGGGAACCGTGTAGAGGGTTACCCAAGTCACCTTTGCGGGCGGCGCGACAAACAGGTTGGTGGTGGCCTGGAGTTGGTATCGCCGGAACGGGGCCGTGTCGAAGTGGAGGAGAACGCCGTCGTTGAGGATTGGTTCGATGAGGTAGAATGGCGCAAGGCTCTCGGCCAGAAGCGGGGGCGAGAAGAAGCAGATGGCGGCCAAAGCCTTGTTGAGAAGTGTCATTGCGCCAGTCGTTCAGGGTTGCCCTGCGGATTGGCGGGTGCCTGACCTCCCGGTGATCCATTCCGGGTCCTGATGAGGACAGGCGAGGGTGGGTGGTGCAGACATCCCTGCAGGATTGGATTGGATTACGGGTGGGCAAGCCCAAACACGGTTGATTGCGACGGCGGGTCTGGCGAGGGGGCAGGGGTGATGGATTTGGGTGTTCATAAATTATCTCTTGCTGACAGCGGCTGCGACTGGTACCCACTGCGCTCCTTTTCGAAAGAAGGCTCTGAATTATGTCTCGGATTTGCAGCGTGACCGGTAAGCGCCCCATCAAGGGCAATCACATCTGGCGTTCGGGTAAGGCGAAGAAGAAGGGCGGCATCGGCACGCACGTGACGGCCATCACCAAGCGGCGGTTCTTTCCGAACCTGCAGCGGGTGAAGGTCCTGCTCCCGTCGGGCGAGGTTCGCTACATTCGTGTCGCCGCCTCTGCGCTCAAGAAGGGTTTGGTCGTCAAGGCCCCGCCCCGCACGTGGAAGAAGGACGCCGCCGTTGCCAAGTAATTGGTAGCGCCCGGTATTCCAACCAAACCAACTGACTTGGTTCCCTGAAGTGGAACCACGAAAGGCCGCCCGCCAAACCGGGCGGCCTTTTCGATTTGGGTGACTGCAGTCGATGCCCCGGACTGACTGGTTTCGGGGCGGTCGGTGGGGTGGCAGATTCGGACGGTGGAATCGACGGAGCTTGAAGCTCAACGACCCTTGCTGCGGTGCGCGATTGCCCGTTTGATTTCCCGGTCAGCCTCGCGCTTCTTGAGGTCTTCGCGCTTGTCTTCGAAGTCTTTGCCCTTTCCGACGGCGAGGCGGACCTTGACCCGGTTGCCCTTCCAGTAGAAGGCGAGGGGAACAAGGGCGTGCCCTTTGACGTTCGAGAGGGACTCCAGGCGACGGATCTCGGACTTGTTCAGGAGCAGTCGTCGAGGGGTCTTGGGGATGTGGTTGTAGACGTTCCCGTGCGAGTACTCGTCGATATGGGCGTTGTACAACCAGGCTTGCCCCTTCTCGATCCGGGCGAAGGACTCGGTGATCTGGCCACGCCCCGCCCTCAGCGATTTGACCTCGGTGCCGCGCAGCACCAAGCCGGCTTCCATCGTCTCCACGACCTGATAGTCGCGACGGGCTTTGGCGTTCTGGAGGATGTCGGACACAAAAAAGAAGCCGGAGACGCAGTCCCCGGCTGTCTGTCAGGATTCGTTTTCCGGACAAGGTCCGGTACCCGGGATTACAGCACCTCGGGGTCCTTCACATCCCAACCAATCTTGTCTTCGATGATCTCAAGGAGGGCGATGTCCGCCAGTCCCATCCCCGGGGCAGCCTCAACCAAGGGGCGGCTGAAGCCACCACCACCATTGAGTTGCCGCACCCGGCGGGAGATCAGGTTCACGAGAATGTGGGGGTTACCCACCTTCTCCAAGGCTTTCTTCGTCAGTTCCGAGTTCATTCCCAAGTCACTCCAAATCGGCCTGCCAAGCTAGGCGTTCGCCCGGGATGCAGCAATGTCATTTTTCCAGCGATTCGGGATCGGGTCGACGGTGGGTCGGTCACGAGGCGCTTTCCGGGGACAATCCCAGAGCGGCGGCAGCGGCATCGAGTTGGGCGGGGGTGCCCAGGATCAGGACGAGGTCTCCCTCGATGATTTCCTCGTCCGGTCCCGGATTGATCACGGATTGGTTTCCTCGGTCGATGCCCACGATGCTCGTTCCGGTGCGTCCCCGGAGGGCGATCTCGCGGATGAGTCTCCCCGCAGCCGGGGAGGTAGCCAGGATTGGAACCCGGCGAAGGTTGGCTTCGGACAGGATCGGAAGGGTGGCTGGGGTCGGTGCGCGGAGGATAGGCTTGGCGTCGAGGGTCTCCTGGAGGGCGACCTGAGCCTGGGAGTAGAGCCGGATCGAGGACTTCCAGAGGAGGACCGTCAGCAGGGCGACGACGACCAGCAGGACGGCGAGGATCTCGAAAGGGGGCAGCAAGGTGGAGCTGAGGGCCAGTCCGAACACGATGAGGCCAATGAGGCCGGCGATGGGGATGGCGTGGGAGATGACGGTCTGGATGGCGTCCGCGTTAGGTCCGGCAAGCGACGGACGGACACTCAGTTCGGCGATGAGGAGTCCGAGGGCTTGAAGCTTCCGGAAGGTGGCGATGAAGAGGGGAAGGGCGAGGACAATGGCGCCCATCCAGATCACCGCGTGGTAGGCGGCCTGCTCCTTCAGGAAGGCAGGGAGCCAGGCGAACTGCCGCTGGCCCACGAAGGCTGCCGCGATGAAGAGGGCTGCGATCAAGGCGAGGTTCAGCAGCATCTGGACCGTCCACTTCCGCACCAGGCGGGCTGCCATGCCGGCCTTCCGGCGGGACCCCAGTTGCCCGATCCACTGGGTGTAGATGTTCAGATAGGCAAGGAGGGAGGGCGGAGCGGAGCGGTCGAAGGCTCCCGCGAGGCCATCGGCGCTCCGGATCAGGTACGGGGTGCAGAGCGTTGTGACCACGGAGACGGCGACAGCGATCGGGTAGAGGAAACTGCTGGTGACCTTCAACGACAGGCCCAGCGACGCGATGATGAAGGAGAACTCACCGATCTGGGCGAGACCCATTCCGACCCTCAGCGAAGTTCGCGTGTCGTTTCCGGTAACAAAGGTCCCGAAGGAACAGGTCAGGACCTTTCCGAGGACCACGGCCAGGGAAATGGCTGCGATGGGGACGGCGTACTGGACCAGCAGGCGCGGATCGATGAGCAGCCCGATGGCCACGAAGAACACGGCGCTGAACATGTCCCGGACCGGTTGGATGAGGTGTTCGATCCGTCCGATCTCGCGTGCCTCCGAGATGACCGCGCCGATGACGAACGCGCCGAGGGCGACGCTGTATCCGAGCTTCATGGCCAGCAGGGAAAACCCGAAACAGAGCCCGAGGACGGTGACGAGGAGCATTTCGTCGCTCTTGAATCGGCCGACGTAGGCGAGGAGTCGGGGAACGGCAATCAGGCCGAGGACGAGGGTGGTGACGAGGAAGATCGAGAGATTGCCCAGGGTGGCACCGACATCGCGGACGCTCAGGCTTCCGGTCATGGCGATGCCGGAGAGCAGGGCGATCATGAGGATGGCGAGGATGTCCTCGATGATGAGGATTCCGAAGATCAACCCGGCGAAGCGTTCCTTGGTCAGGCCGAGTTCTGCGAGGACCTTGACGATGATGGTGGTCGAGGAGATGGAAAGCATGGCCCCCAGGAACAGGCTGTCCATGTGGGACCAATTGAACCACCGGCCGAGTTGGTATCCGACGGCGGCCATCAGGACGATCTCGAGAAGGGCGCCGATCAGGGCCGTTAGCCCGACGGCCTTCAGCTTCCGGAGGTTGAATTCCAGCCCCAACGAGAACATGAGGAGGATGATCCCGAGTTCGGAGAGGGTCTCGATGGTGTGCTGATCCCGGATCAGGGCGTAGGGGGGCGTGTGCGGGCCGATGATGACTCCGGCGAGAATGTATCCGAGGACCACCGGTTGTTTGAGACGGTGGAACAACAGTGTGACCAAGCCTGCGACGATCATCACGATCGCGAGGTCCTGGAGGAAGGTGGAGTTGTGCATGCGTGGGCCCGCCGCACAGCCCGTGCGGATCTGGTACCCTAGCGACCGGGACGGGGAGGGGCCAGACCTCGAGTCAGCGGTCTGGGTCCGGTTTCAGGATTCCTGGCTGGGAGGATACGAATCCGTGCAGTTCCATCTCGAGGCGGTTCCAGTTGTTCGCGTAGTGACGGGCAGTGTCCTCGGTGACCTGCTGGCTTCGGAGAAGCTGGATCAGGTGTTGGTCGAAAGTCTGCATTCCCTCCTGGGTGCACGCTTCGATGATGCGGGTGAGCAGTTGGAGGTCGTTCCGGGCAATGGCGTCCTGGGTGGCTGCGTTCCGACGGAGGATTTCCACGCACGGGAGCCGCCGGCCATCGGTGCCAGGCAAGAGACGCTGGCAAGTGATGGCGTTGAGGCACCGTGCGAGGAGGGTGCTGGCGTTGGATTTTTCAGCGGCTGGATGCAGTTCCCGGATTCGGTCCAGCGTCTGAGCCGCGGAATCGGCGTGCAGGGTTGCCAGCACGAGATGGCCGGTTTCGGCAGCCTGCAGGGTTGCCTGAGCGGTGTCGTGGTCGCGGATCTCACCGATGAAGATGATCTCCGGGTCCTGACGGACTGCGTTCCGGATCGCTCCGGCGAAGGTGGCGGTGTCGACGCCCACTTCGCGTTGCTCGAATTCGCATCGGTCTCCAACGAAGACGTACTCGATCGGGTCCTCAATGGTCACGATCCGCAGATCCCGGGTGGTGTTGAGTTGTTGGAGGAAGGCGCAGGCGGTCGTGCTCTTGCCCTGCCCGGACGCGCCTGTGACCAGCACGAGCCCTCTGGGTTCTGAGATCAGGTTTGCGAGCGACGGAGGCAGTTGGAGGTTGGCGAGGTTGGGAATGGACTGGGATACAACCCGGAATGAGAACGACTGGGTGCCCTGTTGCTTGCTGAAGTTGGCGCGGTATCTCAACTGCCCGCAAAGGAAGCTGAGGTCCATCTCGGCCTCGTGCTCGATCCGTTCGCAGACCGCCCTGGAAAAGGCTTCGCGGAGTCGGGTGACGAGGTCGTGGTCGCTGGGGACCGGGAAGGATTCCGCTGGAATCCGGGTAAGCCGCCCGTCGCGCCGGAAGGTGAAAGCGTGTTCGGCGTGGCCATGGATATCGGTAGCCGACTCGTTTCGGCACCATTCCAGAAGCTTCCCCAGTTGGCATGCAGGATTGATTCGTTCCATGGCAACCCTTCGCGGTTTGGCTGCCATTGGAGCGGCTGTCTTTGACCCCAACCATGGGGTGAAGCCCGGGGTGGGCGGGGGGCCTTTGGATCACTCGGCGGCGACCGGGCTCCAGATCTCGACCACGCCATCCCGGGTGAGAGGATTGAATCGGTGGTCGTATCGCTCGAACTCCGGGGCGTGCACCGGCTTCATGCCGGAGGTTGGCATCCAGTCCTCCCAGATGGCCTTCCAGGTTCGGTGGATTTCAGCAATGGCGCCGTCGTGCTGGAAAACAGCGAAGTTCAGGGGAGGAAGGCGCATTCGGCCAGTCCGGGTTTCAAGTCCATCGAACGAGGGGACCTCAACGGCGGTCATGTACTCGAACTCGCCCGGCCTGGCGGCGCAGAGGATGCCGTAGGCGAAGGAGTCTTCGGGCTTGTCGCGGAGTCCGGGGCTATTGCGGAAATCTGCCCATTGCGCAGGGATCGACATGGGAGCCCCAGCGTGGGGGTGCCATCGGCGGATGCCGGCGAAGAGCATGGGTCGACCGAGTTCGAAGCGGATGGGACGGACGGAGCCCATGGGATCGATGCGTGGAGGAGGATCCGACTTGGGGGAACAGCTGGGCAAGCAGAAGAAAAATTGGCGGAAGGGGAGGGATTTGAACCCCCGGTACGGTTGCCCGTACGCCTGATTTCGAGTCAGGTGCCTTCAACCACTCAGCCACCCTTCCGCTCGCCGGCCGTGGAAGTATCCAAGCCGAAGGCCCGCTGGCAAGCGCGGCTTCGGGAGAAAACGTGGGTGGGGCTACTCATGTCGCAAGGCCTCGACCGGGTCGAGAGCGGCGGCGCGGCGGGCGGGATAGATCCCAAACAGGATGCCGACGAGCGCGGAAAGGGTGAAGGCGGCGATCGGGGACCACGGGGTGACGATGACCTTCATGTGGGCGAGTGCGGAGACGGCGAAGGGAATGGCGATGCCGAGCGCGACACCGATCAATCCGCCGGCTCCGGAGAGCAGGACGCTCTCGACGAGGAACTGCGTGATGATGTCCTTGCGTCGGGCCCCGAGGGCGCGACGGATGCCGATCTCACGGGTCCGTTCGGTGACGTTGGCGAGCATGATGTTCATGATCCCGATTCCGCCGACGAGGAGGGAGATGGCAGCGATCGATCCCAGGACGAGGTTGAAGATCTGCTTCGTCCGCTCAGCCCGGCGGAGGAGTTCGAGGGGGACGACGACCTCGTAGTCCTTTCGGGTGTGGTGGCGGGCGAGGATGTCCTTCACGACCTCGGAGATGGCGATGACCGTCTCGGGACGGCTTACACGCACGGTGATCTCGTGGAGGGCGACCTTCTCGGCTTCGTAGGTTCCGCCCCGGCGACGGGAGAGGATCTCGCCGAAGCGTCGGCGCGCCGTTTCCAAGGGGATGAAAATTCGTCCCAGAGCGGCATTGGCGGCGGGTCCGTCGACGGAAGCCTCGGAGGCGGCGCTGCGCGCCCGGGGTTCCATGACGCCGATGACCCGGTAGTAGTTCAGGCCGACGCGGACGTCGCGTCCGAGCGGTTCCTCAGCCGGGAACAGTTTGAGGGCGACGTCATGGCCGAGGACGCAGACGGGGGACGCGGCGTCCATCTCCAGGTCGTTGAAGAACCGCCCCTGGGCGACGTTCTGGTTCCGGGTGGCGGGATGGTTGGGAAGCGTGCCGACGATTTCGGCATCCACCCGCCGCGTGATGTTCCAGACGTAGTCGCGGATGACGCGTGCCGGGACGACGAGTTCGATGCCCGGAATCGTGTCGCGGATGCGGCGGATGTCGTCCTGCTTCAGTCCGTACTCGAGTGCGAAGTTGTTCTGCTGGCGGTTGGAGACCTTCTCCTCTTCGGCGGGTTTGACGGACTTGAGGAGGATGTTCTGGGATCCGAGGTTCTTGATCTGCTGTTGGGCTTCCCAGGAGGCGCCTTCGCCGATGGCGAGCATGGCGATGACGGAGCAGACGCCGAAGACGATGCCGAGGACGGTGAGGAGGGATCGAAGCCGGTGCAGCCAGAGGCTGCGGATGCCCAGTTGGACCGTGCGGCGGAAACGGGAGCTGAAGGAGGGAAGGGGCATCAGCGGGAAGTGGCCGAGTGCGGGGTTCCCGAGGGCATGGACCGCCTCCTGACGTCGGCAGCTACGGAAAGGGACCGCCTCCTCACGTCGGCAGCTACGGAAAGGGACCGCCTCCTCACGTCGGCGGCTACGCATGGCGACCGCCTCCTGACGTCGGCGGCTACGGAGGAAGGGAAGGGGGGCGGGATCATCGGCGGGTATCGCTTTCGAGTTCGCCGTCGCGGAGGCGGATGAGGCGGGCGGCGCGTTCGCCGACGCCGAGGTCATGGGTGACCATGATCAGGGTCTTGCCTTGGGAATGGAGGTCGTCGAAGAGGGAGAGGATTTCGCGGCCGGAGGCGGAATCGAGGTTGCCTGTGGCTTCGTCGGCGAGGAGGACGAGCGGATTGTTGGCGAGGGCACGGGCGATGGCCACGCGCTGTTGCTGGCCACCGGACAGCTCGAAGGGGCGGTGGTTCAGTCGATGGGCGAGACCGACGCGGCCGGCGAGTTCCGTGGCGATGGATCGAGCCTCTTCCTCCGGGGTGTTCTGGTAAAAGAGCGGGACCTCGATGTTCTCGAGGACCGTGAGTGGCGGGATGAGGTTGTAGGACTGGAAGACGAAGCCGAGGCGTTTGCCGCGGATGGAGGAGAGGTCGTCGTCGGGGATGGTGGAGACGTCGTCGCCGCCGAGGAGGTAGCGGCCGGAGGTCGGTCGGTCGAGGCAGCCGAGGACGTTGAGCAGTGTCGATTTCCCGCAGCCCGACGGCCCCATGATCGAGAGGTACTCGCCTGGGGCGATGTGGAGGTCGAGGCCTCGAAGCGCTTCGACGGTGAACTCGCCCATGCGGTAGGCCTTTCGGACCTTGTCGAGAAGGACGATGGGCTGTGGGCTGGCAACCATGGTGGTGGGGTCAGCGGACGGTCACGGGTTTGGCGGAACCAGCCGTGGAAGGGGCGGGTTTGGCGGGGTCGGCCTCGCCCTCGCCAGCCTGACGTTCGTCATCGGGGAGTCGGAGAAGCACCGTTTCGCCCGCCTGAAGCCCCTGCTTGATCTCGATGAAGGACTCGTTGAACTCGCCGGTGGTGACCTCGCGTTCGCGGGGCTTGGAACCGGGGAGGAAAACGAGCTGTTTTCCGGTGCGGGAAGTGACGGCCTGGATCGGCACGTAGACGACGTCGGGCAGTTGCTTGACGAGGATCTCGACCTTGGCGGACATGCCAGGCTTGACCCAATCGCGGGATCCCTGGATCGCGATGGTGCATTGGTAGAGCTTCATGTCAGGGGACATAAAGCGGCCTTGGGAATCCGGCAGGACGCCTACCTTGCGGACCTCGCCGGTGAGCGGGTCATCGGGGAATGCGTCCACGGTGATCTTCACCTTGAGTCCCTTGGAGACCCTCTTGATATGGGATTCGTGGATCCCGAGCTTCACGCCCATCTGG
>CAIMMI010000010.1 GCA_903842505.1 uncultured Verrucomicrobiota bacterium | reverse complement strand
GTCGCCGGACGGGGCGGTGACCATCCAGTCGGACTCCTCGGTGATGAGTTCGGTGAAATTCTGGAAGCTGGCGACGGCGGCGCGGTTGGCGAGGCGGACGGAAAAATAGACGGCGATGCCGAGCGCGATGATGAGGACGAGCAGGGCGGACTGGCGCGGCTGGGTGCGCCAGTGCCGGAGGGTCGTCCGGGTCAGCAACAGCCGGAGCGTGGCCGGGTCCATGGAACTGCCGTTCACGCGGGGTTGGTCTCCTCGCGATCGATCCGGCCGTCGCGCAGGTGGATCACGCGATGACAGATCCGGGTAGCAGGCAGGCTGTGGGTGACGAGGACGATCGCGATGCCGGTCTCGTCGCCGAGTTCGCGCAGGAGCGAGAGGACGTTCTCGCCGTTGGCGGAGTCGAGGTTGCCGGTGGGTTCGTCGGCCAGGATGAGTTCGGGCCGGTGGATCAGGGCGCGGGCGATGGCGACGCGCTGCATTTCACCGCCGGAAAGCTGCGAGGGAAGCGCGTGGGCGCGGTGGGCGACACCGACCCGTTCGAGGAGTTTCGCGACCCGGGGTGTGCGCTCGGCGGGCGGGGTTCCGATCAACTGGAGCGGGAACTCGACGTTCTCCGCTGCCGTGAGCGTGGGAAGGAGGTGGAAGAACTGGAAGATGGTGCCGACGCGCTGGCGTCGGAGGCGGGCGAGTCCGTCCGAGGACAACGTCTCGAGGGCCTCGCCGTGGAGACGGATGGACCCGGAGTCGGGTCGGTCGACGCCGCCGAGGCAGTTCAGGAGGGTGGTCTTGCCGGAGCCGGAGGGTCCGACGAGGGCAAGGCGTTCGCCGGCGCGCAGGGTGAAGCTCACCCCGCGCAGCACCGGGCGCCCGGCATAAGACTTTTGGACGTCCCGGGCCTCGACGACGGCTCCGGCGGCTGCGGAAGGTGGATGCGAATGTTCCAAGGCGTCGGCACAGTACGCCGACGCCGCCGCGGGGCAAATGGGGAGCTGATCAGAGCTTCGCGATCGACTCGTCGAGGATGCCGATCAGGTTGCCGATGGATTCGACGGTCTCGTCGCCCATGTTCGAGATGCGGAAGGTGGTGCCCTTGATCTTGCCGTAACCGCCGTCGATGAGGACGCCGCGGTCCTTCACGAACTTCTGGAACTTCGCGACGTCGATCGTGCGGCTGCCGGGCTTGGCGCCGTTGTTCACGCAGACGAGCGTGCGGGATTCGAATCCGGGCTCGGGGAACAGGTTGAAGCCGTGGCGGGCGGCCCAGTCGCGGAGCATGTCGTTGGTCTTCGCGTGGCGGGCGTAGCGGGCTTCGAGGCCCTCGGCGAAGAACTCGTCGAGCTTGGAGGCCAGCGCGTAAACGTGCGGGATGGCCGGCGTGCTCGGCGTCATGCTGTCCTTCGCGTTCTTCTCGAACTCGACGAAGTCGAAGTAGTAGCCGCGGTCCTTCACGGTGGCGGCCTTGGCCAGGGCGGCCGGGGAAGCGGTGAAGACGGCCAGGCCGGGCGGCAACGCGAACGCCTTCTGCGTTCCGGCGAGGAGGACGTCGATCCCGAGCGCATCGAAGTCGATGGGCACGGCGGTCATCGAGCTGACGGCATCGACGATGAACGTGACGTCCGGATACTTGGCCTTCAGGGCGGCGATCTCGGCCAGAGGGCTCATGACGCCGCAGCTGGTCTCGTTATGGATCAGGGTGAGGGCGTCGAACTGGCCGGTGGCCAGGCGGGCGTCGATGTCCGCGGCGCGGATCGGCGAACCCCACGGTGCCTGAAGGGCTTCGGCTTCCTTGCCGCACCTCTTCGAGACGTCGAACCACTTGTCCGAGAACGCCCCGTTCATGCAGTTCAGGACCTTCTTCGTCACCAGGTTCCGCAAGGCCCCTTCCATCACGCCCCACGCGCTGGAGGTCGACAGATACACCAGTTGCCGGGTGGAGAGCAGGGTCTGGAGCTGCGGCTGGATCTTGGCGTAGAGGTCTTTGAACCCCTGTCCGCGATGTCCGATCATCGGACGGCACAGTGCCTCGTAGGTCTTGGCGCTGACTTCAACCGGACCCGGGATGTGGAGCTTGACGTGTCCCATATGCAGGGCCGGGACGGTTTCAAAAGGCCGGTCAGGCCGCAAGCGGTGAGAAGCCGGGTGGGGAGTACCCAGTTGCCAGTTGCCAGAAGCCAGAAGCGGGTGCCTCCTGGTTCCAGGCTGTTCAGGGCCGGAACTGGAGGGCGTAGAGGTCGGTGTCCTTCAGGGTGAAATGGAGCCGGATCTCGCGTCCGGCGAGGGAGGCGACCGAGGTGCCGGACTTCCAGCTGACGATGCGTTCGACTTCGTCGCCGGCTTGTTCGAG
>CAIMMI010000009.1 GCA_903842505.1 uncultured Verrucomicrobiota bacterium | reverse complement strand
CTCCAGTTCGGGTGCGAGGATCAGTAGCAACAACTCTAAGGTCGCCCCTCCGTATAACGAACCGATGGATCGACACCATTCAGGGGAGCCTGGCGGCAGGGTCAACACTGCCGCGACCTCTGGCGCAAGAGACTTGATCAACTGCACAAACTCCTCCTTCTGCGCCATCTCGAGGAGCATCGTCACCGCCAGGGCCATCTGCGTTGTCATCTCGTACGCCAGGATGCTTCCGGAGACCGGGTTCGTCAGTTTGCTGGCAAACACCGCCGAATCCCACAACCCGGTCACCCCGTCCCACGCCCCACTTCCAAGGCCCTTCCAAAAGTCGGTTCCCGAGCATGCACAGGCCATCAGGGCAATTTCTGCAGTCCGTTTGAAGCTTCCCAAAGCACCCAGCTTATCCGGAATCGTCTTGTTTCCATCGAAAAGCTCACCCAAGACACCGCCACCTCCCCCATCCAACCCCAACACATCCTGCCCGTTGACCGGGTCGTTCCCGGCGAACCCGTACAGGTTCCTTCCCCCGGCCTCCCCGATCGGGTCCCGGCTCAGCCATCGTCCCAGCCGCGGGCTGTACACCCGGTACTCGTAGTGCACCAGGTCCGTGGTCGGATCCACCCGCTTGGTTCCCCACCGCCATGGATTGTCCGCTGCCAATGCGTCCCCGCTCATCCGCAGCAATTCCCCGAACGGACCGTACTCGTATCGGGCGGTCACCTGGCCGGTCGTCCCGATCAGTCCCAGCACCGATCCGTTCCCGTCGTAGGCCGCCACGTGGCTGCCGTTGGTGGCGGTGTTCAGCCACAACAGGCCGCCCAGGCCTCCGGCACCGCGGCGGCTCTCCGAGAGGTCGAGGCCCCAGACGTGCGTGCGTCGGGTCGCTCCACTGCCATTGAACTCCGCAATGCATTGCCAACCGTCGTACAGGTAGCGGTTAGTCTGCACCCCCGACCACGTGCCGCCGCTCCACACAAACTCCCGTCGCTCCAGCACCCGGCCTGAGGCGTCGTAGTCGAATCGGACGCGCTGCCGGGGCACGCCGTTGGTGTATGCATCGTCTCGGGTGCGGACGTCCACTAGACGGTTCTCCCCGTCCCAGCCGAACTCCCACCGACCATCCGCGGTCAGGTTTCCATCCGAGTCATGGACGATCGACTCCGCCTGCGGTGGCACGTAGGTCTTCCTTCCGGTGATAGCGGTTCCCCCGGTGACCGACACATCCACATTCTGCCACGCGGGCTGCGTTCCCGACGTCGTCAACTCCCTGCGGAAGTACTCGCCTTGCCGCTCCGCGCTGGTCCCGTTGACCGTCACCGCCGCAGTGGCCTGCGCTGCGCCCTGCACCTCGCTGTAGCGGTGATTGGTCACGGACGTAGGGCGGTCCAGCAAGCTGTTGACGTAGGTCGTCAACCGAAGCTGGCCGAGGGCATCGCCGCCCCGTCCGTCCGAGGTCCGGTTGCCGGAATCGTCGTACCCGTAGCTGAACTGCTGTCCCAGCACCGCCGTGCCATCCGCCCAGAAGTGCCGGGCCGAGGTCACCTGGCCGAGCCGGTCGTAGGCGTAGCGCCAATACGTCCCGTCGAGGTAACGCGCTTCCGTACGTTGACCCAGGTGGTTGTAGTCGTAATCGACTCCCAGCAACGTGGCACCACTCGTCGCGGTACCCGCCGTCGTCTGGTTCAGGATCCGGTTCAGCCGATCGAACTTCCGCGTCGTGTTGGCGATCACCGTGCTCCCCGACTTGAAGAGGATCTGCGACGCGAGGTCGCTGTTGGGCTCGTAGGAGTAGGCCGCACTCAGGGTCCCATCCTGCACCAACGACAGACGCCCGGCGGCGTCGTAGCCGTAGCCGATGTTCAGGAACGGCGAGCCCGAGAGCCGGGCAACCAGGTTGGTCACGCGCCGGACGCTGTCGTAGGTCCGTGCCACCGACCGATTCGCCAGGGGCCCCGCGGTCCAGACCTCATTGGTCCGTTGGCCGGCTTCGTTCAACTGGTACTCCACCCGCGTCAGCACGGCGCCGTTGGTGGCGCTGACCTGTTGCTCCGCGGTCAACCGTCCCAGCCGATCGTACTCAAACCGGCTGTTGCGCCCGATGGCCGCTCCGTCGAGGTCCACCTCCCCGTCGTAGTCAATCCGACGCAGGTCGCCGGTGGCCGGGGCGCTGCCACCTTCCTCGAAGCCATACCGCAGCCGGTTCGTGACGCCGGTTCTTGCCCAGATCTGCGTCCGGAGCCGACCGGCAGGGCTGTATTCGTAGCGGGTGGCATTGCCATCCGGGTATCTCCGGGCGGCCAACCAACCCCGTTCGGAATCGAAGAGGGGCAATGGGGTCAGATCTGTCCATTTGACATTTGAAGGGCGGTCCCGATGAAGTGGGCGGATGGCGAGACCACTGAGGATCGATAGGGCCGGGGCGTGGCATCACGTCATGAGCCGGGCGAATGGGGGTGATCTCCTGTTCCGCGGCGACCTCGACCGGCACCGCTTCCTTGGGTTGCTCTCGGAGCTGCCCGAGCGCTTCTCAGTCGAGCTTCATGCGTTTGTCCTGATGGCCAATCACTACCATCTGCCGCTGCGCTGCCGGGAGGCCAACCTCAGCCACGCCATCCGCTGGCTTCAGACCAGCTATGCCGGTCGCTTCAACTGGGCGCATCGTCGCCGGGGTCATGTGTTCCAGGGCCGGTTCAAGTCGGTGCTGATCCTTGACGAGTCCCGTCTGGACGAGGTGGGGCGATATCTGCACCTCAATCCAGTCCGGATCGCCGGG
>CAIMMI010000008.1 GCA_903842505.1 uncultured Verrucomicrobiota bacterium | reverse complement strand
GACCCACCCAGCCTGAACCCCGCTCCCCGCATGCCGGTCATCCCTCTCAACCTCAGCCTCGCCGAGCGTCAGGGCCTGACCCTCTACAGCCGCAGCCTCCGACACTTTTCTTCCCAGGAACGCGACAAGGTCGGCTCGGTCCTCGACCTCCGCCGGTCCCTTCCCGACGACCGCATCGTCGCCACCATCCCCGGCAGGAACCCCTTCATCGTCCACCTCGAACGGATCTCGGCCGACAACTGGGAAGGCGATTGCACCTGCGACCTGACTCGCAACTGCGTTCACTGCGCCGCCGTCGCCGATGCCGCCCTCGGCACCCGCACCACCGCTCTCCAGGCCAATCCCTCGACCCAGACCAAGTCCCGCCCCACCCCATCCTCAGGCCTCCTCCAGCAGGTTGCTGACCTCCTCGGCCGCGGCCTCATCACCACCGAGGTCACCTACCTCCAACGCCTGGAAAATTTCTACGTCCGCGCTCAGTCCACCCGCACCGCAACCCTCCTCGACGTCATCGGACTAACCGAAGGATCCAACGGCATCGCCGGGAACCCCGCCTACTTCAACCTCGACGCCTGGCCCTCCTTCCCGGCCGATCCCATCGAGTTCTGGCATGCCATCGCCCGCCAGGCGCGCCATCGAAACTTCACCCTCCCCGCGTTCATGGAACGCGTCGCCCAACTCGCCCCGCCTCCCAAGGCCTGGCTCAAGGCCTGGGAAAAGAAGGACATCGAAGGCTGGCTCAAGCGACTCGAGGAATCCGATCGCAACCTCGAAAACCCCTTCGGCAACGCTCCCGAACAGCCCACCCTCACCGAGACCCTCGACGTCCGTCTTGTCCTCGCCACCAAGAGCCCACGCGTGGAGATCTGGACCGCCTCCCAACCCGCCTGGCGCCCAGCCAAGAAGTCCGTCCTCGGCAACCTCGCCTCCGACTACTTCCTCGGCCGTCTCGACGTCCTCCCCGAATGCGTCCAACTCTGGGAACCCATCGCCCGCTCCGCCGGCTCCCCCTACGATTTCGAACTCTCCTACCAGGACGGCTTCCCCTTCCAACGCCTCATCTGCCAGGTCCTCCAGAAGCCCGCCCTCCACTCCCGCATCCTCGGCGAAGACCTCCAACCCCTCCAGTTCCCCCAGGAACCCCTCCACTGGAAGGTCTCTCCCCCAACCCCCGAACAACCCCAGTACCACGTCGAACTGGTCCTCCCCGACGGACGCCCGCTGCAGGAGGTCCGCATCCGCCTCAAGGGTCCCCCAGCCTTTGCCATCACGGGCGACGCCGTCCACCGGCTCCCTCCCATCCCCTCCGCATTCGCCCCCGACCGCCCGACCCTGATCCCAGCCAAGGCCGTCGAAACCGAGGCCGGCATCCGCCTCCTCACCCGCATGGGGGCCTCGCTCCCGGAAAACCTCGCCACCCTCGCCGAAAAAGTCCCCCTCCACCTCCACCTCGAGTTCGGCGTCGTCGCCCCCGACAACGCGTACAAACCCGTCGAACGGATCGTCATCTCCGCCTCCGCCCGCACCGCCGAAAACGAGATCGTCGATTCCTACCTCGGCGGCCTCTGGGTCCAACCCAAATCCCGCAAAACCAAATCCCAACGGATCACCCTCTACGAACGCGAAAGGGTCTGGTCCCCCACCGACGCCCTCGATGCCCTCGGCGCCCGCTGGGACGAAAACGTGGGCGCCTTCTCCCTCCGGATCACCCGCAATTTCCCCGAGACCTTCGCCTCCTGGGCTCGAACGCTCCACCCCTCCATCGAACTCGCCCTCCCAGCTCTCCTCCAGTCCATCCTCCACGACCCCGTCGTCGCCACCGTCGCCCTCAACGCCACCCCCACCGACGTCGACTGGTTCGACCTCTCGGTCGAGATCACCTCCCAGAACACCGATCTCACCCCGGAAGAACTCAACCTCCTCCTCAACGCTCGCGGCGGCTACGTCCGCCTCGGCGACAAGGGTTGGCGCCGCGCCCAGATCAACCTGTCCCCCGAGGACACCGAACAACTCGCCCACATCGGCCTCAATCCCCTCGACCTCTCCTCCGAACCCCAGCGCTTCCACGCCCTCCAACTCGCGGACGACGTCACCCGCAAACTCCTCCCCGAGGCCCAGGCCGACGCCATCCAACGCCGCGCCTCCGAGATCAAGGCCCGCGTCACCCCGGCCGTCCCCACCGAAATCCAGGCCTCCCTCCGCCCCTATCAGATCGACGGCTTCCACTTCCTCGCCTACCTCGCCGAAAACCGCTTCGGCGGCGTCCTCGCCGATGACATGGGCCTCGGCAAAACGCTCCAGACCCTCACCTGGATCGCCTGGCTCCGCGCCAGCCTCGCCTCCTCCAATCCCGCACCGGACCAACCTTCCCGCATCCTCATCGTCTGCCCCAAGAGCGTCGCCCCGAACTGGCGCGCCGAAGCCACCCGCTTCCTCCCCGGCATCCGCGTGACCGTCTGGCAGGGCCAATCCACCGCTGACTTCACCTCCATCCTCGCCGAATCCGACGCCCTCGTCCTCAACTTCGCCCAACTGCGAAGCCTCCAGGACCAACTCGCCGCCCAGCACTGGCTCGCCGTCATCATCGACGAAGCCCAGGCCATCAAGAACCCGGACTCCCAGACCGCCCAGTCCGCTCGCTCCCTCAAGGCCTCCCACCGCCTCGCCCTCACCGGTACCCCCATCGAGAACCGCCTCATGGACCTCTGGTCCATCCTCTCTTTCGCCATGCCCGGCGCCCTCGGCTCCCGCGCCGATTTCCAACGCACCTTCGGCAAGGCTTCCGATTCCCTCGCACGCCGACGCCTCTCCGCCCGCGTCCGCCCCTTCCTCCTCCGCCGCACCAAATCCCAGGTCGCCCAGGACCTCCCCCCTCGCATCGAGGAAGACCTCATCTGCGAACTCGATGGCGTCCAGCGCGACCTCTACCGCGCCGAATACAAGAAGGCCCGCACCCTCCTCCTCAAGGTGAAGTCCTCCGCCGACCTCGACCAACTCCGCTTCCACTTCCTCACCTCGCTCCTCCGCCTCCGCCAGATCTGCTGCCACCCCGCCCTCGTCGACAAACGCCAGATCAATAAACCCTCCGCCAAGGTCGAGGCTCTCCTCGACGTCCTCGAACCCCTCATGGAGGAGGGCAACAAGGTCCTCATCTTCTCCCAGTTCGTCTCCATGCTCGACCTCCTCCAGGAGGAACTCCGCCAACGCTCCTGGAAGGACTTCTACCTCGCCGGCGATACCGAGGACCGCGGCCCACTCGTCGACTCCTTCAACCAGCACGACGGCGCCGCCGTCTTCCTCATCTCCCTCAAGGCCGGCGGATTCGGACTCAACCTCACCTCCGCCTCCTACGTCGTCCTCTTCGACCCCTGGTGGAACCCTGCCGTCGAATCCCAGGCCATCGACCGCACCCACCGCATCGGCCAGAAAAACACCGTCATCGCCTACCGCCTCCTCATCAAAGGCTCCATCGAGGAGAAGATCCGCGAACTCCAGAAACAGAAGTCCGCCCTCGCCGGCGATATCCTCGGCGAGGAACGCTTCTCCCAGGCCCTCACCATCGACGACCTCCAGTTCCTCTTCAGCTCCGCCGAGCCCACCCTCTGATCCAGCCCCAAAAAACACCCCGAAAACTCCCCGAATAGCCCCCAGCCCTCCTCGTTCCAACCGTATCATGAGCATCGCCCAGATCCTCCTTCGCCGGGGCCTCGTCACCCCCGAACAACTCGAGGAGGCCCAGGCCCTTCAACGCGCCGAGGGCCTCCGCCTCGACCGCGCCCTCATCCAGCTCGGTACCCTCTCCGAACGCCAGCTCCTCGCCATCATGGCCGAGCACCTCGACCTCCCCCTCGTCAACCTCACCGACGTCACCATCGAGCCCGACATCCTTCGCGCCCTCCCTTCCAAGGTCGTCTACCGCAAACGCCTCGTCCCCGTCTCCCGCTCCAACGGCACCCTCAACGTCGCCACCTCCGACGCCTTCGACCTCTACTCCTTCGACGAACTCCGCCTCACCACCGGCCTCGCCATCCAGCCCGTCCTCGCTCCCAAGGACGACATCGAGAAGATCATCAAGTCCCACTACGGCCTCGGCGGCGATACCCTCGACGAGATGACCGGCGCCGATGACGGCCCCGCCGCATCCGGTCTCGAAGTCGGCGAAGACCTCCTCGAAGCCGCCCAGGAAGCCTCCGTCATCAAGCTCGTCAACGAGATCATCCTCGAAGCCGTCTCAGAACGCGCCTCCGACATCCACATCGAGCCGTACGAACACCACATCGCCATCCGATACCGCATCGACGGCGTCCTCCAGGAATCCCCAGTCCCTCCCCAGATGCACCGCTACTCCGCGGCCATCATCTCCCGCATCAAGATCCTCGCGAACCTCAACATCGCCGAACGCCGCATCCCCCAGGACGGCCGTATCAAATTCCAGGTCGGCGGCCGCCAGGTCGACGTCCGCGTCTCCATCATCCCCATGCTCTTCGGCGAGGGCGTGGTCATGCGTCTCCTCGACAAGTCCAACGTCCTCTTCACCCTCCAGCAACTCGGCATGGATGATGGCACCTACGCCATCTTCAAGGGCCTCATCGACCGACCCCACGGCATCTTCCTCGTCACCGGCCCCACCGGCTCCGGCAAGACCACCACCCTCTACGCCGCCCTCAACGCCATCGTCGGACCCGAACTCAAGGTCATCACCGTCGAGGACCCCGTCGAATACAACCTCACCGGCGTCAACCAGATCCCCGTCAACCACCAGGTCGGCATGACGTTCGAGAAAGGCCTCCGCGCCATCCTCCGCCATGACCCCGATGTCGTCATGATCGGCGAAATCCGCGACCTCGAAACCGCCTCCGCCGCCACCCAGGCCGCCATGACCGGCCACCTCGTCCTGTCCACCCTCCACACCAACGACGCCGCCTCCGCCCCCATGCGACTCTGCGAAATGGGCGTCGAACCCTTCCTCGTCGCCTCCACCCTGATCGGCTCCATGGCCCAACGCCTCGTCCGTCGCGTCTGCCCCAAGTGCAAGACCTGGTACGAACCCGACCGCGCCAACCTCCCCCGCGACTTCGCCCTCGACCCCGGCACCCAACTCGCCCGCGGTTCCGGCTGCCCCAACTGCCGCAACACCGGCTATCGCGGCCGTACCGGCCTCTACGAACTCCTCGTCACCAACGACGCCATCTCCGAACTCATCATCGCCCGCGCCCCCTCCCACCAGATCGTCGCCGCCGGCAGACCCTCCGGTCTCCGCCTCCTCCGCGAGGACGGCTGGGTCAAGACCCGCCTCGGCGCCACCACCCCGGACGAAGTCGTCCTCTGCACCGCCCTCTGATGCCCCGCTTCACCTACACCGCCATCTCCGAGGCCGGGACCCAGACCTCCGGTTCCATCGAGGCCGACTCCCAGCCCGCCGCCCTCCGCGCCCTCGCCGAACGCAAACTCTACCCCCTCTCCATCCAGGGCGACTCAGCCACCTCCGACGGCAAACCCAAGACCCGACGCGTCAAGGCCGCCGACCTCGGCATGCTCTACTCCCAGCTCGCCGACCTCCTCGGCTCCGGCGTCCCTCTCCTCCGCTCCCTCGATTCCCTCATCAAGTCCACCGTCAACCCCTCCCTCAAATCCCTCCTCCGCGAAATCCGCGGCTCCGTCTCCGAGGGCCAGTCCCTCACCGACACCCTCCGCCAATACCCCGACGTCTTCCCGGTCCTCCACACCGCCATGATCCAGGCCGGCGAACGCGCCGCCTTCATGGAGGAGGTCCTCCGCTCCCTCTCCGGCTTCATCGAACGATTCGAGGAACTCCGCTCCAAGGTCATGGGCGCCCTCATCTACCCCGCCCTCCTCGCCACCCTCGGCACCGTCGTCATGGTCGCCGCCCTCATCTTCTTCGTCCCCAAGTTCGAACCCCTCCTCGCCGCCACCAAGAAACCCCTCCCCTCCGAACTCCTCTTCGGCGCCTCCTGGGCCCTCCGCAACTACTGGTACCTCGTCCTCCCCTTCTTCGCCGTCGCCGGATTCGGCCTCTGGTCCGCCCTCCATAACGAAAAACACCGCCGCAAACTCGAGGAATTCCAGCTCCGCATCCCCGTCGTCGGCTCCGCCCTCCGCCTCCTCGCCATCACCCGATTCTGCCGCATCCTCGGCACCATGCTCGCCAATGGCGTCCCCCTCCTCCAGGCCCTCAAGATCTCCAAGGACGCCACCGGATCCCATATCCTCGCCGACCGCATCGCCGAAGCCACCGAGTCCGTCCGAGACGGAAAACGACTCTCCGAACCCCTCTCCGTCGGCGGCTTCATCCCCGAACAGATCCTCGCCATGATCACCGTCGCCGAGGAATCCAACAAACTCCACGAAGTCCTCGTCCAGATCGCCGATACCGTCGAACGCCGCACCAACCGCCAGGTCGACCAGGCCGTCCGCCTCATCGAACCCGTCATCCTCTGCGCCGTCGCCGCCGCCATCGGCTTCCTCGCCCTCGGCCTCCTCCTCCCCATCTTCACCATGGCCTCCGCCCTCGGCTCCAAATAGCCCCCCGGTGGGACAAGTGTCCCCACGAGCCACCTCACCTCTCACTCCACGGGTGGGGCGAGTGTCCCCACGAGCCGCCTGACACCCTTCCCCCTCGTACCCGTACTCAGCCCGCCCGGCGGTACTCGCACTCGACCCACCCCCTCCCCCACTTCTCCACAAACTTTTAACCAACCAAAACTACCTTGAATCTTGTCGCATTTCTCCCCGTCCCCCTAGCCTCAGTCTTCTGAGTCTTTACCGAGTATGAATCTGCAACAAGCGCTCCGCCGGGCCCGCGCCCAACGTTCCTCCCAGGGCTTCACCCTGATCGAGATCCTCCTCGTCATCGTCATCATCCTCCTCCTCGCGGGTGCCCTCGTCATCTTCGTCATCCCCCAACAGAAGGGCGCCGAGAAGAACACCACCGCCCTCCTCCTCAAGAACGTCGCCGCCGCCCTCGATACCTACCGCCTCAACCTCGGCCACTACCCCACCGAACAGGAAGGCGGCCTCGACGCCCTCACCAAGAAGCCCAGCTTCGAAAACGAACGCATGGGCGACAAGTGGACCGGCCCCTACCTCAAGCCCGGCACCATCCTCGATGACCCCTGGGGCAACAAGCTCCGCTACGAACTCGCCGACAACTCCGCTCCCGACGCCGACAAGTCCGGCGCCCTCCCCTACAAACTCTTCTCCGTCGGGCCCGATGGCCAACCCGACACCGCCGACGACGTGAAGCTCTTCACCGAGGAGTCCGACCGGAAGGAGTAAGCCTCCTCCGCTACGGCCACCCCCGGCCAGCCCGCATGCTACCACGGCCCCGAGCGCTCCAGCGCCAGCCCGGGGCCGCGTTCACCCTGATCGAGCTCATCCTCGTGGTGGCGCTCGTCTCCCTTCTTCTCGGCGCCGTCGCCTTCAACTTCGGCACCCTCGCCCGCGGCCAGTCCCTCGAAGAAGGCGCTTCCCAGTTCGAAGCCCTCCTCCGCCTCTCCCGCGCCAACGCCGCCACCTCCGGCCGCCCCGTCCTCCTCGCCCTCCTCAGCGCGACCAACGCCTCCCCCTCCCAGGACACCCCCAACTCCCTCTCCCTCGCCGTCCTCTCCCAACCCGATCCCCTCCGCCAACCCGACCTCTTCCAGACCATCCCCTCCACCCAACTCCTCCTCACCCAACTCTCCGACCTCATCCGCCTCGAAATCCCCCTCCCATCCCGCACAGATCCGTCGGATCGGACCGATCCGTCGGATCCCGCCTCTCCCTCCCTCCCATCCTCCCCAGCCCCCCCCTTCACCCCCATCCTCACCTTCAACCCCGACGGCTCCTCCGACGCCGCCGACTTCATCCTCGTTCCTCAGGACCCGGAGGACCCTCGGCGCATCCACATCCACGTCGACGCCATCACCGGGGCCATCCACCGCCGTTACCTCGCCTCGGATCCCGGCCGCCCCAACAACGAACTGCCCTCCGAAGACGAGACCCTCGACGAAGGGGAATCCCCGGAAACCGATCCAGCCTTCATCACCGCCGATCCCAACGGATCTTCGGCCGCAGCCCCGCCCACCAAACCTTCCCGGCCGGACCGCACCCCATGATTCGGCCAGCCCACCCACTCCGCCGTCAGTCGGCCGCCGTCCTTCTTGAGGTCCTCCTCGCCGTCGCCCTTTTTGTCGCGGCCGCCGCCATCGCTACCGCCAGCCTCAACTCGTCCCTGCGCTCACTCGAACGTCAGCGCCTCCAGACCCACGCCGTCCAGCACGCCTCGTCCATCCTGGCGGAACTCCAGCTCGGAATCCGTTCCGCATCCGGTGGCTCCGCCGCCGCTCAACCCTTCGAAGCCCCCTTCCAGGACTGGACCTGGGAGATCGTTACCGATAGTGGCGCCTCAGACTTCTCCGAATCCAATCCTCTCGAACGCGTCGAGGTCATCATCCGCCACCGCACCGAACCCATCGTCCAACGCCTCGCCCAGCGGCTCCCCCCAAGGATCTCCAACCCCACGGCCTCCACCAACTCGCTCTTCCAACCGCCCACCGGAGGAACAGGCCTGTGATCCCACCACGCCTCCCATCCCGGCATCACCGCCTCACCCAGGCCCAAGCCGCCTTCACCCTCATCGAGGTCATCCTCGCCATCGGCCTCGCCACCGCCCTCCTCCTCGTCGCCCTCACTTTCTACCAACAGGCCGCCAACCTCCGCACCCAGATCCTCCGCGCTTCCCAGGACCTCTCCGCCATCCGGCTCACCCTCGACCAGATCGCCTTCGACCTCCGCGCCGCCACTCCCGTCCCCTCCGTTTCCTTCATCGGCGGGCCCAATTCGGTCGAGTTCGCCCGCATGGCACCTCCCAGCAACAAACCACACAGCACCAACGGGATATTCGCCGCACCCTCCCTCCAACGCCTCACCATCAACGCCCTCGTTTCCCAGAACGGAACCAACCTCTCCGTCCGCGGACTCGCCCGCACCGAATCCCCGCTCTTCCGTCCTCCCTCCCCAGACCCCCTCCAATCCACCAACTCACTCCCCGCCCCACCTTCGAATCCTGCATCCACCGCCACCAACTACCCGCCCGAACCCCAGAACCGACCCTTCACCGAGGCCATCCACTTCCTCAACTTCCGCTACTGGAACGGATCCTCCTGGCAGGATTCCTGGTTCGCCTCCGCCCCACCTCCAGGCATCGAAATCACTCTCGGCGCCGATCCCATCCCCGACGACGCCACCCCGGAAAACTACCCCTACGAACGCTTCCGCCGCGTCGTCCTCATCCCTTCCGGCCGCGCCGCCGACACAACCCTCTCGGATACCAACGCCGAACCCTTCGACGTCCCACCCCCCTCCCTCAACCCGTGATGCATCCCCGCCCACATCCCGGATTCCGATTCCCCTCCCCTCCTCCCGGGAAGCGCCGCGGCTTCGTCCTCCTCGCCGTCCTCGTCTTCGTCCTGCTCCTCTCCATGATCGTCGCCAGCCTCCTGTTCCAGGCCGCGGCTGACGAATCCGCCGCCAACGCCTCCGCCGGTTCCGAACAGGCCTGGTCCTCCACCCTCTCCGGCGTCGCAGAACTCCTCCGCCTCGCTCCCCAGGCCGGCGGCCCCGAACTCGACTGGCAGGACAACCCCGCCCGCCTCAAACACCAACTCGTCTACGAAGACGGCGCTGACTCCTGGTATTTCACCGTCTTTACCCCCTCCTCCCAGGACTCCCTCGCCGAACTCCGCTACGGCCTGGACGACGACGCCTCCCGCATCAACCTCCGCCAGACCACCATCGACCAACTCTCCAAACTCCCCCGCCTCACCCCCGAACTCGCCCGCACCCTCCGCGCCGCCACCGGCCCATCATCCCCATTGGTCCCATCGGTCTCATCCGTCCCATCCGTCCCATCCACCCAAGACGACCCAGACCCCTCCCCCTCCTCCTCCCCCCAGCCCCCCATCCACAGCCTCGAAGACCTCCTCCAACTCCCCGGCCTCTCCCCGGCCCTTCTCCTCGGCGAAGACGTCAACCAGAACGGCCGCCTCGAGGCCTCCGAAGACCTCAATCAGGACGGCAACCTCGACCGCGGCCTGATCCAGTACCTCACCCTCGACTCCACCGACCCCGACCGCACCCGCGAAGGCCGCCGCCGCACCCGCCTCAATGACCCGTCCGATCCCCTCCCAGCCATCGACCTGCCCCCTGCCTTCACCAATTACCTCGAAGCCGTCCGCGCCTCGAAAACCCGCATCGACCACCCCGCCGACCTCCTCGATGCCACCTCCAAGGTCAAGGACGCCCAGGGCGCCGAAGTCGCCATCCCCTCCGGCATCTCCAAGGACGAACTCCCACTCGTCCTCGAACACTTCACCGCCCGCTCCTCCGACCAACCCGAAATCGGCCTCATCAACGTCAATACCGCCGCCGCCGCCGTCCTCGCCACCGTCCCCGGCATCGACGAATCCCTCGCCGAATCCATCGTCTCGTCCCGAACCTCCATCAGCCCAGACCGCCGCCGCACCATCGCCTGGCTCGTCCAGGAAGGCACCGTCACCCCCGAACTCTTCAAGTCCATCGCCCCCCATCTCACCGCCCGCTCCCACCAGTTCCACTGCCGCGTCGTCGGATACGGCCTCCCTTCCGGCCGTTTCCGCGTCCTCGATGTCCACATCGACATCACCTCCGGCAAGCCCGAGATCACCCAACTCCGCGACGTCACCCGACTCGGCTTTCCCTTGATCCTTTCCGAATCCGGCGCCCCCTCCACGACGTCCACCCCTCCCGGCGCGTCGATCCAGTACCCTCGCGCCCGCAATCGCATGCACACATTCCATCGCGACGCTGCCCCCACCCCCTCCGGTGGGGCGAGTGTCCTCACGAGCCATCGCACCAACCCTTCCGACAACCGGGTGTTACAATCTGGGAACTCCACCCCGCCCAACACGCCAAACCGCTTCCGCCCCCAACCTCAAATCCGCTACTCTCAAGAGGATGTCTGACCCCGCGATCCAGGATCCGCCGCGGCGCCGCCTCCCGTTTGTCCGGGACAAGCGCCAACGCACCCCCGCGGTCGTCACTGCCGTCGACCTCGACGGCAACACCCTCCGCGTCTGCCAGGCCACCCAACGCTCCGGCGGACCCGTCGTCACCAAGCTCGCTTCCGCCTCCCTCGAACTTCCCCCGGACGCCAACCGCACCGACCCGGCCATCGTCGGCCCAGCCATCGCCCGCGCTCTCGCCAAACTCCGCATCAAGCCCGCGACCCTCGTCATGGGCATCCCCCGCGCCCAGGTCGTCCTCCGCAGCCTCCTCCTGCCCCCGGTCCAGAACGCCGGCGAACTCGCCAGCCTCGTCCACCTCCAGGCCGGTCGCGACCTCCCCTTCCGCCCGGAGGACGCCATCGTCGACTTCCAGGTCCGCCGCACCATCAACGTCCCCCAACGCGCCACCCAAGCCCCCGAAACCACTCCGGGCTCTCCCGCATCGGCCTCCCCACCCAACCCCACCCAATCCACCTCAACCTCCCGACTCGAGGTTCTCGTCGCCGTCGTCAAACGCGACACCATCACCTTCCACCAGCAACTCGCCGAATCCGCCGGCCTCAAACTCGCCGCCCTCGGATTCCTCCCGCACGCCCACGCCCGCTGCATCCAGGCCTGCCACGTCGCCGATACCGACAACGCCTTCGCCCTCGTCTCCCTCCGCCCGGACGAGGTCACCATCGAGGTCCTCTCCCACGACGCCCTCCTCTTCTCCCGCGCCACCAACTTCTCCGCCTCCCCCGATCCCTCCCCAACGGACTCAACCGACCCCGCCAACTCCCCGGTCCCACGCCCGGAGTCCCTTTCCCTCGTCCAGCACGCGGCCCGCGAAACCCTCCGCTCGCTCCACGCCTTCTCCGGATCCGAGCCCGACTCTTCGATCACCAAGATCGTCGTCGCCGGCGCCACCGGCTTCGAAGCCGAACTCTCCACCGTCCTCGCCGATCGACTCGGCCTCCCCACCACCCACCTCGACCCCGCTGGCCCACTCCACCTCACCGGTGACGCCAGCGCCCAGGCCCCCGGCGCCCTCGCCGCCCTCGGACTCGCCCTCGGACTCGCCGACCGCGTCGGCCTCCCCTTCGACTTCCTCAATCCCAAACGCCCCCCCGTCCAACGCGACACCCGCCGACTCAAGATCCTCCTCGGAGCGACCGCCGGCATCCTCACCCTCGTCGCCACCTTCGGCATCCGCACCACCCTCGTCCGCCGCGAAACCGAACGGTACAATCAGGCCTACGCCGAACTGATGGACGCCGAAAAGAAGCGCCCCATCTACCGCCGCGGCATCCTCCAGGGCACCACCGTCGATAATTGGATCAAGACCGGCCGGGACTGGACCGACCACTTCGCCCTCCTCTCCGCCGTCCTCCCTCCCTCCGAGGATCTCTACATCAAGAAGTTTTCCGTCACCGGCCAGGGCTCCCTCCGCATCGCCGTCCAGGCACGCTCCGGCGAAATCATCGCCCGCCTCGACAAACAACTCCGCGCCGCCGGCTACGACGTCAAACCCTCCGCCATCACCCCGGGCTCCGATCGCTACGGATACGACTTCGCCTCCGTCGTCGAACTCCTCATCCCAGCCAAACTCAAGATCGATATCACCAAGCTCAAGACCCCAGCCCGGCCCGCCGATGACGGATCCCTCGACCCGGCCCTCATGAAGCGCGGAGGTGGCGCGTGAACCAGCGCGAAAAGATCCTCGCCGGCGCCGTCGGCAGCATCTTCCTCCTCTTCGGCGGCTTCTTCGGCATCCGGTCCTTCGTCCTCAAGCCCGTCCTCGAGGTCCGCAAGAACATCGACGTCACCCGCGAGAAACTCGCCAAGATCAAGGCCGACCAACGCGCCTTCTTCGCCGCCGAGGACAACCTCAAGGTCATCGGCGCCCGCACCTTCGCCGATACCGTCGACCAGGCCGCCGCCAAGTCCGGCGAAATCCTCACCCGCACCTTCGCCGACGCGCGCCTCGCCGAATCCGAATTCACCCGATCCTTCTTCGGCCCCCGCAAACTCCGCGGCGCCCAGGAAATCGGCTGGAACGTCCAGGGCGACGGCCCCCTCACCAACATCGTCCACCTCCTCTACCTCCTCAACGACTCCCCCTGGGTCCACCGCCTCGAGGGACTCTCCGTCTCCGCCGGCAACCGCCCCGGCGATGTCCGCGTCTCCTTCTCATACCTGACCCTCGTCCTCGATCCCGCACCCGACGTCACCCGCAAGGACCTCGCCGGAAAACTCACCCTCGACTCCCCGGACCGCGCCCTCCTCAACGGCATCGTCTCCCGCGACTTTTTCCGGCCCTACATCAAGCGCCCACCCCAACCTCCGGTCCCGCCCCCGGGCTCCCCCGGCAATCCCGCCGTCGCCGGCCCGCCACGCCCTCCAGGTCCTGAATCGTTCCGCGTCGTCTCCCTCTCCGAATGGCAGGGCCAACCCGAGATCCACGTCCGCGACACCGCCGCCCAACGCACCCTCCGATTCAAGGTCGGTGACGAAATGGCCGGCGGCTCCGTCGTCATGATCGACTACAGACCTCTCCCCTCCCCTTCCCAACCCGGCCTCCTTTCCCACAGTCGCGTCATCCTCCGAATCGGCTCCGAATACTGGGCCATCGAACGCGGACGCTCCTTCGCCGACAAACGCAAACTGGGTCCGGCCGAACTGCCGACCTCACTCGCACGCAACCCGTGACCCACCCAATCCCTTTCCGTCCCCGCATCATGAAGTCGACCTCATTCCTCGCCGCGCTCGCCGCCCTCGGCATCGCCTCCCGTTCCCTCGCCCAGGCCCCGGCCACCAGCGATGCTCCCAAGCCGCCCGCTCCCTCCGCCCAACCCGCACCCAGCGCACCCGCTGCGCCCACACCCAACCGTGAGATCGTCGTCGCCGGCCAGACCACGCCCGCGCCACTCACCAACAACCCCGCCCGCAACATCCGGTTCCAGTTCGATGGCATCCCCTACTCCGATGTCCTCGAACGCTTCGCCCAGATGTCCGGCAAGCCGCTCCTCTCCGACACCAACGTCGTCGGCACCCTCTCCTACAACGACCCCGTCTCCTACACGTTCCCAGAGGCCATCGAGACGCTCAACCTGATCCTCTCCATGAAGGGGGTCATGCTCCTCGACACCGGCAACCAACTCCGCCTCGTCCCCTTCAAGGACCTCCGCTCCCTCCCCATCCCCATCCTCCGCGGCACCGACCCCACCGGTGAGGTCCGCCCCGGTGACGTCGTCTCCGTCGTCCTCGACCTCGACGGCCTCGACGCCCGCGAGGTCGCCGAGTCGGTCACCCCCATGCTCTCCAATGCCGGCGCCGTCGCTCCCCTCGGACGCGGCCGCCGCCTCGTCATCACCGACCGTCTCGCCAACATCCAGCGCGTCCGCTCCCTCCTCGCCACCCTCGACAACCAGGAGGCCGCCGAACGCCAGATGCGCACCTACACGCTCCTCAATGCGTCCGGCGCCATCATCTCCGATCTCCTCAACCGGACCTTCGGCCTCGCCACCGCCCCAAAACGGACCGCCTTCAATCCCAACACCAAGGGAATGGACGTTCTCCCGCCGGATCCCAAGGACTACATCACCGCCGTCTACGACGAAGCCTCCCGAATCCTCGTCCTCTTCGGCCCCGACGAACGCCTCGCCCTCGCCGAACAACTGATCAACAAGTTCGAACAGAAGGACGGCGCCGCCGGGGACGTCCGCATCTATTACCCCCAGACCGTCAAACCCGAGGAACTGGCCAACATCATCCGCCAGGCCATCCCCGCCGTCGCTGGCCCCAACGAAACCGCCGCCAACGCCGCCACCAAGGCCCGCGTCATCCCCGACGCCCAGCAGAACCGCCTCATCGTCGCCGCTCCCATCCCCGGCCAACTCGAACAGATCGAGCAACTCATCTCCCGCGTCGACAAGGGCGCCATCCAGGGCGGCGGCTCCTCCCCCGCCCTCTCCTCCGGCGGCACCCCGAACAAGTCCGCTTCCGTCCAACTCACCCGCATCTTCCGACCGCGCTCCGGTGAGGTCACCAACGTCGCCTCCATCCTCACCCAGGCCCTCACCCGCCGCGCCCCCAACGGCTCCCCCTCCACCACCGCCTCCATCTCCGTCGATGGCACCTCCCAGTCGGTCGTGGTCTCCGGCACCCTGAACGATGTCCAGATCGCCGCCGACATCGTCTCCCAACTCGAAACCGGCTCCACCCAACCCGTCGCCCTCCAGACCCGATTCATCGAGGTCGGCTCCCCAGAGGAAGCCAAACGCCTCCTCCCCCTCGTCGAACAACTCTACCGGGCCCAGACCACCTCCGGCACCTCTTCCTCCGCCGCCCACGCCCGCATCATCACCGATCCAGACTCCGGCCGTCTCATCGTCACCGCCTCCGAGGAACACCTCACCCGCATCGAGGGCCTCGTCCGCCAACTCCGCGCCGAGAAATCCGACCCCCAGCCCCGCAAACTGAAGGTCGTCACCCTCGCCCACACCAAACCCGACGTCGCCCTCCCCTCCATCCAGTCGCTCCTCAACGAACGCCTCAGCGACCGCCGCTTCAACTCAATCCCCAAACCCTCCCTCGTCGCCGACGCCCCCAACAACCGCCTCCTCATCACCGCCACCGAGGACCAACTCCGCGAGATCGAACAGATCGTCTCCATCGTCGACACCGCCACCGACGCCAACCGCCGCGACCTGACGATCATCCCCCTCTCCACCAAGCCCGCTTCCGAGGTCATCCCTCTCGTCAATCAACTCCTCGGTCAACTCCGCACCCCAAACTCCGAGGCCCCGACCCTCATCCCCGATCCCACCGGCAAGCAGATCCTCGCCCTCGCCGGCACCAATGACATCGAACGGATCCGGACCCTCGTCCGCCAGTTCGACACCTCGCCCGCCGCCTCCGCCCCCCGCTCCTTCAAGGCCATCGAACTCGGGTCCCGTCAGGCCGCCGAGATCGCCCCGATCGTCCAGCAACTCTACGCAGAACAGATCAAGGGCCTCCCCGAACCCGCCGGCGGCCCGGCCTCCGTCCTCGCCGAAACCAAGCTCAACCGCCTCATGGTCTCCGGCTCCGACAAGGAAATCGCCCGCGTCGAAGCCATCATCCGCCAACTCGACCCCAACGACCGCAAGGCTTCCAAGGAGGAAACCCGCGTCTTCCGGCTCCGAACCGCCTCCGCCACCGAACTCGCCTCCCTCATCGAGAAATCCGTCAACGCCCAGGGCCAACTCGTCCGCGTCATCCTCGACACCCGCTCCAACTCCCTCGTCGTCTCCGGGGACAAGGCCGCCGTCGAACAGGCCGGCCAGATCATCCAGCAACTCGATACCCGCAACGACGCCGGACCTCGCGAGTTCCGCATCCTCGACCTCAAGTCGTCCGACGCCTCCTCCATCACCCCCACCCTCAACAACCTCTTCACCGAACTCCTCCGCGACCAGCACGGCCCCGAGTTCGTCTCCACCACCAAGATCACCGCCGACCCCGCCGGCAACCGCATCCTCGTCACCGGCCCACGCGAGGAAATCGAACAGGTCGCTTCCCTCCTCACCCGACTCGACAACGCACCCCAGCAGGCCCCCGGCGCCCGCGTCTTCAAGCTCAACCAATCCGACGCCACCATGATGGCGCCCATCGTCTCCTCCGCGATGATGCGCTACGACACCCGCGGCAACCCCATCCGCCGCGTCACCGTCACCGCCGACGACAAATCCAACTCGCTCGTCGTCTCCGGCACCCGCGCCGACCTCCAGGACGCCGAATCCGTCATCGAGAAACTCGACAACGATTCCGGTGGCTCCGCCTCCACCCCCGGCTCCCGCGAACGCATCCTCCGCATCTTCGACATCAAGGGCGACCCCGACACCATCGCCACCCTCGCCAACAAGGTCTTCACCTCCCAGAACCCCCGCGCCACCGTCAACCCGGTCTCCCTCACCCCGGAGCCCGCCTCCAAGCGCATCATCGCCACCGCCCCGGCCAACCTCATGGCCCAGATCGAGCAGGTCATCACCTCCCTCGACACCAAGCCCGAACAGGGCAACCGCGAACTCCACCCCATCGACCTCAAGAACGTCACCGCCGCCGAGATCCTCCCCCGCGTCCAGTCGATCTACACCGAACAGGCCGCCGGCAAGACCCTCAAGCCCGCCACCCTCTACCCGGATCCCACCGGCGCTCGACTCCTCGTCCAGGGCACCCCCGAACAGGCCGCCTCCATCAAGCAGATCGTAGAAACCCTCGCCGCCCCAGCTCGCCCAGCACGCGAAACCCGCGTCTTCGACCTCGGCCGCATGTCCGAGGCCAACCGCATCCTCCCCCTCGCCCAGCAACTCTACCGCGACCAACTCAACGGCAACCCCGAACTCGGTACCCCCGACGCCCAGTTCATCACCGACGCCCGCACCGGTCGCATCATCGTCTCCGCCCGCTCGGACCAGATGACCAACATCGTCGCCGTCATCGAACGCCTCCAGGGCAACGTCGGCACCGCCTCCCCCTCCCGCGAAACCCGCACCGTCGACGTCGGCTCCGTCTCCGATGCCCAACGCCTCGCTCCCCTCGTCCAGCAACTCTACCAGGATCAGTGGAAGGAACGCTCCGAGTCCGACCCCGCCGACGCCCAGGTCCTCCCCGATCCCCGCTCCGGCCGCCTCATCATCACCGGCAAGCCCGATCACCTGAAACAGATCGAGGCCATCCTCCAACAGGTCGGCACCTCCAAGTCCACTTCCTCCTCCAACCGCGAGACCCGCATCCTCGACCTCACCACCGCCTCCGCCGTCGAACTCGCTTCCACCGTCCGCACCCTTTACCTCGAACAGGCCAAGTCCCGCTTCGGCACCGCTACCCCCGATACCCTCATCACCCCCGACGCCGGCGCCAACCGCCTCATCCTCGTCGGCGAAACCAACGAGCTCGCCTCCATCGAGGATATCGTCCGCAAGCTCGACAAGGTCTCCAACCAGTCCGCCTCCACCCGCGTCTTCAAGATCAAGTCCGCCGAACCCTCCAAGGTCGCCGAGATCCTCTCCACCGCCCTCGTCCGCTACGACGCCTATGGCCGCGCCCAAAAGCGCACCACCGTCTCCGTCGACGCCAAGACCCGCACCCTCATCGTCACCGGCGACCCCAAGGAACTCCAGGGCGTCTCCCTCATCATCGAGCAACTCGATCAGTCCCTCGGCACTTCCTCCGACCGCCGCATGAAGGTCGTCACCCTCACCCAGGGCCGCGCCGCCACCCTCTCCCCCAAGGTCCGCCAGATCTTCGCCGACCGCATCAAGTCCCAGCCCGACCTCGGCACCGACGAAATCCTCATCCTCGAGGACTCCGAATCCAACCAACTCATCCTCGCCGGATCCGAGCAGCAGCTCGCCGCCGTCGAACAGATCGTCAACGACCTCCAGTCCGCCCAGACCGCCCGTTCCGCCCGCGAGACCCGCATCCTCGAATTCACCTCCGCCGAGGAACTCTCCCGCCTTCAGCCCCTCGTCCAGCAGCTCTACCAGGACCGCTCGAAGAACAACCCGTCCGATCCCGCCGACGCCGTCTTCGTCCCGGACACGCGCAACGCCCGCCTCATCATCACCGGCCGCACCAACCACCTCGCCGAGATCGACTCGATCCTCACCCAACTCCGCGGCAACAACACCGCCGCCCAGCCCCGCGAGACCGTCATCCTCGACCTCTCCACCGCCAACGCCGCCGAACTCGCCACCACCGTTCGCACCCTCTACCAGGAGCAGGCCCGCAACCGCCCCGGCGCTCCCGCCGCCGACACCCTCATCCTCCCCGACTCCGGCGCGAATCGCCTCATCATCACCGCCGCCACCAACGAACTCGCCATCGTCGAGGACCTCGTCCGCAAACTCGACAAGGTCGGCAACCAGTCCGCCTCCACCCGCGTCTTCAAGATCAAGTCCGCCGAACCCTCCAAGGTCGCCGAGATCCTCTCCACCACCCTCGTCCGCTTCGACTCCTACGGCCGCCCCCAGAAACGCGTCGCCGTCTCTGTCGACGCCAAGACCCGCACCCTCATCGTCACCGGTGATCCCAAGGAGCTCCAGGGCGTCTCTTCCATCATCGACCAACTCGACCAGGGCCTCGGCTCCCAATCCGAACGCCGCATGAAGGTCATGACCCTCACCCAGGGTCGCGCCTCCACCATCATCCCCCGCGTCCGCCAGCTCTACTCCGACCGCGTCCAGGCCCAGCCCGAACTCGGCACCGCCGAACTCCTCATCCTCGACGACCCCGACTCCAACCAACTCATCCTCGCCGGCTCCGACGAACAACTCACCGTCGTCGAGAAGATCGTCTCCGAACTCCAGGCCGCCCAGGGCGCCACCGCCGCCCGCGAAACGCGCTTCATCGAGCTCGGCTCCGCGGAGGAACTCACCCGCCTCCAACCTCTCGTCCAACAACTCTACCAGGTCCGCTCGACCAACAACCCGACCGACCGCCCCGACGCCGTCTTCGTCCCGGACGTCAAGAACGCCCGCCTCATCGTCACCGCCCGCACCAACCACCTCGTCGAGATCGAACGGATCATCACCCAACTCCGCGGCAACGACTCGAACACCCAGCCCCGCGAGACCCGCGTCATCGACCTCTCCACCGCCAACGCCGCCGAACTCGCCACCACCGTCCGCACCCTCTACACCGAGCAGGCCAAGACCCGCCCCGGCGCCCCCGCCACCGATACCCTCATCCTCCCCGACACCGGCGCCAACCGCCTCATCGTCACCGCCGCCACCAACGAACTCGCCATCGTCGAGGACATCATCCGCAAACTCGACAAGGTCTCCGCCCAGTCCGCCTCCACCCGCATCGTCAAACTCAAGTCCGCCGACCCCGAAAAGGTCGCCGAGATCCTCTCCACCGCCCTCGTCCGCTACGACGCCTTCGGTCGCCCGCAAAAGCGCGTCACCGTCACCGTCGACTCCAAGACCCGCACCCTCATCACCACCGGCGACCCCAAGGAACTCCAGGCCGCCACCGCCATCATCGAGCAACTCGACCAGTCCCTCGGCAACAACGGCTCCCGGTCCATGCGCGTCATCACCCTCCGTGAACGCCGCGCCACCGAGCTCTCTCCCCGCGTGAAGCAGCTCTTCCAGGACCAAGCCCGCGCCAACCCCGACCTCGGCAACGGAGAAGCCCTCATCCTCGACGACCCCGCTTCCAACCAACTCGTCCTCGCCGGCACCGAAGCCCAACTCAACGCCATCACCCTCATCGTCGAGAACCTCGAACTCCCCGACGCCACCTCCGGCGCCCTCGTCCAGTCCGTCCGCCTCACCAAGGGCCGCGCCGAGGAAATCGCCTCCGCCGTCAATCGCGTCATCACCAACCGCCCGAACTACAACCCCGCCTCCCGCGTCACCATCACCCCCGTCCTCGGCGCCAACTCCATCCTCCTCAACGGCCCCACCAACGCCGTTCAGGACGTCCTCAAGATCGTCCGCGAACTCGACGCCGAAGGCTCCTCCTCCGAGATCGAGGTCCGCGTCTACAAGCTCGAGAACGGCACCGCCAAGGAAGTCTCCACCATCATCCAGCAACTCCTCCAGACCGTCTCCCGTCGCCGGTTCTTCCGCGCCGGTGGCGGCGGCGGTGGCGAATTCACCGGCGGCGGTGAAGGCGGTAACCGCGGCGGCGCCTCCGTCACCATCGACGACCGATCCAACTCCATCATCATCACCGGCACCGCCGACCACTTCGCCGTCGTCGAGAAGATCCTCCCCACCCTCGACAAGGCCCCCGAACGCGCCGACCGCGATGTCGAATTCGTCTGGCTCAAGAAGGCACGCGCCTTCGACGTCGCCGACCAACTCGAATCCCTCTTCGCCGACCGCACCCGCAAGGACCGCCCCGTCATCGAGCCCGACCTCAAGAACAACTCGATCACCGTCATCGGCCGGAAGTCCGACCTCGCCCAGATCCAGGACCTCGTCTCCCGTCTCGACGAGCAGGGCAAGGAATCCTCCTACCAGGTCCGCCTCCGCACCCTCGAACGAGTCGCCGCCGAACAGATGGCCCGTCTCCTCGAGAACATCTACCCCCAGACCGCCCGCACCCCGCTCAAGGTGGTCGAGAAGATCAACCCGCCCGAGGCCGGCTCCACCAACGCCCCCACCGAAGTCGCCATCGCCATCGACCGCGAGGCCAACGCCCTCATCCTCGCCGGACCCGTCGCCGACCTCGATCAGGTCGAACGCCTGATCTCCGACCTCTCCTTCAACTTCTACGGCAACGAGGCCGAGTTCCGCCTCTTCCCCCTCAAGGACGCCGACCCCGTCCTCGTCGCCCGCACCCTCTCCGAGGTCCTCAAGCAGGAACCCGTGCAGGTCCCGCCCCAGCAACCCGGCCAACCCCCGCGCGTCGTCAACCAACAGCCCAAGATCACCGTCGTCGCCGAACCCCGCACCCGGTCCGTCGTGGTTCGCGCCCGCCCCACCGACTTCACCCTCCTCGAATCCCTCATCAAGCAGCTCGACGCCGCCGGCGAGGCCGCTCAGGTCTCTTTCAAGGTCTTCCCCCTCCAGCACGCCCAGCCCGACAAGGCTCTCCCGCTCGTCCAGCAGATGGTCGCCCAACTCAATGTCACCCGACCCGGCGACCCCGTCACCGTCACGGTCTCCCCGCGTGACCGCGGCCTCCTCATCGTCGCACGCGAAGGCGTCATCTCCCAGGTCGGCAAGATGATCGAATCCATCGACCAACCCGCGAAGAACATCGAGGCCGACGTCCGCGTCTTCCCCCTCAAACGCGCCTCCGCCACCCAACTCGCCGTCACCCTCCAGAACCTCCTCAAGCCCGGTCCCCAGGGCGAATCCACCCCCGAGGCCCGCGAACTCCAGGAACAGATCCGCCGCCTCAACGTCCGCACCGCCGACGACAAACCCGTCTCCCTCGACCTCACCCAACCCATCCGCATCAGCCCCGATCCCGCCGGCGCCGGTGGCAACCGCCTCATGGTCACGTCCACTCCGGACAACCTCACCGCCCTCGCCGCCATCATCGACCTCCTCGACACCCCCGCCATCGTCGAGGGCGTCCGCGTCCGCTTCGTCCGACTCGTCCACGCCGACGCCGCCACCGTCGCCCAGACGCTCAACACCATCTTCACCCAGGGCGCCCGCCTCGCCACCGGCCCCGGTGGCACCACCGGCGCAGAACCCCAGTCCGATCAGGGCAAGGCCCTCGTCCACCCCCTCAACGTCGCCACCGACGCCCGCTCCAATACCCTCGTCCTCGCCGGCCAACCCGAGACGATCGACCTGGCCATGAAGGTCATCACCGACCTCGACCAACCCCTCGAACGCTTCCTCACCGACGTCCGCCTCTTCCGCCTCAAGCACGCCTCCGCAACCCGACTCGTCCCCCTCCTCCAGTCCGTCTTCACCGAAGGACCCAACGTCCCCGGCACCGAGGGCCTCGCCACCCAGATCACCCGCCTCCGCACCCTCCGTGAGGGCGGCGATGCCTCCAAGACCACCCAGACCGCCAAGACCCGCGCCGCCCTCACCCTCCAGGCCGACGATGTCTCCAACATCCTCATCATCGCCGCGCGCACCGACATGATCCCCCTCGTCGAGGAGATCATCAACCAACTCGACATCCCCGCCGCCTCCGGCCTCGAAACCGTCCGCGTCTACCCCCTTCAGCACGCCGACCCCGCCGTCATCCAGAAGATCCTTGGCGACCTCTTCAGCGGCAACCGCGCCGCCAACCTCCGCAACGAGGACAAGCCCATCATCTCCGTCGACGCACGCTCCGGCTCCCTCATCGTCGCCGGCTCCTCCAAGTCCTTCGGCATCATCGACGGCCTCCTCAAGCAACTCGACCAGAAGCTCGCCTTCGACCTCCGCGAGATCCGCCTCATCCCCCTCGAACACGCCGACTCCGCCGTCGTCTCCGCCACCCTCCAACGCCTCATGGACGCGCGCGTCACCCAACGCGCCACCCTCAACGCCGGTGCCGCCGATGCCCTCAAGGTGATCATCATCCCGGACACCCGCTCCAACGCCCTCCTCGTCGGCGGCAGCAAGGAAGGCTTCGACCTCGTCGAATCCCTCGCCAAGCAACTCGACCAGGCCAGCCCCGCCCTCTCCGGCCGCATCCGCATCGTCCCCATCGTCCACGCCGATGCCCGCGTCCTCGCCACCACCCTCGCCGGCCTCTTCGATCAGCGCTACGCCGCCTCCCGCGGCACCGATCTCCAGCGCCAGAAGCCCATCATCATCCCCGATACCCGCGCCAATGCCCTCCTCGTTGCCGCCTCCCAGGATGACAACAAGACGCTCGATGACCTCCTCGCCAAGCTCGACGCCAAACTCGAGAACCCGGCTCTCACCCTCACCGTCATCCCCCTCAAGAACAACGACTCCGGCCGCGTCGCCCCCCTCCTCGAAGGCATCTTCGCCGCCCGTGTCCGCGCCATGACCCTGCCGGGCCAGCAACCCCTCCCCTCCCAGCAGATCGAGGTGCAACCCGATCCTCTCAACAACGCCCTCATCATCTCCGCCTCCAAGGAGAACCTCGAATTGATCCAGGGCCTCGTCGCCCAGATCGACGCCCAACCCACCATCCCCGGCGGCGTCTTCGAGATGTTCACCCTCCAGTTCGCCGACGCCCAACGCGTCGCCACCATCATCCGCTCCCTCGTCGACCAGGGCCTCTACCGCCCCGGCATGCCCACCACCGCCCCCCGCGGCCGCAATGCCCCGGAGAACATCCTCTCCGTCTCCGTCGACCCACGCTCCAACACGCTCATCGTCTCCGCCTCTCCCGAGAACCTGAACATCGTCAAGGGCGTCATCCAGAAGATCGACACCAAGGACCTCGCCGCCACCGCGGACGTGAAGCTCTACCAACTCCGCCACGCCCGCGCCTCTTCCCTCGCCTCCATCCTCGAACAGTTCTTCCGCTCCAAACGCACCGCCGACGCCATCGCCGTCAACGCCAACGAACGCTCCCTCCCCGTCGCCGTCATCCCCGATGACCGCGTCAACTCGATCCTCGTCACCGGCGGCAAGGAAGCCTTCGACCTCGTCGATCGCCTCCTCCCCCAACTCGACGGCGAAGGCACGTTCTCCCGCCTGAACTTCCGCGTCTTCCCCCTCCAGAAGGCCACCGCCACCAAGCTCCAGTCCACCCTCCAGTCCATCGTCGCCAACCGCCCACCCAAGGTGAAGGGCGAGCCCATCGACCCCATCACCATCGTCGCCGACGCCTGGGTCAACGCCCTCCTCGTCGGCGCCACCGTCGATGACCTCGACACCGTCGCTTCCCTCATCCAGCAGCTCGACTCCGAGCCCACCGAGACCGGCCTCGCCATCCACGTCTTCCCCCTCTCCAAGGCCGACGCCCGCCGCGTCGCCACCACCGTCCAGGGCCTGTTCCGCGAAAACACTCCCAACCAGATCCTCCCCGTCACCGTCAACGCCGACGAACGCATCAACGCCCTCGTCGTCTCCTGCGGTGAGGTCGACGCCCGCCGCATCGGCGAACTCGTCAAGCAACTCGATACCGACCAGGTCGCCCGCGTCGCCGAGATCCGCGTCTTCCCCCTCGAACACGCCCGCGCCGAAACGCTCTCCACCATCCTCACCGCCGCCCTCAATACCAAGCCCACCCCGCTCACCGAGCAGAACCCCAACGCCCAGTCCCTCCTCCAGTTCATCACCCGCACCGAGGAGGGCCAGGAACTCGTCACCGCCGCCCTCAAGGAGGCCGTCCTCATCACCCCGGACATCCGCATGAATTCCCTCATCGTGTCCGGCCCCATCGAGTACATGGGCCTCCTCGAACAGATCATCCACCGCCTCGACGCCTCTTCCCCCCAACAGGCCAAGATCAAGGTCTTCACCCTCCAGAACGCCGACGCCCGTCAGATGTCCGAGCTCCTCACCCAGCTCTTCCGCATGACCGCCGCCCCCTCCAACGGTACCCAGCGCTCCGTCCAGTACACCCTCGTCCGCCCCCGCGGCGCCGATGGCTCCTTCGACTCCCCAGGCGAGGACGAGGCCGTCGCCTCCGTCACCCTCGGCACCGCCGAACAGAACGCCCTCACCGTCACCGTCGATCCCCGCACCAACTCTCTCCTCATCGGCGGCACCGACCACTACGTCACCCTCGTCTCCCAGATCATCGACTCCCTCGACTCCAGCCCCGCCGCCGAACGCACCTCCGAGGTCGTCCGCCTCAAGAACTCCCAGGCCCCCGAAGTCGCTACCGCCATCCGCAACTTCCTCGACCAGGAACGCCAACGCCTCGTCCAGGTCCTCGGCGCCGATGCCATCGGCACCGCCCAGCGCATGCTCGAACGCGAGGTCGCCGTCGTCGCCGAACAGACCTCCAACACCCTCCTCGTCTCCGCCAACCGCCGCTACTTCGACCAGGTCCGCAAGATCATCGACGAACTCGACACCGCCCAACCCCAGGTCCTCATCCAGGTCCTCCTCGCCGAAGTCACCCTCGACTCCCTCGGCGAACTCGGCATCGAGTGGAACCACGGCGGATCCAAGGGCGACGTCAATTACGGCGTCGGCACCGACTTCGGCGTCGCCAACCAGCTCAAGTCCCTCGGCGGCTACTCCACTTCCGTCTCCGGTACCGACTTCAACTTCCTCCTCCGTGCCCTCCGCACCGACGGTCGCCTCGAAGTCCTCTCCCGCCCGCAGATCGTCACCGCCGACAACAAGCCCGCCACCATCAACATCGGCCAACGCATCCCCCTCATCACCGACTCCCGCGTCACCCCACAGGGCGATACCATCAACTCCTTCCGCTACGAGGACGTCGGCGTGAACCTCACCGTCACTCCCAAGATCTCCCCCGACGGCTTCGTCAAGATGGAGCTCGGCACCACCAACTCCGCCCTCTCCTCCTCCACCGTCGAGATCAACTCCTCCGCCGTCGTCCCCATCATCAATCAGCGCCGCGCCAATACCACCGTCTCCGTCCAGTCCGGTCAGACGATCATCATCGGCGGCCTCATCTCCACCACCGACGACAAACGCGTGAAGAAGATGCCCGTCCTCGGCGACATCCCCTACGTCGGAGCCCTCTTCCGCTCCACCAAGTCCACCCGCGAACGCAAGGAACTCCTCATCTTCCTCACCCCCCTCGTCCTCGCCAACAACCAGGACAAGGTCCCCCTCGAAGACGCCCAGAAGGTCACCCAGGACATCATCCGCAATTCGACCTTCCACAAGGAGATCAAGCGCGACGCCCTCCAACGCTCCATCGTCGACCCCATCCTCCCCCCCGAGCCGCCCCCCGCCGCTCCCGACAACAAGCGCCGCAAGACTCCGCGCTCCTGACCCATCACAGATCAGACCGATCAGACCGATCCATCCGATCGGTCTGATCTACCCATCATGCGCCGCTCCCTCGCCACCACCGTCGCCGCCCTCGTCCTCGCCCTCGCGGGCTGCGCCACCTCCGACAGCTCCCGATCGGACATCACCGAGGTCCACCTCTTCGGCCTCCCCGTCGCCATCAACCTCGACAACGTTCCCGGGGCCGACGCCTTCTCCATCCGCATCTACGCCTCCACCGCCCAGCAACCCAAGGGCGTCAGCATCCGTCAGGGCACGCTCGATATCGTCCTCTTCGACGGAAGCTTCCCCCCCAACCAACCCATCACCGGAAAGCCTCTCCGCATCTGGTCGTTCTCACCCCAGCAACTCAAGGCGCTCGCCAACGAGAACCGACTCGGCACCGGATACGAGTTCACCCTCCCCTGGGCCGGCACCCCACCGACCCGCAACCGCGTCACCGTCTTCGCCCGTTACCGCCCCAAGTCCGGCAACCCCGTCGTGTCCGGCCCTTCCGCCATCTCCCTCGCCACCCGCTGACCGCCACCCCCGGCAACCTCACGCTCCCCGTGCAACGGATCTACTGCGACTACAACGCCACCACCCCACTCGATCGCGTCGTCCGCGAAGCCCTCTTCGCCACTCTCGAACGGGGCTGGGCCAACCCGTCCAGCATCCATCATTTCGGACGCGAAGCCCGGGAACTCCTCGACGACGCCCGCTACCGCATGGCCCGCCTCTGGTCCTGCAAACCCAGTGAAGTCGTCTTCACCAGCGGCGGCACCGAGGCCAACAACCTCGCCATCCTCGGCACCGCCCGCCTCCTCCGCCCCAAAGGCAAACACCTCGTCACCTCCGCCGTCGAACACCACGCGGTCCTCCACACCCTCGACTACCTCCAGCACCACGAGGGATTCGAGGTCTCCCGCGTCCCCGTCGACTCACACGGTCAGGTGGACCCCGATTCCATCCGCGCCGCCCTGCGCCCGGACACCACCCTCGTATCGGTCATGGCCGCCAACAACGAGGTCGGTACCGTCCAACCCGTCGCGGACATCGGACGCCTCTGCCGCGAGCGCGGCGTGCTGTTCCAAACGGACGCTGTCCAGGCCGCCGGCAAACTTCCCTTCGCCAATATCCACCAGTTCAACGCCGACCTCGTCGCCGTCTGCGCCCACAAGTTCCATGGCCCGAAAGGCGCCGGTGCCCTCTTCATCCGTTCTCCCCTCCTTCCCCACCCCACCTTCCACGGGGGCGGCCAGGAAAACGAACGGCGCGCCGGCACCGAAAACCTCCCCTCCATCGTCGGCCTCGCCGACGCCTTCGAAAGATTCGTCCCCACCCCCGTCTTCGAACCCGGCCGGATGCTCGCCCTCACCGAATCCCTCGCCGCCGCCGCCCTCGACATCCCCGGCGTCCACCGCCGCGGTCACCCCACCAACCGCCTCCCCAACACCGTCGCCTTCTCGATCGAAGGCGCCGATGCCATCGCCCTCCTCGCCAACCTCGACCTCGAAGGCATCTGCGCCTCCAGCGGTTCCGCCTGCTCCGCCGGCTCCCTCGAACCCAGCCACGTCCTCCAGGCCATGGGCGTCCCTCCCGCCGAATGCAACGCCCTCCTCCGTTTCAGCTTCGGACGCGAGAACACCCCGGCCGAAGTCGACCGGATTGCCAGAATCCTCCCCATCGCCATCGCCCGGGCACGCGGCTGAACCGCCCCCTGAACGCATTTCGCCAGCCGATGGCGGTTTTCGTCCCGCTCCCGCGTCATCCATGTGCCGTCTCCATGAACTTCCTGCGGTTTGCCCTCACGCGGCGCCGCTTGGCACAGCAATGGCTAAATCAGGGCGTGTCCGTCGACCCGTGTGGGTAGACGGCTTGAGTTACGCATAGGTTGAGGCGCTCCGCGGGCAACTGCGGAGCGCCTCTTAGGCGTCCACTTCCCTCAAACGGGGCTGCAACGTCCTCGTTGCCCTTCCAGGCCCTTCGGCCAAAGGGCACCGACCCCGGGGCTTCAGTAGGCCGGGTGCCCTCACCCGGCGTGGATCATCAACCGCCGCGTGGGGGCACGCAGCCTACAAAACGGCGTTGCAGTCCCTCGTCCCATTTCGACACCAACCCCGGAGGGGCTGCAGCCGGCGCGCCCTTCCTCGCTTCGTTGTGGAATCGTTGATCCCAGTCCCCAGCTCCGCTCTGGAATCTGGCAACTGGCAACTCCCCCCGTAGCAGCCAACGTCAGGAGGCTGCCCCCTCCAATCCCGCAACTCCATCGAACCTCCAGTCTTGCCTCACCCTTCCCCACGCGGGCACTGTCGTCAGAACTTTCTACCGATATGGCTGAACTCAACGGCAATCTCCTCGTCGCCCAATCGGGTGGTCCCACCAGCGTCATCAACGCAAGCGTCGCCGGTGTGATCACCGAGGCCGGACACCACGAGTGCATCGAGGAAATCTACGGCGGCTTGAACGGAATCCTCGGCATCCTCAACGAGGAACTCATCGACCTCGGCGACGAAAAGCGCAGCGCCATCGAAGGCCTCCGCTACACCCCCGCGGCCGCCCTCGGCACCTGCCGCTACAAGATCGATTTCAAGAAGAAGCCCGAAAAGGCTGCCAAGGACATGGACCGCCTCTTCGAGGTCTTCCAGGCCCACAACATCCGCTACTTCTTCTACGCCGGCGGCAACGACTCCCAGGACACCGCCCACAAGATCCACCTCGAAGCCGTCAAGCGCGGCTACGACATGCGGGTCATGGGTGTCCCCAAGACCATCGACAACGACCTCCCCAAGACCGACCACTGCCCCGGCTACGGCTCCGTCGTCAAATACAACTGCGCCACCGTCACCGAAGTCGGTCTCGACGTCGGCTCCATGGCCACCGATGACGGCTCCTGCTGCATCATCGAGGTCATGGGTCGCGCCGCGGGATGGATCGCCGCCGGCACCGTCCTCGCCAAGCAAGGCGACCCTGCCCGCCCGCCGCACATCATCCTCCTCCCCGAAATCCCCTTCAACGAGGACGCGTTCATCGCGAAGGTCAAGGAGACCGTCGCCACCAACAAGTACTGCATCGTCGTCTGCGGCGAAGGCGTCAAGAACGCCGCCGGTGAGGAGATCGGGGCCGACAAGACCCGCCTCGATGCCTTCGGCCACGCCGTCCTCGCCGGAGCCTCCGAGAAGCTCAAGGAGATCATCCAGGGCCGTCTGAACCTGAAGACCCGCACCGTCCTTCTGGGCTACGCCCAGCGCGCCGCCGCCCACTTCGCCAGCCAGACCGACTCCGACGAATCCTTCGCCTGCGGCACCGCCGCCGTGAAGGCCGCCGTCAACGGAAAGTCCGGCCTCATGCCCAAGATCGTCCGCCTCAGCTCCAAGCCCTACCGCTGGACCATCGAACTCGAAGACCTCGGCAATATCGCCAACGTCGAACACTTCATCCCCCGCAACTGGATCTCCGAGGACGGCTTCCTCCCCAACGAGCAGTTCGTCGAGTACGCCGCCCCCCTCATCGTCGGCGAGGTCAAGGTCCCCACCAAGGATGGCCTGCCCCAGTACGTCATCCTCGCCCGCAGCCCCGTGGAAAAGGTGCTGCCGCCCCGGAACTGAGCCCCGGCCGCTCCTTCCAACCCGACCAAAGCCCCCGTGCAAGCCCCGTCAATCGGCGGGATTTCACGGGGGCTTCTTCATGGAACCGACCGTGACTCCCGCTGAAGGCTCCGGTCAGAATCAACACCGATCCTGGTCGGACCGGCTGCTCACAGCGTGCGCCCGGGAAACCTCAGCCGGCAGACTGATCCCGCAGGTCGACGGCCTCCGCTTCATCGCCGTCATGGCGGTCGTCTGCTTTCACCTCGACGCCCAACTGGGGCGCCCGGTGACGACTTCACTCCTCGATCGGAGCGTTTTCGCACTGGTTCGACGCGGTTTCCTCGGAGTACCGCTCTTCTTCGCCATCAGCGCCTTCATCGTCGCGCTCCCCTACGCCAACCATCACCTCAACGGCGGCCGGAAACCCACCCTCGGCAACTTCTTCCTCCGCCGGCTTACCCGGCTTGAGCCACCCTATTTCTTCAACCTGATCGTCCTCTGGTTGCTGTCGTATCTGATCAGCGGCGCCCCCTTGGTCGACCGGATCCCGAACCTCCTCGCGAGCCTTGTCTACCAACACAACCAGACCTTCGACCACTTCAGCACCATCAATGCCGCGGCCTGGTCACTCGAGGTCGAGTTCCAGTTTTACCTCCTCGCCCCCGCCCTCACCTTCCTCTTCGCCATCCCCAACCAATGGATCCGCTGGCTCATTCTGGCAGGTGCCGTCCTGGCCGTCGGCGCCCTCCGCAACGTCACCAACGAACGGATCCACCTCTCGCTCCCAGGCTCCTTCGAGTACTTCGCCGCCGGATTCATCTCCGTCGATGTCTACCTGTCCCGATGGAAAGCCACCCTGCCCAACTGGATCGGATGGGACTTCGCTGCCCTCGTTGGCTGGACTGGATTCCTCTTCCTGAACGAACTCGCCGCCACGACCCACGGCGCCCTCCTCCACTCTGCCTGCCTGACGCTGGCCTTCCTCGGCTCCCTCGGCGGCACTGTCCTCCCACGCTTCCTCGCCAACCGCTGGATCTTCACCGTGGGCGGCATGTGCTACACGATTTACCTCTGGCACCAGTGGCTGATGCAATCGTACGCCCCTTCCCTCAACCACTGGCTGGGCCCCACCCAAAACCACGTCGGCCGTTTCCTCCTCATCGCAACCGTGAGCATCCCTCCCATGCTCGCCGTCTGCACCCTCCTCTTCCTCTGGGTGGAGAAGCCGTTCATGCGACGCGACTGGCCCACCCGTGTGGCCGCCTGGTTCCGTCGTCCCACCTCCCCTTGATCCGCCTCACCGGCCCAGACCGTACTCCCCCTCCCACTCCACCCGCTGCACCTGGCCGTGCGTCTCATACCACGCCTTCAGTCGCACTTTCGTCCCCGCAGCCCACCGCTTCCGCCCCAACTCCTCCACCGGAATCCGCATCGCCACCGTCGTCCGCACCGCCGGCGCCGGACCCGTGATCTGTTCCACGCGCACTCGCGGATGGCTTGGAATCGGCTCTTTCCCGGAACCCACCCGGACCCGCACCACCTCCCGCCCGTCGATCTCCACCCCCCACTGCGCCCGATCCTGCTTCGGCACGAAGCCCCCCCGATACAACGCCGGCTCCATCGCATCCATCGCGCACAACCCCAGCACCAATGACCCGCCCTCCCAGCAACCGTAAAGATCCGCGCAGGGCTCCTCACTCGTCGGCGGAATGAACCCCCGCTCCCGGTCCCAACCCTTCATCGCCCGCGTCGCCACGAAATCCTCAAAGACATCCCGCGGCGCCCGCGGCAACCCACCCCGCGCATCCATCCGCTCCTGCCGCCCCCGTCCCCGCTCCCGCTCGGTATCCAATTCCGCAAACACGCCCACCAACTCCGCATACGGACGGTCGTGGATGTCCACCAACCCGAAGTTGAAGTTCTCCCCATCCCCTCGCCCGTGCAGCGGTTCATCCGCGTACTGGAACCAGTCGACCCCGATCACACTCGGCGTCCGCACCAACTGCTCCAGCGTCCGCCGCACCAGCTTCGCCCGATCCGACTGCCGCTTCACCACCGGATAGATGCCATGCGTGTTCCGGTTCCCCGACCGGTTCTCGGCCGCCGCGCCATAGATCTCGGTTACCAGGATCGGCTTGCCCGTGATCCGGTGCAGGGTGTCCAGGTAACACCGCACGAATGTCCCGTCGTTCCAGTCCGCGTTCAGGTTGCTGGAGATCGCATCCACATACCGACCCGCCGCCCGTGCCACCTCCGGGTAATAGAACGAGGCGTACCGATCCCCGAGGAACAGCGCTTCCGGGTCGTGCTTCTTCACGATGTCCCGGCACAACCGGTAATACCGCGTCGCGACCAGACCCAGAAACTCACGCAACACCCCAAACCCTCGCCCACCCGCCTTCACATACAGCGCCCCACCCCGTTCCAACGCTTCCCATCCATCCGCATTCTCCGCATCAAAGTCCTCCCGCAACCGCCCCCAGTCCCCCGCATACCGCTCCCGCAGCAACCCCACCAACCGCTGCCGCTGCCCGCTCGTCGGCTTCTGCTCCAGCGTCAGCTTCCACAACGTCGCTCCCCACCAACCCAGCTCGTTGTCCGAGTAATACCCCAGCACCCGCGCATCCCCCCGATACAGCGCCATCTCGTCCCGCGCCTTCTCCTCCATCCGGCCAACCACCACCGGATCCCACAGGTCCCACCACGGCGCACCCGCCGACGACCCCATGTGCAGCACCGGCGTCACCCACAACGCCCGGCCCTCGGCCGCCGCCCGCTTTTGCGCCGGCCCCAACACCGACGGATCCGCCCACGCGCCCAGCGTGTTGAACCCCCACGAATGCAGCCGCCGCAACGTCACGTCCGCCCACGCCTCCGGCGTCGGGTGCACCTTCCACACGGAATATCCCGGGTTCTCCGGATCGTGATTCTCCCGGCTGTCCCACCCAGAAACCACACACGCCCCGACGCTCAGGAACGGCTTCGAATCCGACCCCACCCACCACCAGCCATTCGTCCGTTGCTCGATCCGCGCCGGCCCCGCATCCACACGCCCGCCCCCCGCCAGCAACGCCAGCAACAGCGCCCCGCGCAACGCCCACCCGATCCAACCACTGTCCGCGGTCATATCTTCCCTCCTAGACCGTGATCCGCCGCGCCCGGGCCTCCACTGTCCATCGCTCCACTGCCTTGCCCTCGCGCACGAGCCACGCTTCCTGATGCAGCGCCACGGTCGGACACACGTGCCACGGGATCGCGTACAGCACATCCCCGATCTGGAACTCCGCCGCCCGCGCCGTCCGGATCACCAGATGCTCCTCGCTGTGGCTCACCGCTTCCGCATCGGGCAGCGAAGGAAACACCGCCCGCGGAGGCGCCATCTCCGCCGACACCGCCTTGTGACCCAGATCCAGGCACAGGCAATCCGGTGCTGGACGGCTCACCACCCGCGTGATCAGGAATGCCGCCGGTTCAAACGGCAGGTCCGGCAGTTTCGTTCCATATCCCGCATCCCAGAACACCGTCGTGCCCGGGCTCAGTTCCACGCCCGACCGACGCGCATGGATCGGAAAGGTCGGCGAACCGCCCGCGATGATCGCTCCCACAGAAATTCCACCCGCTTCCAACTGCTGCCGCAAGGCCTCGACCGCCGCATACCCGGCGTCACACGCCGTCGTGCGCGCCGTCAGATCGGTGATCCCCAGATGCCCGTCATAGGCGTGCAATCCACGGAACTGCAGCTCCGCATGTCGCCGGATCTCTTCCACCACCGCCACCGCACCCGGCCCGGGTGCCACGCCCGTCCGATGCTGCCCAATGTCGAGATCCACAAAAACGCCCAGCACCCGTTCCACTCCGGACTCCGCCACCCGCTTCGCCAACTGCGCCACCACCGCCACGTCGTCCACCACTGCCGAGAACCGGACCTGCGGAAACAACGCCAACAGCCGAACCAACCGCGCCGCATTCGGCCCCACCGGTTGCAGCGACAACAGCACGTCCCGTACCCCGTGCACCGCCGCCATCTCCGCCTCGGCGATCGTCGCCACCTTGGCCTTCGTGATCCCCACCGCCACCTGACGACGCACCAACTGCGGCAGTTTGTGCGTCTTCAGGTGCGGCCGCAACCGGCCCGGGTCCCCGGCGATCCGCAGCATCGACGCGATGTTCGCATCGATCCGCGCCTCATCCAGCAACAGCGCCGGCGAGGGAACCTCGTCGGCATTCTCGATCCCGGGCCACGGCTTCATGAATCAGGCCAGTTCGAAGATGACCTCGATCTCGACCGCGATGTTGCCGGGCAACGGCCCCATGCCCACCGCCGACCGCGCCCCGATCCCGTTCTCCGGACCCCACACTTCGGCGAACAACTCGCTGCAGCCGTTGATCACCTTCGGATGATCATAGAAATCCGGCGCCGTGTTCACCATGCCCAGCGTCTTCACCACCCGCTTGACCTTGTCCAGCGTCCCGAAGTGCGCCTTCAGGTTCGCCAAGATCGCCAGGCCCACCTGACGAGCCGCCGCCTTGCCGGCTTCCAGGTCCAGATCCTTCCCGACCACGCCCGTGATCAACGTCCCGTCCGTCCGCACCGGCCCGTGCCCGGACACATAGATCGTGTTCCCCAGCACCACCACCGGCTTGTACACCGCGATCGGACGCGGCGCAGGCGGCAGGACCAGATTCAACTCCTTCAATCGCGATTCAGCACTCATGCGACAACCCTGCCGAAGTTTCAGCCCCGGGCCAATACGCTTCCTCCAGCACCGCATCTGTAGCAGTCGACGTGAGGAGGCTGTCCCCCTCACCGCCGTAGCAGCCAAAGTCAGGAGGCTGGTGGACGAGTTCCCAGTCTCCCGATCCTTCGCCTCCTCACGTCGTCGACTACGCTGTAGCAGTCGACGTCAGGAGGCTGTCCCCCTGCCACCCTCCGGTGGGGCGAGTGTCCCCACGAGCCGATGAATCCCGCACCGACTCGACAGCACGGATCCCTTCGCGCCCTCGCGGCTTCGCGCGAAACCTACCTGCCTTGCGAACCTTCGCCCTCGCCCGAAACCGCGTAGACCCCCGGGGTTCCATCGGTGCGGAGCACCGAAAGAAGATAGCGTCAGCCGTGGAGACCGCGTCCCGTAACGCTTCGAGCCCCGGAGGGGCGACAGAATTCCAGACCGAACCGCGCGCCCTAGCCTTCTGTCCCCCTTCCGGGGCTCGATCCGCTTTGAGGACCAGAACCCAGCGCTCACGCGCTGGGCTACCCTCTGTCGGTGCTCCGCACCTGCTACGACTGACTTCAACCTGGACCACCGGGGCTTCGGCCCCTCCCTGGCATCTGGAAACTCCCCGCCCAACCCGCTTCAAACTTGAAGCCTTGAATCTTGAAACTCGCCCACCACCCGTAACCTCCCCCCATCCCCGCGCGTCGATCCCTTCAGAGCGTCCGTTCCAACCTGTCCGCCGTGAATTCTTCATTCCATCGCCTCGCCGTCCGGTTCCTCCTGGCCTGCCTCACCGCGGCCGGTACCGTCCGCGGAGCCCCCGACGTCGCCACCGGCCGTTCGTTCTGGTCCTTCCAGCCGCCCAAGGCCCCGGCCATCCCCGCCGTCCGCCACGCTGACTGGCCCCGCTCGGACGTCGACCGCTTCATCCTCGCCACCCTCGAGACCCGCGGCATCAACCCGGTCGGTGACGCCGATCCCCGCACCCTCCTCCGCCGCGTCAGCTTCGATCTCACCGGCCTACCTCCCGAGCCCGACCTCGTCGAGAAGTACGCCGCCGATCCCTCCCCCGAAGCCTTCGCACGCATCGTCGACGACCTCCTCGCCTCCCCACGCTTCGGCGAACGCTGGGGACGCCACTGGCTCGATGTCGCCCGCTACGCCGAAAGCACCGGCAAGGAACGCAACAACGCCTTCCCCGAGGCCTGGCGTTATCGCGATTGGGTCATCGACGCCGTCAACGCCGACCTTCCCTACGACGAGTTCGTCCGCCGCCAGGTCGCCGGGGACCTGCTCCCCGCCTCCTCCACCGAACAGCGCGACCAGAACGTCATCGCCACCGGATTCCTCGCCGTCGGACCCAAGGGCCTCAACGAACGCCGACGCGAGCAGTTCCTCATGGACCTTGTCGACGAACAGATCGACGTCACCAGCCGCGCCGTCCTCGGCGTGTCCGTCGCCTGCGCCCGCTGCCACGACCACAAGTTCGATCCCATCAGCCAGCGCGATTACTACGCCCTCGCCGGCATCTTCCGCAGCACCCAGACGCTCTACGGAACCGTCACCAACCAGGGCAATCGCCAACCCTCGAGCCTCCTCGCCCTCGGCAAGCTTCCGGAAGCGCCCGCCGCTGCCGCCACCGCATCCCCGGAACCCGATCGCACCCGTCCCGCCGGCAAGGCCGCCCGCCAGGCCGCCCGTCGCGCCGCCGCCAACAACCGCCCCCGCCCGGAACCCGAGGCTCCCCTCCCGCCCATGCCTCCCGAAGGTTCCCCTCGGGCCATGGGCGTTCGCGAGGGCCGGCCCATGCAGTGCGCCCTGCTCGTCCGTGGAGAGATCACCCAGAAGGGACCCGTCGTCCCCCGCGGCTTCGTCGAGGTCCTCAACACGACCCCACCGCCCCCGATCCCCACCCGCGAATCCGGCCGCCTCCAGCTCGCCGATTGGCTCACCCGATCCGGGAATCCCCTCACCGCCCGCGTCGCCGTCAACCGCGCCTGGCTCCACCTCTTTGGTCGCGGCCTGGTCCGCACCGCCGACGACTTCGGCGCCCTCGGCGAGAAGCCGACCCACCCGGAACTCCTCGACAACCTCGCCCTCCGGTTCCAGTCGTCCGGCTGGTCCTTGAAGTCGCTCCTCCGCGAGATCGTCCTCAGCCGCACCTACCAACTCGCCTCCACCGCCTCCCCGCAGGCCGCCAACCTCGATCCCGACAACACGCTCCTCTGGCGCTCCACCCCGCGCCGCCTGGAAGCCGAGGCGATCCGCGACGCCATGCTCGCCGTCAGCGGCATCCTCGACACCGAACCCCCGCGCTCCTCGCCCGTCGCCGCCATCGGCGATGCCCCGCTCCGGCGCGGCGCCGATTCCCTCCGCGACGCTTCCTTCGCCCGCAAACGCAGCGTCTACCTCCCGGTCATCCGCGGATTCGTCCCCGAATCCATGGAACTGTTCGACTTCGCCGAACCCAGCCTTGTCGTCGCCGACCGCGACACCACCAACGTCCCCTCCCAGGCGCTCTACCTCATGAACAATGAGGACATCCTCCGCATCTCCGGAGCCTTCGCACGACGCCTCCTCGCCGACGCCGGCCTCTCCCCGCGCGAACGCATCGATCGCGCCTACCGCCTCGCTTTCGGTCGCCCCGCCACCCCGCGCGAACTGACCCGCGCCGCTGAATTCCTCCGGCTCGAGATCGGCGACATCGCCCGCAATCCACCCCCTTCCCAACCCTCCAATCCACCCCCGGACCGACGCCGGCGCCCACCCGCGCGCTCCCGCGAAGCCATGCGCCCCGGCGAAGTCGCCTGGACGTCCTTCGCCCAGGCGCTCCTCGCGTCTGCCGAATTCCGCTTCCTCCGATGAACCCAGCATCCGCCATTCATTTATCCGCAGATGTCGCCGATTCCGCAGATGGAATGACCGCCAGGCAGGATCGGACCTCATCCAGAACCTCACCCTGTCGGCGTCCCGGCACGTTGGTTCAAGCCCCTGCTCATCTGCGCCATCTGCGGATCCAACCCTCGCTGCTCCGATGAACCCTCCCATGAATGCCCCGTACTCGTGCAGTGGCGTCCAACCCCGCCCCTGGTCCCGCCGCCAGCTCCTCCAGAGCGTCGCCGCCGGATTCGGCTGGATGGCCTTCTCCGGCCTGGCCGCCCGCGCCGCGTCCCAGCCCGCCGTCCAGCCCAGCACCACCGCGCCCCTCGGCGTTCGCCCGCCCCACTTCCGACCCCGCGCCAAGCGCGTGATCTTCCTGTGCATGCAGGGCGGCCCGTCCCACCTCGACACCTTCGACTACAAACCCCTGCTCCAACGCGACGCCGGCAAGCCCGGTCAGGCCCGCGGCGGCGGTGCCCAGCTCATCGGCTCCCCCTTCCAGTTCCGTCAACACGGCCAATCCGGGCTCTGGATCTCTGAACTTTTCCCCAACGTCGCCCGCCACGCCGACCACCTGTGCCTCGTCCGTTCGATGCACACCGACATCCCGAATCATCCACAGGCCTTCATCCAACTTCACACCGGTTCCTCCCAGTTCATCCGCCCGTCCATGGGCGCCTGGGTCCTCTACGGCCTCGGTTCCGAAAACGAAAACCTTCCCGGCTTCATCACCCTGTCGCCGCCGCTCCAGTTCGGAGCCCAGAACTTCGGCAGCGCATTCCTGCCCGCCGTCTATCAGGGCACGCGCATCGGCGCGCTCCGCGAGAACAACGCCTCCGCCTCCCTCGGCAACATCGAGAACCGTCTCCTCACCGATCCCCAGCAACGCCGCCAGCTCGACCTCGTCCAGGAGATGAACCACGACTTCCTCCAGGCCACCGACGGCCACCCCGAGGTCGAGGGCGTCATCCAGTCCTACGAGCTCGCCTTCCGCATGCAGTCCGAGGTGCCCGAACTCCTCGAACTCAAAGGCGAATCCCCTGCCACGCTCGCCCGCTACGGCGTCGGTGACTCCGCCACCGATTCCTTCGCCCGCCAATGCCTCCTCGCGCGCCGCCTCTCCGAGGCCGGCGTCCGTTTCATCGAGATCAATCATGGCGGATGGGACCAGCACCAGAACCTCGAAACCGCCCTTCGCCGCAACTGCCGCGCCATCGACCGCCCGATCGCCGCACTCCTCGACGACCTCCGCTCCCGCGGTCTCCTCGACGACACGCTCGTCATCTGGGGCGGCGAATTCGGCCGCACCCCCGACAGCCGGAAATCCGACGGACGCGACCACAATTCCAAGGGCTTCACCTTCTGGATGGCCGGCGGCGGTTCCCAACCCGGCCTCTCCTTCGGCAGCACCGACGACTACGGCTACAAGGCCGTCCAGAACCCCGTCCACGTCCACGACCTCCACGCCACCCTCCTCCACCTCCTCGGCCTCAACCACGAAGACCTGACCTACCGCTACGGCGGACGCGACCACCGCCTCACCGACGTCAAAGGCAACGTCGTCCACGGCCTCGTCCAGTCCTGAACCGCCGTAGCTGCCGACGTCAGGAGGCGCACCCCTCGGTAGCCGACGACGTCAGGAGGCGGGTGGCTGAGTTCCCAGTCTCCAATCTCCAGTTCGACAACTTCCCATGATCCCGCCTCCTCAGTAGTCGGCTACGGTCGCAGCGTAGGAGACGACGTCAGGAGGCTGTCCACACTCTCCCGAGCCTCATCCCGGGGTGGGGCGAGACTCTCCGTCGAGCCGTTCCTGGCACTCGCGCCCCTCGCCAACCCAACAACCCCCTTCCCCCTTCGCACCCTCGCGGCTTCGCGCGAACCCCACCCCACACCGTCCCCCTTTCGTCTCCCCTTACCCCACCGCCTTCTCCCGCCCCCACCGATCCGCCAGCACCCCGCACACGATCAACTGCAGCGGGTGATACAACAGGATCGGCAACAGGATCAGTCCCAGCCCCGGGTGGGCCCCGAAGATCGCCTTCGCCAGCGGAATCCCCGACGCAATCGTCTTCTGCGGCGCGCAGAACGACGCCGCGATCCGGTCTCCCCGGTCCAGGCCCATCACCCTCGACAACGCCTCCACCGCCCCGACCGCCATTCCAAAGATCAGCACTACCCCTACCGCCGCCACCGCCAGCACATCCCCGCCCACACCCGACCAGAACCGCCCCTTCACCGAATTGCAGAAAGCCGCGAACACCAGGAACAGGATCAACCCCGAGGACGCATTCCCCATCTTCTTCTTGTTCTTGTCGGCCCAACCCGACACCCACCAGCGCAAGGCCTGCCCCACCGCCAGCGGCAACAGCAACAGCAGCACGATCTCCTTCACCACCCCACCCAGGTCCGGCCCGCCGCCCCCCTTCTTCATCAGCCACGCCACCCACAGCGGCGTCAGCACCACCCCGATCACATTCGACAACGCCGCATTGAAGATCGCCCCCACCGCATTCCCCTTCGCCAGTCCCGTCAGCACCACCGAGGTCGACACCGTCGACGGCAAAACGCACAGGAACAGGAACCCCAGTCGCAGGTCCGCCGGCAATCGCGAACCCACCAACAGGTCCAGTCCGATGCCCAGCAACGGGAACAGCACGAACGTGAATCCCTGCACCAGCAGGTGCAGCGGCCACCGCGATGCCCCCTGCTTCAATGCCGCCGTCGGCAGCACCAGTCCCTGCAGCAGGAAGATCAGACCCACTCCCAGCCGAGTCGTCACCTCCGTCCGCAGCCACCCGCCCGTCGCGCCCACCTCCGGGATCAGGAACGCCAGCACCACCACCAACGGCAACGACATCACAAACCAGTTCCGACTCAGGAAAGACTTCACTCGCCCCGATCCTGCCCGCCTGCCCGTCGCTTGGGGAGCACCCAGAAACAATTGTCCCGGATCGACCCCGGGATTCTTTTCAGGCCAACCATCGAATCCGGACATCTGCATCCATGAACAAATCCAATTCAGGTTACTAAAACACACCCCAAAACAAGTCCTGACCGGTCTTCGGTATCCCTAGCCAATCCTTCTACCGGTAGCCTCCTGGCGATTAACCATCAGGACTTCCGCTTCAGCGTCCGCTGAGCCTCCACCCAAGCCCCCATCGCTTCGAGTAGGAGTACGAGTACGAGTACCCTTGTCGACGGCCCTGGGCGAAGGAGCACCCGCTCTCCACTCCTCATTCCACAGGGGTGGGGCGAGTGTCCTCACGAGCCGTCTCTCCCCCTTCGTACTCGTACCCGTACTCAGCCCGCAGGGCGGTACTCGTACTCGATCCGCAGCCTCCTCCCGATCACCTCCCAAGCCCCCATCGCTTCGAGTAGGAGTACGAGTACGAGTACCCTCGTCGACGGCCCTGGGCGAAGGAGCCCGTGTTCTGCGCCTCCTCTCCCGCTTCAACCTTCAATCCTGAAACTTGCATCTCTTCCCCCGCCCTTGTGCCCCGCACCCCGGCACTGTCTTATCGGGACCGTGGCCGAGCCGACTCAGGGAGGGGCGTCCGACTTTCCGCCAACGCTGTGGACCGTGGTCCGCCGCGGGGGCGCTGGTTCGGGCGAAGCCCTCGAAAGCCTCTGCAAGGCCTACCGCGTTCCGCTGGTTTCCTTCGTCCGTCGCAACTGGAGCGATCCTCAGGATGCCGAGGACCTCACCCACGGGTTCATCGCTGAGCTGATCCGCCGGAACGACCTCGCCCTGCGCGACTACCTGCCCGGGGCCGCTTCTCTCCCGGCCCGCGAACTCACGGCCGCCAACCTCGGCATCAGCGTCGATACCCTCAACTCCCGTGTCAGCCGCCTTCGCGCCGCCTTCAAGGATCTCGTGTCCGACGAAATCCGCCAAACCCTTCTCCACCCGGATGACTTCAACGCGGAGCGACGCCACTTCGCTTCCGTCCCGGGAAGACAACGGGAGCACTGAGCCATGCGTGCGACCTGCTCGAAATGCGGCAATCCGATCCCGGAACAGGCCCCATCCGACCTCTGTCTCCCTTGCCTCCTCGCCGGGCTGAACGCCTCGACCGAGCCGGATCCGGCTCCATCGACCTTCGGCCCTTATGCGCTCGGACCCGAGCTCGGGGCCGGCTCTGGCGGCCGCGTTTACCGCGCCCACGACCCCGAACTCCGACGCGACGTCACCCTCAAGATCCTCGTCACGCCTCCCGGCACCGAAGCCGGCCGCCGTTTCCGCGCCGGTGCCGAGGCCACCGCCCAACTCAGCCACCCGCACATCGTCCCCGTCCACGCCGTGGGCGAACACCAGGGCCAACTCTACCTCGCCCTCCAGTACGTCGAGGGCTGCAACCTTTCCCAACTGCTGGCCCGTCGCCTACCCCTCTCCGACCGCGAGGCCGTCGCCCTCCTCCTCCCCATCGTCGACGCCGTCCACCACGCGCACTCCCGCGGCATCCTCCATCGCGATCTCAAGCCCGCCAACATCCTCGTCGATGAGTCGGGCACGCCCTACCTCACCGACTTCGGCATCGCCAAGTTCCTCCACTCTCCTCACGAAATCACAGTCACCGCCACCATCCTCGGCACCGCCAACTACATGGCCCCGGAACAGGCCTTGGGACGGAACATCGAGGTGACCACGGTCACCGACGTCTATGGACTCGGGGCCATCCTGTTCGAACTCCTCACCGGCCAGCCTCCGTTCGTCGGCAACAGCTTCGCCGACATCCTCCGCAAGGTCGCCGAGGACGAACCCCGCCCTCCACGACAGCTCCGCGAATCCATCGACCTCGACCTCGAGACCATCTGCCTCCGCTGCCTCCGGAAGCGGCCCATCGAACGTTACCCCTCTGCAGCCGAACTCGCCACCGACCTCCGCCGGTGGCTCGACGGAATGCCGGTCTCCGCCAGACGCCTCAGCCGGCTTGAGCAGGCCCGACGTTGGGCCAGACGCCACCCCGCCCGCGCTTCACTCCTCGGTGTCAGCCTCATCGCCCTCGCCGCCCTCACAGCAGCTACGTTGAACTGGAACCGCAGCCGCGAAAGCCTCCAACGCCAACGCCTCCTCGACGCCCAACGCCGGAACTTCAACTACGTCGTCGACCTCCAACTCGCCAACAACGCCTGGCGCTCCGGCACCCTCGCCCGCATGGCGAACCTACTCGACGCCCAGCAAACGAACCCCGGACAGTCCGACCTGCGCGGCCTCGAATGGTACCTGCTCCGTTCCTGGCTGGACCTCGAACCCGCCACCCTACTCCTCCAACTGGACTCCCCCATCACCGCCATCGCTCCCAGCCCCGACCGCACCCGAGTCGCTGCCCTCACTCGCACCCACCTGCATCTCGTCAACCTCGCCGAACCCCTCACCGCGTCCTCCATCCCGCTGCCGGACTCCATCGAGCCACAAGCCATCGACCTCGCCGCCGACGGACACATCGCCATCGCCTCGCCACTCGGCTCCTGGCTCCTTTCATCCACCGCCTCAAAGCCCGTCCTCGTCGATACCAACCCAGCCAACTGCGTCGCCTTCGACCCAACCGGAACAACCCTCGCATCGGGCCGAAGCCCACGGATCGAGAACGACCCGCCGATGATGCTCCGCCTGCGACGCCTCACCGACGGCAAGGCAGCCGAGCGCCTGCAGGACGCCGGCCTCGCCTTTCGATGGAAGCCCGACCGCCCGGAACTCCTGATTGCCCTCGTCGAACGCGGCGCAGGGATCTGGGACCCGACAGCCCATTCCTATACGGAGATCCTCCCGCCTTCCGGCACCATGTCCCTTCACGCCACCTGGTCGTCTTCCGGTCGGTTCCTCGCCCGCGTCGACGCAGCCGGGACCGTGTCCGTCGAAGATTCCACCCAGCCTTCCAAACAACCACGTGCCCGCCTTCCGGGGCACTCCTTCCGAGGCATCTCCATCGCCTTCTCCCCCTCCGATTCCCGCTGTGCCATCGCCGGCGGCCAGGATGCCATCGCCATCTACGACACCGCCACCTGGACTGTCCTCCACCGACTGCGCGGCCATCGATCCGACGTCACCAGCCTGACGTTTCCCACCGATGATACCCTCGTCAGCTCCGGCCGGGACGGCTTCCTCCGACTCTGGACGCTGCCGCCTCCCGCCCAGACGCCCGGCCTCACCCTCCGGCACCGAATGAAATACTACGTCGGTCGCACGCTCTTCTCGCCGGACGCACGCTGGCTGGCGCTTCCCCTCGAATGGCGCACGGATCGCGAGACCTCCACCGTCGTCCAGATCGCCGGAAAATCCCCGCCCATCCCAGTCCCGGGCCTCATTGCCGGATTCCTCGACCGATCCCGCTACCTGGCGTGGGACCGTTCCACCCAGCGCTGGACAATCGGTTCCACGGAGTCTCCTGGCACTTACTCCGTCCCTCGCCCAGCCCACCATCCCGAGGCTTCACAGGGCCTGCTCTCCCGCGATGCCTCCACTCTCGCACTCCGCGACCTCTCGGATCATGTCGTCGTCATCCGGATGTCCGACGGCTCCATCCTCGGACGCTCCGAATCCCCCGCCAGCACCTTCAGCCTTTCTTCCGATGGCAAGGTCGTTGGCCTGGTTCATCCCGATTCCATCACCCGTTGGGAACCCCTCTCCCGCATCACCCGCTCGATCCCTTACCAAGCGGAGGAGGTCGCCCTGTCACCCGACGGAACGGCGCTCGCTGCCGCCGGCAAGGACCAGCGCGTGCTGTTGCTCGCCGACCCGGATTCCAAACCCGAGTTCCTTATCGGCCACGGCGCCCCCGTCCAGTCCGTCGCCTTCTCCGACGATGCCCAGACGCTGTTCAGCGCCTCGCAGGACGGCGCCATTCGGGCATGGCAGATGGCAACCCGACGCGAACTGATGACCTGGGAGCATCCCCAAGCCGCCAGTTGGCTTTCCGTGGCTCCAGGAAATGTAGGACTGCTCGTCGGAACCCAGGCACCGTCCGATCAGACGGAGGGCTCTTTTTGGTTTTGGCCCGCCGCAGGGAATCGTTCCGAGTCATCTCCCACGTCGGCCTCAGCCGCGCCGCAATCCGCTCCGCTCCCTGCCTGGCTCAGGCCGCCAACCCACTGAACCCAGGCGACACGGACGACACGGGTGACTGGAATCCGAGGCGGAGCCCGATGGCTAGCCTGTTTCGCCAGCGACACCGTGCTCCGCAAGAAACGTCTGCGCGGTCAGCGCTTGGTCTGCGGAAAGGCGTTCTCAAGGATCGCGGCAGCCTGCAGCAGGGCCGCAGCCTGTCGCTTGATCAACTTCAGCGCCGGAGGAGGAGGAGGGGGAGGAAGGGGCTGTGGCGGCTTGGTCCCCTTGGGAGGCTGCACGCCGGCGGCAATCTCGCTCTGGATCGTGGTGTTGCCGTCGAT
>CAIMMI010000007.1 GCA_903842505.1 uncultured Verrucomicrobiota bacterium | reverse complement strand
TGTTGGTCTCACGTCGGGTGGATCACCGGACATTCTTCAGCGGCTTGCGGGCGGTCGTGGTGGACGAAATCCACGCCTTCGCGGGGGACGATCGAGGCTGGCACCTGCTGGCTGTTCTGGAACGCGTGGCCCGACTTGCTCCGGCCGAGCCCCAACGCATTGGTCTGTCGGCCACGGTGGGCAATCCCGATCAATTGCTGGACTGGTTCGCCGCGCACGTCCCCGGCCAGCGCGAGGTGGTTTCGGCCCCGGGATCAACTGCCCCCGAACCGCAGGTCGAAATCGACTTCGTCGGAAGCCTCGACAACGCCGCCATCGTCATTTCCCGACTGCATCGGGGAGAAAAGCGACTGGTGTTCTGCGACTCGCGGTCAAAGGTCGAACGGCTGGGAACCGCACTCAACGGCCTCGGCGTACGAACCTTCCTCTCGCACAGTTCCCTCAGCATCGAGGAACGGCGCCAGACCGAAGCTGCGTTCGCGGCCGCCCAGGACTGCGTCATCGTCGCCACCAGCACACTGGAACTGGGAATTGACGTCGGCGATCTGGACCGGGTCATCCAGATCGACTCGCCGCGCCGGGTTGCGTCATTCCTCCAACGGATCGGGAGAACCGGTCGGAGGCCGGGGACCCGACGGAACTGCCTGTTCCTTGCCACCTCGGATGACGCCATGGTGCAAGGGGTGGCGTTGGTTGATCTATGGCGTACGGGCTTCGTCGAACCCATCCAACCACCCGCCAAGCCACTCCACCTCTTCGCCCAGCAACTCATGGCGCTGAGCCTCCAGGAAGGGGGCATCGGACGTGCAGCCTGGCAGCCCTGGCTACTCCGGCTTCCTCCGTTCGGGGAAGCCGGCAAGGACCTCTTGGAGTCCATCATTGGGCACCTGCTGGAAAACGCCGTCCTTCAGGAGGACCAGGGGATCCTCCACATCGGCCGCCGTGGAGAGGAAGAGTATGGTTACCGCCATTTCTCAGAACTGCTCTCCGTCTTCACCACCGCGCCCGTTTTTACCGTGCTCCATGGTCAAAGGGAGATCGGGGTCGTCGATCAGTCCAACTTCATGGATCGCGAGACCAGCGATCGCCACCTGGCGCTCGGAGGTCAGGCCTGGAGGGTGCTGCAAGTGGACTGGCGCGGGCGGAAGGCATTCGTCGAGCCCGCCGTTGGAAAGGCAACAACGCGCTGGAGTGGCGGTGCCGGCGACGTTGGATTCCAACTCGCCCGCTCGATCCAGCGCACTTTGTCAGCCGACACGATTCCCCAGGGATTGTCGCGCCGAGGCGAGCAGGCGCTCCAGCGCATCCGCGAGGAGTATGCCTGGGTGCCAATCGAGGGATCGGTGTTGAGGGTATCCGGGACGGACGCAACCGAGTGGTGGACCTTCGGGGGCACCAAGGCCAACGCAGTCCTTCAGATCGCGCTGGGGCAGCAGGGCTGCGATTGCTGTTCCAACAGCGGCCTCAAATTGGACCTCACCACGAGCAGGTCAAACTTCGAGACAGCCCTCGATCGGATCCGCGAAGACGGGGTCAGTTTTTCTCCCGACAGCGCATCTGCAGAAGCTCTCGACGCTCTCAAGTTTGGCGACGTCCTTCCCGAGTTGATCGCGCGATCCATTGTCGCCCAACGCCTCTTCGATGACCAGGCAGTCGCCGAGGCGCTCGAGGCCAAGATCACGATCGCGTCCGTCGGCAACTGGGAAGCCGACAAAGCGACTCGGCTGGATTCCATCCCCTGAAGCAGGGCGGCATCGTCTTGGTCGCCTTCCGAGCCTCATTTCACTGGGAGACGGGGACGTCGCCACCCCGGCCCGCTTCTCCAACCGCTGCCAAGACCAATCGGCCATCCTCCAGAAGCTGGAGACTGGAGCCGACCGTGGCAGCACTCAGCGCTATGTACGCCCGAATCAGGGCGCCGCCGTGCGCCAAATGCTGCTCTTCACTCGCATCAACGAGGCAGTTGTGAACCAAAACCACCCAAGGTCGATGCCTCCAATCCATATACGTTCCAGCATCTCCAATGCGGCGGATCTGGCTTTCGAAGTACTCCCGCACGAGCTGCACTCCGCGTTCGGGGCTTCCAGCCTCGAGCACCGTGGCTGCCGCCACCTCAAACTGCAGTCGAAACTTCTCACGTACGGTGGTCGCCGGGGCAATCTGGTTCTCCGTTCCCTCCAAGCGAGGGAGACCATCTGCATCCGCCTTCCGAGCCGCAGCACGATTGAATGCGCCAAACTGAATCTCAGTGCAGGCATGGCAGCGTCCACTGCGCTCCAGGTAGCCTCGGCACTGGTCCCGATTACGACCAGCCGTCTCCAGGTCGACCAACTCACGGTGTCCGCACGAATGCAAAACCTCCTCCACACTTAATCCTTCCTCAATGTCGCTTAACTCGCCCGCTCATGCAGGCGGATCCACACGATTCCGCCTGATGAACGGAACGGTGGGTTGATCTCCCATCACACGAGGAAGTTTCGGGGGAAGTTAGGAAGGACTCATGACCTCAAGCCTTCCCCTCCGCGCCTCCGCGTCTCCGCGTGAAAACCAGACCGGTTCCCCTTCCCCTCCCGATTCGGGCCTTCCACGGGCTGATTCCCTCCGGGAGGATTCTCCCATGCGTTGTCGAGGGCAGTTGAGCAGGGCCAGTATGTTAGTGGCGTTGTTGGCGGCGGCGATGGTTGGAAATGCAGCATCGGTGGAGACGAACGCACCCGCGTGGTCCAGGGCCGCGGCCCCGGAGCCGCGGCTGTTGCCAGGCACGACGAACTTCCACTTCTCGCTCTACGCCTGTCCCAGCGATCCGAAGGAGCTCGAGTCGCTCGTCACCGTCCTGCGCGAGCGGCATCTGGCGTCCGCCTTCGATCCGGGACCCGCGGCGGTCGCAGGGTCGCGTCCGGCCTTCGAATACCTCGCGAAGCTCGGGTGGCCCGTCATCCTCTACCCGCCCGACGGCGGCCGCATGCAACTCCAGGGCAGCACCAGCGTGCTCAATCGGGAGGATGAGGCAGCGGTCCGCGTGCTCGACCAGGCCGGCGTGTTCAACGCCATCCAACTCGGCGAATGGGGATATCACTTCCATCGACTCCGATCCGACGCCGGCTGGATGAAGGCCGTGCTCGGCACGGACTTCGAGTCACAGAAGGACATGTTCCTGAAGCCGGTCGACAGCATGGGCTATGACCCGAAGCCCACGACCCGACGCGAGTGCCACGATCAGTTGCAGGCCTATTACCTGTGGCATCGGCAGGCCAAGGGCGGACGCCTGATCAGCGTCACGGGGCATTCGCACTACGAGGCCTATGCCGCCGAATGGGGCGCGTCGGTCGTCGGACTGGAGATCGGGGAGAACATCGGGTTCACCCAATCGAAGTTCGCGTTTGCCCGCGGTGCGTCGCGGCAGTGGAACGTCCCTTGGACCGTGCAGGTAAGCCCGTGGTTCGGGAACGCCGTCACCACCCACGGTCCGCTCGACACCAACGGCCCAACCGCCCAGGGCCTCGATGCCGGGCATTCGCTGAGCCTGTATCTCCGCCTGTGGCGACATGCCTGGTTCGCCGGGGCTGCGATGGTCACGCCCGAGAACAGCCTCAACAGTTTCTTCACGACGAGCCGCGCCCCCTGGGAACTCACGCCGCATGGCGAGGCTGCAGCGGCCGCCTTCCGGTTCATGCGTTCCCACGATCGCGGCAATCCACACACGCCGCTGCTCGTCGTCCTCGATCACCTCGCCGGATACAACGGCTACCAGGGTCTGACCTGGGGTGTGCTTCCGCGCACACCCGCCGACCAGGAGGTCAGCGACCTTCTCGAAGTTCAGCTGTACCACAACCCGCGTCGGATCCCCGTCCCAGGCAACCCACCCAATCCCGAGGCGCGCTATCTGAATCCGACCCGCCACGGCGAATTGGCAGACGTTGTCCTCTCCACCGTCACTGGCGCGCACATGGCCCGGTACCCGGCGATCCTGCTCGCGGGCGAGGTCGAGTTCCCGTCCCGGTTCATCCACGAACTCGAAACCGCCGTCCGCGCCGGCAGCCGGTTGCTGCTGCACCCGCGCCACGTCGCCGCAATGCCGCCCGGCGCGCTCGACCGACTTCGCTCCGCCGGCACGGTGGAAATGCTCGAACCCTGGCAAAACCCCGAAACCAAGCGTCCCGCCGCCATCGCAGACGAACGCCTCACCCAACTCACCTCGGAACTCTTGCCCGTCGCAGTCGAGGGCGATCCCATCCAGTACCAGATCAACCGCAACGCCACCGGATGGGTGATCGAACTCGTGAACAACGACGGCGTTGTGAAGACCGGCCGCACTCCGGCCCGCGTGTTCCCCGAAGTCGTCGCCCACGTCACCCTGAAGCCCCGGTTCACACCGAACCGGGTCGAGGAATGGCTCACCGGGGCCAACCACCCGACCAACGCCCCAATCCAGGTCGACATCCCGCCGGGTGAAAGCCGCTTCATCCATCTGCGGCCAGCGCGGTAGATTCACATCGGAAGGCGGCAAACAAGGTTCTTAAGTCCGAGGCGGAGCCGCGGAGCCCGCCGAGGCTTTCGACTCAGAACTCCTTCCTCCGTCCACGACGCACCCCACGCCCTCCAACTCCCCACTCAACGCCCCCAAACCTCCCCCTCCGCGTCTCCGCGTCTCCGCGTGAACCATTCCCATCCCACTCCCTTTTTCCTCACGCGGAGCCGCGGAACCCGCCGAGGCCCTCGACTCAGAACTCCTTCCTCCGCCCACGACGCACCCCACGCCCTTCGACTCCCCACTCAACGCCCCCTTCCCTTTTTGCCCCTCCGGACCTCCGCCGTAAAAACTCCCTCCGCTGTGCCCCGCGTGACCGTTGTAAAAAACCCTTCATTCCCTAGCCTCACCGCATGCGGTTCCGGTCCACGATCATAGTCCTCTCTGCGGTTGCATCGGCAGGGGCGCTGCTGGGGCAGCACGCGACGAACACGGCGGATGTGGCGTCTAAGTTCCAACTGGCGCCGGGGTTTGCCCTCAAGGTGTGGGCGATGGAACCCCAACTTTCGAACGGGGTGGCCTTCCACATCGATCCGAAGGGCCGGGCGTGGATCGCGGAATCGCACCGCTGGGCCCGGTCGATCTTCGACATCACCCAGAAGACCAACTGGCTCCTCAACGACCTTTCCTTTCGCAACGTTCCCGAGCGTTCCGCCTTCCTCGAGTCCCAGTTCGACGCCATCGATCCCGAGTTCCTGACCCGCGACTCCGAGATCGTCCGACTCGTCGAGGACCGCGATGGCGACGGTGTGGCCGACCATTCATCCGTTCATGCCGCTGGCTTCAACACGTCGGCCGATGGCACAGCCGCCGGCGTGCTGGCCACGCGCGACTCCGTTTTCTTCGCCAACATTCCCAACCTCTGGAAGCTCTCCATTCCGTCGCAACCCGGCGGAACGCCCAAGCGCGAATCCCTCGCCAATGGCTTCGGGGTTCACGTCGGTGTTTCCGGCCATGACCTCCACGGCCTGATCTTCGGCCCGGATGGACGGCTCTACATGAGCTTCGGCGACCGCGGCGCCCACATCACCAATCGCGAGGGCCGCGTCATCGACTTGCCCGACATGGGCGCCGTGCTCCGCTGCGAACCCGACGGCCGGAACCTCGAGGTCTTCTGCGTCGGCCTGCGCAATCCACAGGAACTGGCCTTCGACGACGATGGCAACCTGTGGACGGTGGACAACGACACGGCGGGCGCGGATCCCTGCCGCGTCCTGCACCTCGTCGAGGACGGTGACTACGGCTGGCGCGCGAGCTACCAGCATCAGGAGGGCTTCGGCCCGTGGGTGCAGGAGGAACTCTGGAAGGGCGGACAAGACAACATCCTTCCCCTCGCCGGCACCGTCAGCCAGGGCCCCAGCGGACTCGCGTTCTACCCGGGCACCGGATTCGGCCCGCTGCTGAAGGACACCTTCCTCCACTGCGATTTCCCGGGCGGCATCTGGTCCTACACCGTGAAGCCGCGCGGCGCATCCTACGAACTCGCGTCGAAGTCGAAGTTCCTCTGGAACTGTTGGTCCACCGATGTCGACTTCGGACCGGACGGCGCCGTCTACGTCCTCGACTGGGTCGCCG
>CAIMMI010000006.1 GCA_903842505.1 uncultured Verrucomicrobiota bacterium | reverse complement strand
TTTATTTGCATACATTTGCATCATTCTTAAAACCAGTCAGAGCCCTCAGCAACAATCCACGAACCAATCTCTACTTTGTCAGTTGACGATTAAACACTAGTTCTCTAGTTGTTTACTCAAGATGAGTGCGACACCAAAGCAGGACAGTTCCCCGGCCCCGGATCCCACAGCCGATTCCGAGTGGATCGAGGTCATCCGCCAGCACGTCGCCTCCCTCCGGTTCGGGGTCATCCAGGTCGTCATCCACGAGGGCCGGGTCGTCCAGATCGAGCGCACCGAGAAGTACCGGCTCAACCCGAAGGCCGGATCCCAGCCCTGATTCCGCCCGGCGCAACCACCCATCCCCCGCACGCCATGTCCGCACTTCCCGCCTTCATCCCCGACGACGCCCCGGTGACCTTCCCGGGCCTGGAGCGTCGCTCCATCCGCCGCCTGCTCGCCCCCCTCGATCATCTCGCTGCCAACTCGAGCCGCTTCATCGGCGCCTCCCCGGGACACTTCAGCCGCGACGGACGCTCCTATTCGCTCCCCCGGTACCTCTACGTCGGGCCCAAGGGCGGCGGTGACGTGATCCGCATCGGGATCTTCGCCACGATCCACGGCGACGAACCCGAGGGCGCGCTCGCCCTGCCGCGCTTTCTGCACTCCCTGGAGCAGAACCCGGAGATCGCCGAAGGCTACGCGCTCTTCATCTACCCGGTCTGCAATCCCACCGGATTCGAGGACAACACGCGGCATGCCCGCAGCGGACGCGACCTGAACCGCGAGTTCTGGAAGCAGACGGACCAACCGGAAGTGCGCTTCCTCGAGTCCGAGATCTGGATGCAGTCGTTCCACGGCATCATCACGCTGCACTCGGACGACACGAGTCACGGCCTGTACGGCTTCGTGAAGGGGAACGTGCTCTCCAAGCATCTGATCCAGCCCGCGCTGCTGGAGGCCGGACGGTTCCTGCCCCGCAACCACGGAGCCCGCATCGACGGATTCAACGCCGAGTCCGGCGTCATCCACGACGGTTACCCCGGGATGCTGCAATCGATTCCCGGAATGGCGCACCCGCCATTCGAGATCACGCTCGAAACCCCGCAGCTCGCGCCGCTGCACCGGCAGGTCAACGCCCTCGTCGCCGCACTGCAGACGATCCTCGTCGAGTACCGCTATCTCCAGGCCATCGCCCAGAACATCTGACGACCGTTTGGCAGCCCTCCCCTCCCCAGCCCGGTGCCGTCAGCAGACCAGAGCCATGAAGCACCCACAGACACAGTACCATTCCGCATCCGCACGTTCCGCCACCGCCGCCCTCCTGGCCGCCCTGCTCACCGCGGGTCCGGTCCTGGCGGAGGCGCCCTCCACCAACGTCGCCACCGGCGGCTCGACCGCCCCGGCCAGTGCGCCGGCGGCGATCGACGCGGAACTCGTGCGGCAGCTGCTTTCGCGCATCGAGCAACTCGAGAAGCGGGACGCGGCCCGCACCAACGCGACCTCCGACGAGGTGACGCGCAAACTCCAGCAGCGGATCGCGGAACTGGAGCAGAAGCTGGGTGCCATCGAATCCGGCGGGAAGGTCCTCCCCGAGATTGCGGTCACGCCGAATGACGCGCCCACGACGGTCGAACTCGACCGCAAGCTCAAGGGCCTCGAAGAGAAGACCGCTGCCGAATCCGAAGCTGCCCGCATCAAGGCGGCGAAGACGCCCATCGTGAGCCTCGGCTCCACCGGCCTCCGGTTCAGCTCCGCGGACACGAACTTCACCGTCACGTTGAAGGGCCTGATCCAGACGGACAGCCACACCTATTTTTCCGACAACGACCTCCGCGAGGGCAACGACACCTTCGGCATCCGCCGCGCCCGCCTCTACATCCGGGGCACCGTCTATCGCGACATCTCGTTCGAGATCATTCCCCAATGGGGCGGCCTGAACGATCAGGGCTCCAGCCTCCAGGATGCGGCGGTGGCCTACCACCTCGGCGAGCATTTCGAGATCAAGGCCGGCAAGTTCAAGGGTCCGGTCGGACTCGGCCTCCTCCAGTCGATCGCCTGGGGCGACTTCAGCGAACGGTCGATGGTCAGCGGGTTGGTGCCGTTCCGGAACGTCGGCGTGCAGCTTTCGGCGAAGTTCTTTGATGGCGCCCTACAGCTCGCTGGCGGCGTGTTCAACAATGCCGGCGACGGACGGAACCCGGGCAGCTTCGACTACACCGACGGCAAGGAGTACGCCGGTCGCATCTTCCTGGAGCCCTTCAAGGGAACCGACCTGAAGCTCGCGAAGGGACTCGGCTTCGGTGTTGGCGGATCGTGGGCGCAGGTCAGCTCGAACGCCTTCGGCCTTCCCGCGACCATCGGTGAGCCGCTGCCGGGCTACTACACCTCCCCGGGCACCCAGCAGTTCTTCGCCTACGATCCGTTGGTCGGCCCCGTCGTGGCCGACGGCACCCACTGGCGGCTCTCGCCGCAGGGCTATTACTACGCGGGACCGTTCGGACTGATGGGCGAGTACGCGCTCTCGGCGCAGGACGTCTACAACAGCACCACCTTCCGCTCGGCCCGCCTGACTCACAAGGCGTGGCAGGTGACCGGCCAATGGTTCCTCACCGGCGAGAAGGCCGGATTCGGCGCCATCGAACCCATCCGCCCCTTCACGCTCGGCAGCCCTGGTTGGGGTGCCTGGCAGGTGGTGGGGCGCTATTCGAAGTTCGATGTCGACGACAACGCCTTCCCGGCGTTCTCGAATCCGGACTTCTCCGCGACCGACGCCACCAGCTGGAGCGTCGGGTTGAACTGGTGGCTGAATCGGAACCTTCGGGTCCTGACGAGCTTCACCCACACGACCTTCACCGGTGGCGGAGCCCCCGTCAGCATCGCCAACCCGGGCTCGGTAACGGCGCCGTCCACCGTCACCGCCCAGGACGAAAACCTGTTCGCCACGCGCATCCAGCTCTCGTTCTGAGAGCGCCCTATCGCACGGACGACACAGCACACCCACCGCACCCACCCATGACACTTTTCCGACCCATCCAAGGGAGGATCCATCACCCATCGCCAACCGGCCGACCGGCATACCTGCCGGAGTCCCGGGAGGACGGCATCGGCTCGGGCCCTGCCGCGTCCAACCGCAACTCCAGATCACCTGTTGCTCCAATGAACATCCTAGCTCCAGATCGCCTCCGGCGACATGCCGTGCTCACCGCGGCACTGGTCGCCCTTGGCGCCACGGCTGCCCACGCGGCACCGTTCCTGTACAATCCGGGCGAGCTCGTCCTGACGCTGCGCCAGAGCGGCAACGCCTCGGACCTGGTCGTCAACCTCGGTACCGCCGCGAGCTTCTCGACGCTCGCTCCGGGAACCACCCTGCCGATCAGCAACCTCAACACGGACCTGCTCAACGCGACGTTCCCGAGTCTCAACAGCCTCTCGATCGTCGTCGCCGGTGCGAATCGTCCGCCGCTCGTCGAAGCGTTCCCCATCCAGACGCTCTGGGTGACCGCGCCGCGTCTCGCTCCGGACGAACCCGCCGCCATCTGGCTCCGCAAGGGCCAGTCGGTCCAAGGCAACGCCGGCAGCCAGATCGACGCCATCGGCAAGACCGCGGCGTCCTACAGCAGCCTCACGCCCGCCGGCCCGGCAAACACCGCCACCGCCGTCGCCATTCCCCTCACGAGCCCGTTCACGCTCGGCCCCGTGCTCGGCGCGTCCTCGGACTTCGTCGGGAACTTCCAGGGCAGCGTCGCCCAACTGACTCCCGAGGACTTCGATTCGGATCCGGCCAACGTGGTCCGGACCGACCTGATCGAACTGCTGCCCGGCTCGACTGCCGCCGGCACGATCAACAAGCCCGGCCGCCTGCTCGGGACGTTTGAGTTCAAGCCCGACGGGACCCTGACCTTCACGGCGGGCGCGCCGTCGATCCCGCAGCCGCAGATCTCGGGAATCACCCGGGAAGGCGACGCTTCGAGGATCACGTTCGCCACGGTCACCGGTGCCACCTACCGCCTCCGCAGCACCGGCGCCGCCGGCCTGACGTCGCCCGTCGCGACGTGGGACACCGGCACCACCGTAGCCGGCACCGGCTCTCCCGCCACCCTGCAAGACTCCAACGCCTCCGACGTCCGCTTCTATGCCGTCGAGATCGTTCGCTGAGTCCTTCCCGCAACCATCCGCACACAAACCAAAAACCTTTCACATTCTGATCCCATGAAACTTCTTCGTTCGTTCGCTACGGTCCTGGCCACGGCTGTCGTCGCCGGGCCCGCGTTCGCCCAGGTCGAGATCCGCCTCTCGGGCGCCGTCGCCTTCCGCGACACCGCCTACTACGCCATCCGCGACCTGTTCGGCGCCAACCTCACCTCGCAGAATCCCGTCGACAGCGCCGCCGCCCCCACCGCCCTCAAGGTCGTGTGGACCGGCAAGCTCCCCGGAAGCTTCGGCAACCAAACCGTCACCATCCGCGCCTTTTACAACGGGGCCGTCGCCGGCCTCCAGGACCTGACCCAGAACCGCAACGTCAACTTCCTCGCGTCCGCCAACCCCGGCGACACCAACACGGTCAACCTGTCGTCGGACATCGCCTTCTCGTCGGTGTTCCAGCAGTCGACCGAGTTCCTGACGCCGAAGCTCGACGACGTCCGCTTCGGCGCGACGCCGATCGTGTTGGTGAAGAGCAAGACCGCCCCGGCCGGCCTCACCAACATCACGTCGCACCAGCTCAAGACGCTCGCCGCGAACGGCAAGCTCCCGGCCTGGTTCTTCACCGGCGACACCAACCAGACCCAGGACGTCGTGTTCATCAATCGTGACCCGACGGCTGGCCAGCGCGTCGCGCTCTTCAAGGAATCCATCTTCACCGGCTCGCCGATCTCGTACTTCTGGGACAGTGCCCAGACGAAGTTCGTCAACGATCCCACCGGCCGTACCGCACCGCAGATCCGGGATCACCTGAACAACTTCGGGCCGGCCATCAGCTACCTCGTCACCGTCGATGCCTTCGGCGTCAACGGCGGCGCAAACGTCCTCCGCTACAACGGCGCCCTGCCGTTCGCGAACCCGACGTTCAACAACACCGGCAACGACTACACCCCGGTCCTCAACGGCCAGTACAGCCTGTGGGTCTACGAGCACCTGCTCAACCGCTCCACCGCCAGCGGCAACGTGAAGCTGTTCCGCGACGCGCTCGTCGCCTCCATCAACGAACGCCTCAAGACCTCCGCGTTCTCTGTCCCCATCAGCAAGCTCAACGTCGAACGGACCGCCGACGGCGCGCCGGTCGCCCCGGTGGAGTAAACTTCCCCATCCCAGCAAACCGCCTGATCCAGACATGACGATTCCCGCATCCAACGCTGCCAGCGACCGCGACCGCACCGCCGGATTCCCGGAGTTCCACAACTCCGCCCGACGGTCGCGCCGCGCGCTGGAATCGTTCGCGGGGCTCGTCCTCGCCTCCGGGCTTGCGGCCTCCGCCCTCGCGGCGGAGACCGGAGGCCCGGCGGGCACTCCGGCGGCGTCCCAGACGTCGCCGGCCACTTTCCAGATCCAGTCCTTCGAAGTCACCGGCAGCACCCGGCTCTCGCCGACGCAGATCCGCGAGGCGCTCCAGGACGCCACCGGCCCGAGCGTCAACCTCTCCCGCATCCGCGCCTCCCTGGTCCGGTTGCAACAGGCCTACCGCGACGCCGGCCTGCCCAACGCCTCGGTCGTCCTGCCGCGCCAACCCCTCACCAACGGCATCGCTGTTGTGCGCGTCATCGAGGACGCGTCGGCTCCTGCTCCCCGGCCCGTCCTTCCCGGCTGGACCGTACCGTCGTTCGAGGTCCGCCACTTCGTCGTGCAGGGCAACAGCGTGCTTTCCGCCGAAGAGATCGACCAGGTCCTCGGCAACGTCCCCGGCGATTCGGTCTCACCTGAAAAGCTTCAGACCGCGCTCCGGCAACTGCGCGAAGCCTACGTCGCCCGCGGCTACTCCAACGCCGTCGTTGTCGCCCCGTCCCAGGTCCTGACCGACGGCACCGTCGCCCTGCGCATCACCGAAGGGACCCTCTCCCGTGCGGCCGTCGCCGCCACCACCAACACGCCTCCCGCGCCCGCCTTCGAGGTCCGAAGCTACAATGTCCGCGGCAACACGCTCCTTCCGGCCGAACAGGTGGAACAGATCCTCGCCTCGGGCACCGGCGAGAAGGTCACCCTCACCCAGATCCAGAAAGCGCTCGGCGATCTGCAACTGGCCTATCGCGATCGCGGCTGGGCCACCGTCGCCGTCAGCCTGCCCCAGCAACAACTCACCAACGCGATCGTCCAGGTTCAGGTCGTCGAAGGAACCCTCACCGACATCCAGGTCACCGGGAACCGTCACTTCAGCTCGAACAACGTCGTCCGCGCCCTTCCCAGCCTCCGCACCAACACGCTCCTCAACTCCCGCGTCTTCCAGCGCGAACTCGACCTCGCCAACCAGGACCGCGACCGCTAGATCTATCCCGTCGTCGGCCCCGGTCCCGAGCCCGGCACCTCGGCCCTCACGCTCCGGGTCAAGGACCGCTTCCCGCTCCACGGACGCGTCGATGTCCACAACCAGGCCGGCCCCGCCCTGCCCGAGTGGCGCATCAATTCCTCGATCCAGTACCGCAACCTCTGGCAACGCGAACATCAGGTCGGCTTCTTCTACGGGTTCTCGCCGGAATCGTTCAAGAACCCGACCCCGGATCTCGACTTCCTCCTGAACCGCCCGCAGGTCGCGTTCTATGGCGGTTACTACCGGTTGCCGCTCGGCGAACCCGAGTCCGTAGAACAGCAGATCCGCGCGAATCCCGGCTTCGGCTTCGACGAAGGCTCCCGCCAATTCCGCCTTCCGCCCGCCAGCTCGCGGCCCGACATCTCGTTCTTCGCGAATGCGGCCTCGGTCGACACCGGCGTCCAATTCACCCCGGACAAGGTCGTCTCCCAGACGCCGCTCCTCACGATCGTCTCCCGCGACTCGGGCCGGAACGTCATCGGGATCGAATCGGGCGGCGCGAAGCTCAACCTGCCCTTCGTGTTCGACGACCGCCGTCGCCTGAATCTCTCGGCCGGTATCGAGGGAAAGCACTTCGGTCTCGAGAGCTTCAACACGAACAACTTCGTCATCACCACCGTCGTCACCAACGCCCAGGGCTCCCAGACGATCCGCAGCGATCTGGCCTCGCCTCAGCCGACCCGCACCTCCGGCGTCACCTACCTGCCGCTGACCGTTGCTGCGGACTATAGCCAGACGGACTCGGGCGGCTCCACGACCCTCGGGCTCACGCTCACCGGCAACGTCCTCGGCCACGGCGCCGACTTCGATCGCACCGCCTATTCCGCGAAGGCCGATCCCGCCTTCGGCAAGGCCGTCATCAACTTCCGCCGCGAACAGAAGCTCTACCGGGAATGGTCCGCCAGCGTGCGCGCCAGCGGCCAGCTCGCCTCCGGCCCGCTCCTGCCGACCGAGTCGCTGTTCATCGGTGGCATCAGCACGGTCCGCGGTTACTACGAGGGCGAGGACTTCGGCGATCACGGCTGGATTGCCGGACTCGACCTGCTGACGCCCCAGTACTGGTTCCAGTTCAGCACCCTTTCCGAGCCGGTGCCTTCCTGGATCCGCGGCTTCACCTTCTTCGACGCCGGCCAACGCTTCCTTTCCGACGCACCGACGGGTTCGCCCGCGTCGCAGACGCTGTGGAGTGTCGGCGTCGGCCTGTCCGCCAACGTCAACAACCTCCTCGACCTCCGCGTCACGCTCGGCATTCCCCTCGCCGATTCCAACAACCGCGAGGCCTACAGCCCCCGCGCCAACGTCTCCCTCGGAGGACAGTTCTGATGAACCCCACCCATCGCCATCCCGTCTCGCGTCCCTGGCCGTGGTGGTTCACCGCCACCCTCGCCGCCTGCCAGGCCCCAATCGGCCTCGCCAATCCCGTCGGTCCCACCGTCGTCAGCGGCACCGCCTCCACCTCCGTCTCCGGCTCCCATCTCTCGATCGAGGCTTCCCACAATGCCGTCCTCAACTGGAGTTCCTTCAACATCGCCCCCGGCGAATCCACCCAGTTCCTCCAGCCCTCCGCGTCGTCCGTCGTCTGGAACCACATCGCCGACCAGAACCCCTCCCAGATCTTCGGAAGGCTCTCCGCCAATGGCACCGTCGTCCTGATCAACCCGTCCGGATTCCACTTCGGACCCGACTCCCACGTCGACGCCGCCGGACTTATCGTCTCGACCGCGAACGTCACTCCAATCGAGTCCGCAGCCGGACTCTTCTGGCAGTTCCAGGGCGCCCCGCCACAGGCCTCGATCATCAACTACGGCCACATCCAGACCAGCCCTGGCGGCTCGCTCTTCCTCATCGCCGAGAACATCGCCAACCACGGGACCCTCGCCGCGCCGGCCGGATCAATCGGTCTCGCCTCCGGCAAGGAAGTGCTCCTCAGCCAACGCCCCGACGGCCGCGGTCTCTCGACCTCCGTCTCGCTGCCCTCCGGCAGCATCCAGAACTCCGGCCAGATCACCGCCGACGCCGGCACGATCGCGCTCCACGCGAGGGTCGTGAACCAGTCCGGCTCGATCCAGGCGAACTCGGTCCGCGAACACAACGGCGTGATCGAACTCCTCGCCTCGGACTCGATCCAACTGGCTTCGTCTTCTTCCATCTCAGCCCGTGGTGACGTCTCCACGCCGAGCGCTGGCGGCGCTTCGAAGATCCACCTCCAGGCCACGCGCAACATCCAGCTCAGCGCCGGCACGCTCTGGGACCTCAACGAATCCACCGGCGTCTCCTCGCCCGGCAGCCTGCTGCTCCTCGAAGCCGGCAACAACATCACCCTCGCCAACGGTTCCCGCATCAACGCTGGCGACGGGTGGTCCGTTTCCCTCGTTGCCGGACGCGACTTCACGCAACCCTCCGGAACCCGTTCCGGGACGGGCAACCTCGCGCTCAACGGCTCGGCCGGAATCCAGGCGACCGATGGCGATATCTCGCTCCTCGCCGGCAACAACCTGACGGTCGCCTCCGGCTTCGTCCGCACCATTGGCGGCGGCGACATCACCGCCCGCGCCGTAGCCGGCAACCTCAACACCGGCACGCGCGCCAACGGGTTCCTCTTCCGCCCCACCGGATACGAGGTCGATTCCGAACTCGGCGGAATCTCCACGGCCAACGGCGGCGACGTCTCCCTTCAGGCCGGCCAGGATGTCATCAGCTTCCTGCCACTCGCCGGCGGCCTCCAGTCCGACGCCGGCAGCGGCGCTTTCGGATCCGCTCCCGGCAACCTCACGGTCAACGCCGGCCGGGACGTCCAGGGCCACTTCGTCGTCCGAAACGGCACCGGCACCATCCAGGCCGGACGCAACGCCGGATCCGCCACCCGACTGCTCGCCCTGAGCGCCGTGGACACCGTCTGGAATGTCACCGCCGCCAACGACATCCTCCTGCAAGAGGTCCGCAACCCGAACGGGATCTTCAACAACCTCGGTTCTTCCACTGCCCCGTTCCGTCACCGGTTCGATTACGCAGACGACGCCGCGGTCTCCCTCGTCGCCGGCAACTCGGTCCAACTCCGCGGCTCGGCGTTGCCCCGCTACGACGACGCATTCTCCCAGGGCATGACGCCGATCTATCCCGGCAGCCTCACCCTCCGCGCCGGTGCCGGCGGCGTCCTCGTCGGCAACGACATCACCCTCTTCCCTTCGCCCACCGGGAACCTCGACCTCGTCACCACCGACGGCGGTTCGCTCACCGGCACCAAGCCCGGCGATCTCGTCCAGTTCGTCGTCTCCGACAGCGATGCCCGCCAGTACCGCAGTTTCGGCACGTTCGGCATCAACGACCACGCGGATGTCCCGGTCCACCTGAACGACACAGTCCCGGTCAACGTGAGGGTCGCCGGCAATCTGAGCTCCATCCTCTTCGGTTTGCCGAAGGCCGCCCGGATCGAGGTCGGCGGCAACCTGGTGAACTCGCGCTTCGAAGGTCAGAACCTCCGCCCAACCGACGTCACCTCGATCCACGTCACCGGCGACATCATCAACCGCAACGAATTCACCACCGTTCCGCTCGCCACAAAGCCGGATTTCTCGCCGTTCGAACTCGGCCTGATCTACCCGCCACCCGTGGGCTCGCTGTCCGGCATCGAGAACCTGTTCTCCTACGATGCCGCCCGCCAGACGCTGACCTTCCAGGGCCGCATGACGGGCGAGCAGTTGCAGTTCCTGCTCAACCTGCCCGTCCAGGTCTTCAACTCTTCCGGTCAACCGGTCTTCCAGGCCAACGGCGAACCCGTCACCCAGAATGTCCAGGTACTCCCACCCGACGTCGCCCAGGCGCTCTACGATCTCTCGCAGGATGTCCCCCTGAACGCCGACACCGGCTACCGACTCGGCGGCGGCGGTTCCTTCGACATCACCGCACGCAACCTCGACCTCGGCGCGACCGCCGGCATCGTCTCCCAGGGGCCTCGCGCCAACCCCGCCCTCGCCCAACTCTTCACCCGCGGCGCAGACATCCACGTCGCCCTCGGCGGCAACCTGGAGATGTTCTCCACCACGATCTCTTCCCTCAACGGCGGTGACATCACCGTCGTCGCCGATGGCTCCGTCTCCGTCGGTTCCCGCACCTTCAACGTCCCCGGCTCCGTCGCCCGCGGCATCTTCACCGTCGACCCCAGCGACGTCACGGTCATCGCCCGCGGCAACATCGACGTGAACGGCTCCCGTATCGCCGCCTACGACGGCGGCAACGTCCTGGTGCGTTCCCTCGAAGGAAACATCGACGCCGGCTCCGGCGCCAGTGGCGCCGCCACCATCGAGAAGATCTACGTCGATCCCGTCACCCGTCAGGTCCTGAGCTACGCGCCGACCATCCCCGGCAGCGGCATTCTCGCCACCACCTTCCCGCGTTCACTCGACCCCGCATTCCCCACCTCGCAGGCCACCGTCGGCGACATCACCGTGGAGACGCCCCGCGGCGACATCATCGCGAACTCCGGCGGCGTGGTTCAGATCCCCCTCAATGGTCAGGGCGCCAACCTGGGGACCGTCACCCTCACCGCCGGCACCAAGGACGCCGCCGGCAACGTCGTCCACGTCGGCAACATCGATGCCTCGGGATCCGGCGTCATCGGCAGCACCGTGAAACTCCAGGCCAGCGGCGGCATCACCGGCCTCGTCTTCGCCCGTGAGAACATCGACCTCACCGCCAGCCAGAGCGTCAATGTCACCGCCCTCGCCCAGGGCAGCGTCAACGTGTCCGCCGGCGGCTCCGTCTCCGGCACGATCATCGGCGTCGGCT
>CAIMMI010000005.1 GCA_903842505.1 uncultured Verrucomicrobiota bacterium | reverse complement strand
TGGACCGGCGCGGTCAGCCGGATTGTCACCACGGGAGACCGCCTCTGGGCCATGGGACCCTCCGGCCTCCATCGGTGGCAGACCAACGGATGGAACCGCGTTTCAGCCGAACCGGTCAGCGATGTGGCAGCCCACCGCGGCGGCTGGATGGCCTCGGTTGGGAACCGGGTCTTTAACGTTCGTGATTCGGGTCTCGAACCGGCCACGACCAACACAGCTCCATTCGCCATCCACGATCTGGAATCCCATCAACAGAACCTCTGGCTTCAAGGCGAAGGCCGCATCACCTATCTCGACCGCGGACGATTCGGCGGGCTCGACAGCTACGGCTTCCCCTCCGACCACGCCTACGACTGGGGACGCATGCCTTCGCCCCGGACCACGGATCTGCTGAGCACCGGGGGTGCCCTCTGGATCTCCACCGCCCGCGGTCTGGGTGAACTGCGCGGCATGAACCTTCGGACGGTGGCCGGACCGCAGGGCTTGCCCTTCGAAGATGCCACCTGTCTGGCGACGGGCTTCGAGGGCGACTTCTGGATCGGCACGTCGCACGGCGCCATCCGCAGGACGGGCGACCGCTTCCACTACCTTGCCGGCCGCCGATGGCTTCCGCACGACCGCGTCCGCGCGATCGCCTGCGAAGGACGACAGGTCTGGATCGCGACCGACGGAGGTCTTGCGACGATTGAGTATCGGCCCTTCACGCTGGCGAAGAAGGCGGCCTGGTACGAGGCACACGTCGATCAATGGGGGCAGAAGCGGCTTGGGTTCACGCACAAGCTCGAGTGGGACGACACCCTCGGGGAGTTCGTCCGCGAGATCAGCGACAACGACGGCGGCTACTCGGGCGATTACCTCGCCGCCCAGTCCTATCGCTGGGCGGTCACGCGCGATCCAGAGGCACGCCGCGAGGCCACGAACACGTTCCATGCGCTCCGCTGGCTCGAGACGATGACCGGCGTGCCCGGCCTGCCGGCGCGCGCCGTGTGGGCCAAGGCCGAACGGGGACACAAGGCCGCCCACGGTTCCGGCGGGTACGCCGCCGAATGGAACGATTGCCCAGACGGCAAGTTCGAGTGGAAGGGCGATACCTCCTCCGATGAGATCGCGTCCCACTTCTACGCCTTCAGCATCTTCCTGGAACATGCCGCGGAAGGAGCGGAACGGGAACAGGGCCGCCGCCACCTTGCCAACCTCGCCGACCACCTGATCCGGAATGGCTGGAAGCTGGTCGACCGCGACGGACGAGCCACCCGTTGGGGCCACTGGGATCCGGAGTATTTCCGGACGGAGGAAGGTCTCTTCGACCGCGGACTCCAGGCGCTGGAGGCATTGTCCTTCATGAAGGCCGCCTGGCACTTCACTCGGGAACCCCGCTTCCAACAGGCCTACCAGCAACTCGTCGATCTCGGTTACCCCGACTACACACTGCGTCAACGCAGCAGCTTCCCACCCGAGGACATCGCACACTTCGAGGACCAACTGGCGTTCTGGTCGTGGTGGAACCTACTCCGATTCGAGACCGACCCGGATCTTCTCGCCCTGTACCGCCGCGGATACGAGCGCAGTTACGACATGGTCCGGATCGAGCGCAACCCTTGGTACCAGTTCGTCTACGGCGCCCTGACCACCCAGGACTGCGAACCGTCCGAAGCTGTCCGTCACCTGCGCGACTGGCCCCTCGACCTCCGTGTCTGGAGCTTCGCCAACTCGCATCGGACGGACCTCCGTACACCGCCCGGTCTCCATGCGCCCAAGGGCGGCATCCGCGCCTTCTCACCACGGGAACACCAACCCATGCGCTGGGACGCGTGGACGATGCAGGAGGACGGCGGCGCCGGAGGAAGGGATGTCGCCGAACCCGGCGGCTGGCTCGTCGCCTACTGGATGGGGCGTCACCACGGTTTCATCAGCGCCCCGGTCGGAGCCCCCGATTCCGCCGTCCGACTGGCCCCCGGCGAGGTGCCTTCCGGCGGTGCCCGACCCTACACCGGCCCTCCCCGACCAACCGTGCCGTAGGGGAGTTTCCAGTCACCAGTCCCCAGAACTGGGATCTGGCATCTGGGAACTGGCAACTCCCAGTCCCAGCCTCCCAACGTCGACTGCTACAGGTAGCAGCCTAGGTAACGAGGCTGGCCCGGCTTGAAAACTTGAAACCTGAAACTTCCAACTCCCAGTCCTACTTCCCCTTCACGTCGTAGCAGTGGAGCAGTTCCTGATCGCGGAGGAACAGCTTTCCATCGAGCACGACCGGATGCGTCCAGATGCGGCCCTGCGGATTCCGTTGGGTCGTTTGGGGCGAGAGCTTGAAGCGACCCTTCTCGCTCCAACCGCTCGGGCTGGCCTCAACCAGCGCCACGTCTCCGCCGTCCTCGGTGATGCAGTACAGCATGCCATCGGCGAAATGGACGGCCCCCTTGCCCAGCGACCGGCTCGACCAGACTTCCTTGCCCGTCTTCAGATCCTGACAGACCCAACCCGGCCCATCCGAATGCCCATACAAGTGGTCACCCACCCGCACGACACCGCCGTGGTGATTCTTCATGACCTTGTTGTCCTCGTACACGACCTCGGGCCCGGCGGATCCCAGGCGGACGGCCTTGCAACCCACACCGTACCCAGCCGCCACATACACAATCCCGTCGTGGTAGATCGGCGTGGGAATCACCGCCACCTTGCCGGGGAAATCCACGTTCCAAAGCACCTTGCCTGTGGCCGGATCCACGCCGAAGAAACGCTTCATCACCAACTGGACGATCTGCTCCTTGCCCTCGTGTTGGATCAGGATCGGAGACGAATACTGGGCCTCATCCTGGATGTCCGCCGTGCGCCACGCGACCTCGCCGGTCTTCTTGTTCAACGCCACCAACGTCCCGCCTGCGCCGCCCGGCGTGGCGATCACGTTGGCCCCGGCCACCAGCACGGACTCCGTGTAACCCCAGTTCTGAAGCTTGCCGCCCAGGTCCTTCACCAACGACTTCGACCACACCTCCTTGCCGTCCGCCCGGTTCAGGCAGACCAGCAATCCCTGCCCGCCGATGGCATAGATGAAATCCCCGTCCACCGTCGGGGTGCAGCGCGGACCATCTCCCCAGCCGTTCGGATAACGCGGACCGGCCGGGGCCGACCAGACCTCCTTGCCCGTCGCGACGTCCACCGCGATGACGAACTCCTGGTCACCGCGCAATCCCATCGTGAACAACCGACCGCCCACGATCGAGTAGCCCGCGTAGCCCAGACCGGCATCCTTGAAAACCCAGGCCTGCTTCGGCCCGCCCTCCGGCCAGGACTTGAGCAATCCCTTGTCCGGCGATCGATCCTCCCGACCCGGACCGCGCCATTGCGGCCAGTCGGCGGCTTGGGACGTATTGGCCAAAAGGGTCAGGGCAGCGGCAAGGCTCGGCAGGAGTGGCTTCATGGCGGGTACAACAGGTAGAACTCTCCGGATTCCAACCTGAAAGAACCCTCCGCGCAACGCCTCTTTCTCGGAGCAGTGGGGCGAGACTCCGTCGAGCGGTGGGGCGAGACTCCGTCGAGCCGCCCGCCCCCCTGCTCGTCCTCGTACTCGTACTCAGCCCGAAGGGCGGTACTCGTACTCGACACCAACTGCCTTCCCCACAAGCCCACCAACTCGAGTACGAGTAAGACTCCGAGTACGCCGAGCCCCACGCCCCCAACGCCAACGGCTTTGCAACCGAGAGCCCCGGGTTGGCCGAGGAACGAGGCCCACCCGGGGTGCCAAGCCCCCGAAAACTCAGAACAGCGACCGCACCTTCGACAGCGCCGCGTCCAACTGCGTGGCATCCTTGCCTCCGCCGCGCGCATTGTCCGGCCGGCCGCCGCCCTTGCCACCAATCATCGGGGCAATGGCCTGGATCAACTTCCCGGCCTGGACCTTGGATGTGTACTCCGACGACACCGCTGCCACGAGGGACACCGCACCGGCTGCACCGCCCCCCAGCACGATCACGCCGCCAAACCGGCTCTTGAGGGAATCCACGACGGCCTGCAGGAAGTCGCCCTCGCAATCCCCAAGGTTGTGCGTGATCAACGGAATGCCGTTGTGCGTCACCGCACGCGACAGCAATTCGGCCGCCGCATTCGACGCGTTCCGCGCGACTGCGAGCTTCAACAGGCGCTCCAGCTCCTTCTGGTGCGAGAGCATCGCCTCGATCTTTTTCTCCAGTTCGCCCACCGGCGCGTTCAACCGCCCGGCCACGCCCCGAAGGAGTTCGAGCTCGGACTTGGCCACACCGTACGCCGACAACCCCGCCACGGCCTCGATGCGCCGGACACCCGCGGAGATCGCGCTCTCGGCCAGGATCCGGAACAACCCGATCTCGCCCGTCGCCCGCGTATGGGTGCCGCCGCAAAGCTCCATCGAATACCCATCCAAACCACCGGCCCGACCACCCACCTGAACGACGCGGACGGTCTCGCCGTACTTGTCGCCAAAGAACTGCATCACGTCCGGCCGGGACTTGATGCTCGCATAGGGCACCTCGCTCCAGCTGACGAGGGCGTTCTCCAGAATGCGCTCGTTGACCAGACGCTCCACATCCGCCACCTGCGACGGCGTCAACGGCGCGGCATTGAAGTCGAACGTCAGCCGCTCCGGATTCACCGACGAACCCTTCTGCGACGCCTCACGGCTCACGACCTCGTGCAACGCCCAGTGCAACAGGTGCGTCACCGTGTGATGCCGCTGGATCGCCGCCCGGCGACCCGCCTCGACGATCAATGAAACCGTGGAACCCACCGCCGGCGCATCCTCGCCCTCGATGAAGTGCAACCACGTGTTGCCGCTCTTCTGGGTATTCACGACCCGCCAGAGCTGCCCGCTGCCCGTCAGGTCGCCTGTGTCCCCCACCTGACCACCCATGTCGGCATAGAACGTGGACGCATCCAGCACCACCGCCGTGCGGTCCTTCAGCGAGACAACCTCGACCACCGTGGCCTGCGACTCCAGTTGGTCATAACCCACGAAGCGTGTCGGAACCTTGGACTCGATCTGCGAAAGCTCGATGACCGTCTTCTTCTGGGCGGCGCGTGCCTTGGCCTTCTGCTCCTCCATCAGCGCATTGAACCCGCCTACGTCCACCTTGAGCCCACGCTCGCGGGCCATCAGCTCGGTCAGGTCCAGCGGGAAGCCCTGTTCGTCATACAACCGGAACGCCACCGGGCCCGTGATGTCGCCCTTCTCCGCCGCCTGATTGAACAGCGCGATGCCGTTGTCCAACGTCCGGTTGAAGGACTCTTCCTCGCGGCGCAGCGTGTCCTGCACCTGCGCCTTGCGCGTCCGGATTTCCGGGAAGACGTCGCCCATCGTCGCCGCGAGCACATCGACCAGCTTGTAGAAGAACGGCTCCCGGAACCCGAGCGAACGTCCATACCGCACCGCCCGACGCAGGATGCGCCGAAGCACGTAGTTGCGGTCGCTGTTCCCCGGTTGAATTCCGTCTGCGACCGCGAAACTCAGTGTCCGGATGTGGTCCGCAATCACGCGGAAGGCCACGTCGATCCGCTCCTGCTCGGTGTCCCCAGTGCTCCCGGCCTTGGGCAAGGTGTTGCCGTACCGGTGCCCACTCATCCGCTCCAACTCATCAAAGATCGGGCGGAAGATGTCGGTCTCGTAGTTCGAGATCTTGGCATTCGCGAAGTCCGAAAATCCCTTCGTGCCCTGGATGATCGACGTCACCCGCTCGAAGCCCATGCCGGTGTCGACGTGCTTCGCCGGCAGCGAAGAAAACGTCCCGTCCGGGTTCGCGTTGAACTGGATGAAGACGTGGTTCCAGATCTCGATGCACTGGGCCGAACCCTTGTTCACCAACGCGCCACCCGTGTCGCCCGCAGGCGTCAGGTCCACGTGGATCTCCGAACACGGCCCGCAAGGACCCGTGTCGCCCATCATCCAGAAGTTGTCCTTCTTGTTGCCGTTGACGATGTGCACCGCCGGATCCAACCCCTCGGCCCGGAAGATCTCCGCCCAGATGTCGTAGGCTTCCTGGTCGAAGTCCGCCGGATCCCCTTTCGACTTGTCCGGCGAATACACCGTCGCGAACAAGCGCGCCGGCGGGAATCCCCAGACCTTCGTCAGCAACTCCCAGCCCCACTGGATCGACTCCTTCTTGAAGTAATCCCCGAAGGACCAGTTCCCCAGCATCTCGAAGAACGTGTGGTGATAGGTGTCCAGACCCACGTCATCGAGGTCGTTGTGCTTCCCGCCCGCCCGGATGCATTTCTGCGTGTCCGCCGCCCGCGTATCCAGCGAGGCCCGCACCCCAGCCCAGGTCGAAACGTCCGGACGACGCTCCCCCAGGAAGAAGGGCACGAACTGGTTCATGCCGGCATTGGTGAACAGCAGGTTCGGGCTATCCGGCATCAGCGACGACGACGTGACGATCGTGTGCTTCTGACGGTTGAAAAAGTCCAGGAACCCCTGACGGATCTCGGTGGAAGTCAAGACAGGCATGGCAGCAAAACGGAGCGCGGACGCTAGGACATCGACAGGAAGTTGGAAGCCGGAAGTTTGGATCGTCTCAACCCGGGGCTTTCCGACACGGCTCCCGATGGCCCACGACTTCGGGCTAAAGACCGAATCAAGATGCGCCGCCGATCGAACCGAGGGGAACTCAGGGATTGCGGGCAGACGCGTGGGGCGTTTGGATGGCAGGACCTTCATGTCAAAGATCCGTATCCTCCGCTTTGTGGCGGCCCTGGCGATCGGGGTTGCCCGACTGGCCGCCGAGTTCCAGATCCACGATGGCGACCGCGTCGTGTTCCTCGGCGACAGCATCACCGAGCAACGCCTCTACTCGACGTACATCGAAGCCTACGCGCTGACGCGGTTCCCGGATTGGAACCTTTCCTTCCGCAACGTGGGCTGGGGCGGCGACACCGCGTGGCTCCGGCAGCGCGCGCATCCGGACGAAGGGCAGCTTTTCAAGGCCGAGGGCGAGGAACTCGATCGCAAGGTCACCGATGCCGTGGCCAGGGGACTCGGCCGGGACGTCCTGCCGCTCAAGCCGACGTTCGTCACGATCAAGTTCGGGATGAACGACCACTCCTACCAGAAGTTCCGCCCGGACATCTTCCGCGCCTATGCGCGCAGCCAGGCAGAGCTGGCGACCGTGCTGGGCAAGAATGGCGCCCGTGTCGCGTTCCTCACGCCGCAACCCATCGAGGAACGCCGGCCGGATCCGGACGTGGACGAACGCAACCACTCCTTGCGGCAGTTCTCGGACGGGCTTCGCGACGTGGCCCAGAAGGCCGGTGCCACCTTCGTCGACCAGTTCGACCCTTACCTCAAGCTCATGATGGCAGCCCGGGCGAGCGACCCGAAGGCCTTCATCGGCGGCGGCGATGCCGTGCATCCTGGTCCCTCCGGCCAAACGTTGATGGCGTGGGCCGTGCTCAAGGGACTTGGCGCCGATCCTCTGGTCGCCAAGGCGGAGATCGATGTGGCAGCGAAGTCCGCCAAGACCGAGCGTTGCGCCGTGAACCAGATCCAGGTGACGGATGGCAAGATCACCTTCGAAAGGAAGGATGCCTCCCTTCCCATGCCGATCGACTCGCGCGGTGAATCCGCCTTGAAGCTCGCCCCGGTGCTGGAGCAGCTGAGCCAACTCGAACTCAAGCTCACCGGGCTGACGGCCGCGGCCTACGACGTCAGCATCGACGGCGAACCCGTGGGACGCATTGAGGCCTCCGCGCTGGCCAAGGGCTGGAACTATTCGAACACGGGCGGACCGATCACCCGCCAGGCACGTCAGGTCCTGGCCGGTGTGTTCGAGAAGAACGAAATCTACTTCAACCGCTGGCGTAACGTGCAGCTCCACCAGTTCCCGGGCTGGGCCAAGGGTCCTGAGACCGAAGCGCGCCGCAACGACGAACTCAAGCGGCTCGACGTCGCCATCAGCGAAGCCGAGGCCCGCCTCAACGCGTCCCGGAAGCCGAAGACGCATCGGTTCGAGCTCAAGCCGGCCACGCCGTAATCGGACGGCTTCCCAACGCACGGGGTGGGTCGCCGGTTCGACATCCCGGAAGCCATCTATCCGAGACAGGAACATCACTGCCTTCCTCGGACAGGATGAACAGGTTTTACAGGATGGTTCCGATCATGGGGAGAGCCAGGATCAATCCTGTCCATCCTGTCCAAAACCCCGAGTCCTTCTTCTCGTCGGGAGCGCTGTGTCAGGACTGGCTTCCGGGCTCATTCCCTCCTGAGGTCCCCATGAATTCAGTCGAATGAGACGGTCCAGCGAACGGGCACCATTGGCGGCCGGCTCCCGTCGCTGACCTTGGCGATGGCGCAGATGAACCGCCGGAAATGCCCGGATGGTTCTCACATCGCGGGTGCAAGCCCATCGGGCTTCACCCGCGTGCGTATCTGCGTCCTCTGCGCGATCTGCGGACAACGCCCCGGTTTTCGGGTTCACCGCCGGCCCGCCGCCGCATTCCGGATACGCTCGTGGGTTGCCGGAGTGATCAAGCCCGCTCCCCGGAAGTCATCGGCGTAGGCCACCTGCCGCTGGCCGATCCGGTCGGATTTCCGCCGGTTCAACGAGGCCGGCAGCAGCTCGAGGTTCGCGATTTCGTTCCCGACCTCGGGTGCCAGGCTGTAGGGCACGATGTGGTCCACTTCCGCCAATTCTCCCCGGTACGGCCCGAGCGTGACCACGGCGGATCGTCCACGGCTCAGGCGGCCGAGGTTGTCAGGCGTCAACAGGCCAAGCCGGGTGGCAATGTCGTAGTTTCGCTGCAGCGAGGCTTCCACCAACACCCGGTGACGACCATCGGTCCCACTCCATCCGATGCCGAGATGGATCACATTGGTAACGTCATGGCCTTCCAGATGCGCCCGATGCATCCAGTACACGAGTTCATTGAGCGTGCGATTGGCACCACGGGCCGGCAGCGCACGCAACGCCTCGGGTCGACTCCGATGCGACAACTCCCAAGCCCCGGGCCAAGGCGTCCAGCGCCAGAGCGCTACGCTGAGCAGCGCGAGCAGGAGCACGAACACGAATCGTCGCTTCCCACGCCACCCGCTGATGGTCCGCTTCGCAGCCATCCCAATCATCCTTCCGAATCCCGACCCAATCCATGAACCGGCAGTTCTATCCGCTGATTACGCAGATGCCGCAGACAAGCCGGGACTCGAACCGGGCTCGCCTCGCACCTGCAAGGTGAACCCCGTTCCGGGCTCGAATCCGGACATCCCTGCCTGTCCATCTGCGCAATCGGCGCCATGTGCGGATAGCTGAACTACCGATCCCAGGACTATTCCTCCCGCCCAGGCAAAGCCTCATGGCAGAAGATCGAGGTCCACTCCTTCGCGGCAGCCCGGTCGCATCGGTCACCGCCCCGGATCTCAAGGCGACCACTCCGCAACCGCACCACCCGACTGGCACCAAACATCGCCAGGGTCTCCAGTTCCGCGTCCGCCGACATCCATCGAATCAGGTTCAAGTTCATGCCCGAACCTTATCCGGTGGGGACGGACATCCGCTGGGGGTCCCCCTGGAAAAGTTCAGGCCACCTTGACCTTGAGGCGCTGATCCCCGAACGGAGCGCGCTTCAACTGTCCGAGCACGGCGGATGCACGAAGCGTCGGCACTTCGGCGAAGCTATGGCGCGGACGGACATCCACATGGCGGATGCTCTCGGCGGGTTCCCCGGTAGTCCCGAGGATGAAATCACGCAGGGTCTTCTGGTCGGCCCCATGCTCCTCGCCAACACTCAGCCAGAGCCGTGTGTATTCGCTGACGGCCTCGGGCCGTCCACCGGCCAATTCCTCGGGACTCAGTACGGGCTTGGGAGCTCCGGCAGGCGCGGCGGGCGCGGCAGGCGGGCGCGGGGTCTGTGGAAGACGGGGCTCACGCACCGGTCGCTCCGGCCGGGGTGCCATCGGGGCACCCATCGGGCGTTCCGGCCGCTGGGGGCGATCCCCGCGATCAGGCCGATCCGGGCGCATGGGACGCTCTGGCCGGCCCATCCGGTCGGGGGGAACGCCAAACCGGTTGTCAGGACGGGGAGCCATGGGTCGGGCCGGCCGCGGGGCGGGCGCTGGCCGGGGAGGTTGACTCGACGCCGGGCGTGGAACCGGCACCACGGCAGGTGCCGATGCACCCTCAGGAACGCTCGCTGAAACGGTCTCTGCGGCGGGGGACGCCGGAATCTCTGTTGCCGAATCGCTGGCAGTCATCTGTTCCGCCCCCGCTGTGGGAGTCGGTGTTTCACTGGCAATGGCCGTAGCTGGAGCGACGGCAGGCACTGCGGGCCGACTGCCTGCGGCCGCCGGCGTTGCAACGCGAGGACCCACCGGGGCACGGGGTGTTGCCGGTGCTGGCTTACGGACCGGACGAGCCGGGCGTTCCTCGACAGGGCGTTGCGGACGCTCGCGGTCCGGATCCTGGCCCGCCTTTTCGGCCTTGTTGGACGCCTGGGCGGCCTTGGCCCGGGCAAACAGGTGGTGGATCAGCGCGCTGGCGACGTCGAGTGAATCGAAGCCTTCCTCCAGCAGGACCTCGAGCAAATGGTCATAATGCCGGAAATCACCCGCCTTCAGCGTCTCGCGTACATCCCGAAGACATTGGTTCTGCTTCGCATCTTCGATCTCGCCGATCGTCGGAATCTGCCCCCGCCGCAAGCGCTGACGGGTCAGGCGCTCAATGTCGCGCACCAGGAAGACCTCGCGGCCGCTCATGAGCGACAGCGCGAGCCCATGCCGACCCGCGCGGCCCGTACGCCCGATCCGATGGACGTAGTCTTCGGGATCGTAGGGAAGGTCGAAGTTGATGACGGCCTGGATGTCGTCGACGTCGATGCCGCGGGCAGCGACATCGGTGGCGACCAACAACTCGGTCTGCCGCCGACGGAACTTCTGCATGACGCGTTCGCGAGCGTTCTGGGGCATGCCGCCGTGGATCGATTCGGCGCCATAGCCGGCTGCAACCAGATGGTCGGCGAGGTCGACCACGTCACGTTGGGTATTGGCGAAAACGATTCCCAAGGTGATGTCGTGAAGATCAATCAGCCGGGTCAACGCCTCAAACTTCCATCGGCGGTCCACTTCGAAGCAGACCTGCTCAACCGTCGGAACCGTGAGCGTCGGCGACTCCATCCGGATGCGGGCTGCATCCTTGGTGTAGCGGGCGATGAGTTCCTCGATGGCGCGAGGCACGGTGGCGGAGAACAGGACGGTCTGGCGGGTGGCTGGGCTGTCCTTGAGAAGGGTCTCGATATCGTCGCGGAAGCCCATGTTCAGCATCTCGTCGGCCTCATCGAGGATGACGGTGCGGATATTCTTCAGGTTCAGCGTGCCTCGACGCATGTGGTCGAGGAGGCGGCCGGGGGTACCGACAACGACCTGGGCACCACCGCGAAGCTCGGCAAATTGCCGCGTATAGCTGGCACCGCCGTAGATGGGAACCGCACGCACACCGCGCTTGAACGCAGCGAGCTTGTGGACCTCCTCGGTCACCTGCATCGCCAACTCACGCGTCGGACACAGGATCAGGGCCTGCGGTCCCGGCGCATTGAGGTCGAGCCGCTCGATCGCCGGAATGGCGAAGGCCGCGGTCTTGCCGGAGCCGGTATGGGATTGTCCAACGACATCCCGGCCTCCGAGGAGTACGGGAATGGCGGCGGCCTGAATTGGTGAGGCCTGTTCGAACCCGAGCTTCTGAACCGCCCGCTGGACCTCGGCAGACAGGCCGAGTTCCGAAAACAACGTTGCTTGCATCTCTGGCTGCCAAGAATACGACAGCCGGGATCCCTCTGCGAAGTATTTCGCAGTCCCTCTCTACTTCACGCCTTGGTTGCCATCAGCAACCCAGCCCTTGTACCCACCGCGGAGGTTATAAAGGTTCGTGAATTCAAGCCCCCGCATGCTGTTGCAGGCTTTCAGGCTCCGAACGCCCGCCGCGCAGTGCACGAGATAAACCTTCGAACGGTCGAGCTTGCCCGCCTCCTTGTCGAAACCCGCAGAGTTCACATCGAGGAGCACCGCGCCCGGAATGTGGCCTTCCTTGAACTCCTTCTCGGTGCGGACGTCGAGGATCACGACGTTGGTTCCAGCACGCAGCTTCTCGAATTCCTTTACCGTGATGCTCTGGAACGCCGGCTTGCTGTCCGCACGCACCCCACTGTCATCCGCACGGACCACCGACATCCCCAGCAAGACGAGGCCCATCCACCAACCCAGACGCAGGAATCGCATGGGCAAAGCATGCCGCATCCTCCGAGCATGAAAAGGGGCAAGTGCAGCCGGGCAGACAGCGGGCGGATCCCCCCCGTGCCGAACGGTGGGGCGAGTGTCCTCACGAGCCGATTTTTGCCTGCTTCAATCTTGTCCCTGAAAGCGTCGATCTTTGAAGCGACTCGACGGAGTCTCGCCCAACCGCTTTTGGGGCAGTGTCAAGATGTGCCAGCGGGCTGCCCCCCAATGCCGAGGCCGGGATGGAGCCCGTCGCCCCTTCCCGCCCGGATTGCGTGAGCCCCTGCCCCGGTCAGCGACGCAGGTCCAACGTCAACGGGAACTCGGCGTTCGGCTCGAGCGGAGGCGGAGCCAACCGGCCCGGCGTATGCCCATGCGCGAAGAAACGGGACAGGCGCCGGCTTTCGGCCTCGTAGGCGTTCACGGGGAAAGTCGAGTAACTCAATCCGCCCGGGTGCGCCACGTGGTATGTGCAGCCACCAAGGCTGCGTGAATTCCAGGTGTCCACCAGATCGAACGTCAGCGGAGCATGCACGCCGATCGTCGGGTGCAAGCACGAAGCCGGTTGCCACGCCCGGAAGCGCACGCCAGCGACGTACTCGCCCTTCACGCCGGTCGGGTGGAGCGGCACCCGCCGCCCCGCACAGGCGAGGACGTGACGTCCATCGACGAGTCCCGAAACCTTTGCCTGGACGCGTTCAAGCGAACTGTCGACGTATCGGACAGCACCACCGGAAGCCCCTTCCTCACCCAGGACGTGCCACGGTTCCAGGGCTGTCCGGAGTTCGACCTTCACACCGCGTTGGACGAATTCCCCGATGTACGGGAACCGGAACTCGAAGTGCGGTGTGAACCATCCGCTCTCCAGCGGATAACCGTGCCCCTGCATGTCCTCGACCACATCGGCCAGGTCATCCCAGACGAAGTGGGGAAGCAGGAACCGGTCGTGGAGCGACGTATCCCATCGGACCAGATCCTGGGTGTAGGGCTGCTTCCAGAACCGGGCGACCAACGAGCGCAACAGCAGGTGCTGCGCGAGGCTCATCCGGGCATGCGGGGGCATTTCGAAACCGCGCATCTCCACCAGTCCCAACCGCCCGGTGGAACTGTCCGGGGAGTAGAGTTTGTCGATACTGAACTCCGCGCGATGGGTATTGCCGGAGACGTCGACCAGCAGGTTGCGGAACAGGCGATCGACCAACCAAGGGGCAACCCAACCCTTTTCAGGCACCTGCTTGAAGGCCAACTCCAGTTCGTAGAGGGCGTCATTGCGCGCTTCATCCACCCGCGGATGCTGGCTCGTCGGCCCGATGAACAGGCCGCTGAACAGGTAGCTGAGCGACGGATGGTTGTGCCAGTAGGCCAGCAGGCTCCGAAGCAGGTCGGGCCGCCGGAGCACCGGTGAATCGGAGGGCGTGGCGCCGCCGATGATGATGTGGTTGCCGCCGCCCGTTCCGGTATGGCGGCCATCGATCATGAACTTCTCCGTACCCAGACGACAGAGGTGCGCCTCGTCGTAGACGGTCTGGGTATTGTGGACGAGTTCCTTCCAGGAATGCGCGGGTTGGAGGTTCACCTCGATCACGCCGGGATCCGGCGTCACCTTGAGGACATGGAGGCGGGGATCGAACGGCGGCGGGGATCCCTCCAGGATCACCGGAATTCCGAGGTCCGTGGCCGTCTGCTCGACGAGCGCCGTGAGTTCGAGGTAGTGCTCCAGTTCTTCGACCGGCGGGAAAAACACATGGATCCGACCGTCCCGCGGTTCGAAACACATCGCGGTCCGCACAATCCATGAAGCAGATTCCTGACGGCCGGGCAACCGATCTGCAGAATTCGCGGCCCCGGGTCCTGCTCCAACGACGGAAGGACCCGCCTTCACCCGGGCCGCGGCGGCAGCTTCCCGTCCTGCGAGATCGGTCAGGGTTTCGCCGGGTCGCAGCATCCGGATCGGCACCCGACTGCCCGGCAATCCGGAGCGGGGCTGCATCGGATCCATGGCGTGAACATAGGGATAGTCGCCCTTCGCCACCCAAGGCTGGGAATCCAGCGGCAGGCGATAGCCCATCGGGGAATCGCCGGGGATCAACCAAAGGGTATCATCCCGAAGGAACCACGGACCACTCTCCCAACCGGAGTCTCCGCGACGGATGGGCAGGACGAAGCCAATGACCTTCTTGAGGCCCTGCGTGAAGATCCGGGTCATCCGCGCGCGCTCCTCGGGTTCGTCGAGGTTCGACTTGAGCGGATCCACATTCACCGGCAGGCGACGTTCTCGCCACAGGTAGTAGTACAGATCCTCATAGCCGGGCATCAGCCAGCGGTTCCCGACGGCGGCGTTCTCGGCGAAGCGTTTGGCAAAACGCTCGGCATCGACCGCCGAATGGCCCAGATCCCGTCGCTCGTCCGCGATCAAGGAATCGTCGTGCCAAAGGGGTTCTCCGTCCTTCCGCCAATAACAGCCCAGAGCCCATCGCGGAAGGGACTCGCCCGGATACCACTTCCCCTGCCCGTAGAAAAGCAGTCCGCCCGGAGCGAACTTCGCACGAAGCCGCTTGATGAGGTCCCCGGACAGTCCTCGCTTGGTGGGCCCCACGGCTGCCGTGTTCCACTCAGCGCCCTCCATGTCGTCGATCGAGACGAACGTGGGCTCGCCGCCCATCGTCAGCCGGACATCGCCTTTCTCCAATTCGTCGTCGATCCGGTGACCCAACACCTCGATCCGCTCCCACTGCTCATCGGTGTAGGGCTTGGTGACGCGGGGCGATTCAAAGATGCGGGTCACCGACATCTCATGGATCAACTTCGACTCGCACTTGTCGACTGCACCTGAAACCGGCGCCGCGCTGGCAGGTTCCGGCGTGCAGGAAAGCGGGATGTGCCCCTCGCCCGCGAGGAGCCCGGACGTCGGATCGAGGCCAATCCAGCCTGCTCCAGGGAGGTATACTTCGCACCAGGCGTGGAGGTCGGTGAAGTCAACGGAACTGCCGCTCGGGCCGTCGAGGGACTTCACGTCCGCCTTCAGTTGGATGAGGTAACCGGAGACGAACCGGGCGGCGAACCCGAGTGCCCGGAGCAACTGCACCAGGAGCCACGCCGAATCCCGGCAGGAACCACTCTTGAGCGTGAGGGTCTCCTCGGGGGTCTGGACGCCAGGTTCGAGCCGAATGAGGTACTTGACCTCTTCGTTCACGCACCGGTTGACCGCCACCAGGAAGTCCATCGTGCGCATCCGCGTCGAACGCCAACGGTCGATCAGCGCCAGCAACCTCGGGCCGGCGCCCGGCCAGACGAGGAACGGGGCGAGGTCCTTTTTCAGGATGGGGTCGTAAACAAACGGAGCCTCGGAAGCACTGTCTTCCAGAAAGAAGTCGAACGGATTATAGACCGCCATCTCGGCCACGAGGTCGACCTCCACGAGCAACTCTTTCGACTTCCCCGGAAAGACCACCCGCGCGAGGTAGTTCGAAAAAGGATCCTGCTGCCAGTTCAGGAAATGCTCTTCGGGCCGGATGTTCAGGGAGTAGGCCAGGATCGCAGTGCGACTATGGGGCGCCGGACGCAGGCGGACGACATGCGGCGAGTGACCGACAAGACGGTCGTAGGTGTAGAGCGTGCGGTGGTGGAGGGCGACGTGAATGGACATGTTGATCGTGTGCGCGGACCCGTTGGCCTCGCACTAGACCCTAAAAGCACCGGCAATGCCACATGCGACATCTGGCTGGAGAGTGGGGCCAGGAGGTCACCAGATCTCTGCAAACACCCGGAAAAAGCCCCATTCGAGGCCCTGATCGTTGATCAACTCACCGGATCGACCGAGACCGTGAATGGATTCACTGGATCAAAAACAACAACCTGCCCGAACTCGTCCACCGCCCGGGCCTCATCCAATGGGAATCGTCCCCGGAGGATCCAACCCGATTCCACGCATCCACGCATGCCTTGCCCAGGTCCGAAACCAAGCTCAGGCACATCGACGCATCGCTTCGCGTCCGCTCCCGGGCGGAGGCCGTGACGTGTTTTCCAGAGTGGAGCCGACCGAAGTCTCAACCCCCGGCAAACGCGGGAATGATACTCACCTCGTCGCCGGGCCGAAGCTCCGTCTCCTGATGGCGGAGAAACCGGATATCCTCGTCGTTCACGAAAACCAGCACCGACCCGCGGATCCGGCCCTGATCGTCACAGAGCCGGTCGCGGACCCCATTGTAGCGCTGCTGAAGCTGGGCCATCAGGTCCGAGACCGTGCCGGGCCGGACCCGGACGTGCTCCTCACCGCCGCACAGTTTGCGCAAGGTGGGAGGGATGCTGACTCGTACGCTCATGGGACCAAACAGCCGGAGCTTCGGAAGGGCACTGGACTCATCGCCCGGCGGCGACGGCGACGCCACCCCGTTCCTGGGCCAGAAGCCCCTCGAATTCCCGCAGGCTGGGTCGGATATCGCGGGTTTCACCCACGTGCCCAACGACGGCATCCAGCGTCTTCAACCCGTTGCCGGTGATGCACAGCACTGCACTGGAATCGGCGGCAATCTTGCCTTGGGCGATCAGCTTCTTGGCGACCCCGACGGTGACGCCACCGGCAGTCTCGGCGAAGACGCCCTCGCATTCGGCCAGCAACCGGATGCCTTCCCGAATCTCATCGTCCGTGACGTCCTCGGAAGCCCCACCGGTTTCCTTCATGACGCGCAAGGCGTAGAAGCCGTCCGCGGGGGTGCCGATGGCGAGCGACTTGGCGATGGTATTCGGCTTCTGTGGCTTGAAGAAATCGAGGCCGGCCTTCTGGGCGGAGGAGATCGGATTGCACCCCGTGGCTTGGGCACCGTGGATCTTCCAGGGAACCTGGGACACGAGCCCGAGCTTGGAGAACTCCTGATAGCTCTTGTGGATCTTGGTCAGGAGCGAACCCGAGGCCATGCAGATCACCGTGTGTTCGGGGATGCGCCAGCCCAACTGTTCCTGGATTTCGAAGCCCATGCTCTTCGATCCTTCGGCATAGTAGGGGCGCATGTTCACGTTCACGAACGCCCATGGATACTTGCCGGCGATCTCCGCGCAGAGGCGGTTGACCTCGTCGTAATGCCCCTTGATGCCAATCACGTTCGCGCCGTAGACGAGTGAGTTGACGACCTTGCCCTGCTCCAGGTCCTGAGGAATGAAAACGTAGGCCTCGAGCCCCGCGGCGGCAGCATTGGCGGCTACGGAGTTCGCGAGATTGCCCGTGGAGGCACAGGCGACCGTCTTGAAGCCGAGTTCCACGGATCGACTCAACGCGACGCTGACGACCCGATCCTTGAAGGAGAGGGTCGGATAATTCACGGCGTCGTTCTTGACCCAGAGCTCCCGGATGCCGAGGCGGCGCGCGAGGCGATCCGCCTTGATGAGCGGCGTGTAACCCACCTGTCGGCCCACCGTCGGTTCGCCGGCGACCGGCAGGAGCTCCCGGTAACGCCACATCGTCTGCGGCCGCGACTGGATCACGGCGCGGGTCAGGACGCTCTTGATCCGATCGTAGTCGTAGGCGACCTCCAGCGGCCCGAAATCGAACTCACAAACGTGGGTCGCGCCGAGGGCGTATTCCCGGCCGCACTCGCGGCACTTCAGTGCCTTCATGAATCCCTGCTGCGTCTGGCTCATACGTCACTAATCCTGATACCGGCAAGGGCACTTCCACCCGTTTCAGGAGGCGGGGGTTCCGACGCTGGGTCGAAACGAAAAAACCCCGTCCTCGAATTGAGAAGGGGTCGGAAAGTCCAGACCAACGCTCCTCATCTTCGCCCTCCCTGATCGGGAGAACCTGGATTTGGCACCTGGTCGCAGCGCGGTCGGCGCTGCCGGTTGCCGTGGCTTCATCGGGCCAGTCCCTCTGCCACTCTGGATGAGTGCCCCGTTTCCGGAGCAACGGAGAAATGCCTGATCGCCCCCGGGGTTGTCAAAGGACATTTTCCGCCTTCGACATCCCGGGTCTCCCACCTAGGCTCGCGCCAATGTCCGCCGCCCGAGTCCTCCTGGTGTATCTGGTCGCCATCTTCCTGGGTGGCGCCCTCCTCGCGCCGTGGCTCTGGGAGGCCATGCAGTTCCTGGCAGCGCACTTTCCATCGCTCCGCCACACAGCGGAGCAACCCTTCCACCGGTACGTGAATCGGTGTCTCCTGGTGATCGCCGTGGCAGGACTATGGCCCCTGATCCGGACTTTCCGGGTCCGGGAACGAGGTGAACTGGGTTGGGTTGGCCCATGGCGGCCGGCCGTCGCAAAGGGATTTATCCTGGGCTTCGGTGCCTTGGGACTGGTGACTGTCCTCGGGTTGCTGGCCGGCACCCGGATATGGGTTGCGCCGACCGACCTCGGACGGTGGCTGGGACGACTGGGATCGGCAGCGCTATCGGCTGCAGTCGTCGCGTGCATCGAGGAATTCCTCTTCCGGGGCGTCTTGCATGGCGTGCTGCGCCGCACCCTCGGATTCGCGGCCACCGCCGCGATCACCAGTGCACTTTACTCCTGGGTCCACTTCTTCGAAAGACCGCCCAAGCCCGAGCACGTAGACGCCTCGACCGGGCTCTGGACCCTGGGCCAGATGCTGCGGGGCTTCACGTCGATCTCCAGTCTGGTCCCAGGCTGGCTGAGTCTGGTCGTGGCCGGCCTCGCCCTGGCCCTCGCCAGGGAAAGGACACGCAGTCTCGCATTCTCCATCGGCCTGCACGCAGGATGGATCTTCTGGCTCAAGGCGTACGGATTTGCCACCTCGGACGTGCCAGGTGCGAATTCCGCGATCTGGGGCTCCGGACGACTCTTCGATGGCTGGCTGGCTCTTGGGTTGCTGGCGCTGCAGGCGTTCCTCATCCATGCTGGGTTACGACCGCAACCCAACGGTCGGCCCCATGCCTCCACGACTCCTTAGATCAACACGGGATGCCCTTCTGGCGCTCTTCTACCCCGAGCGCTGCCAACTTTGTGGGAACGCTCATGCACGGCCCCAGGAGGGCCTCGTCTGTCAGGCTTGCCGCGAAAGCGTCGTCCCGCTGAACCAACCCGCCTGCGACCGATGCGGGCTCCCATTCCCCGGCGAAATCCAGCACCGGTTTGACTGCCCAAACTGCCGGGATCGGAACCCGGCCTTCTCGCGGGCAAGGTCCGCGGTACACGCGAAGGGGAGCGCCCGCGAGGCCATCCACCTCTACAAGTACCACCGGGCATTCTGGCTGGAACCCTTCTTCCAGGCGGTCTGGGTTCCTGCGGCGATGGCGGACTTGTCCCAGACCCAATGGGACGGCGTCGTCCCGGTTCCGTTGCATCCGGTTCGCCAGCGTGAGCGGGAATTCAACCAAGCCGAACGTCTGGGCCGAATGCTGGCCGAGGCACTCGCCGTACCGCTTCGACTGGATCTGGTCCGTCGTCGAAGTGTGACCTCGTCCCAAACCCGGTTGTCCCGAACCGAGCGGGCCGAGAACGTCCGGAATGCCTTCGAACCCGGGGTCACCCAGCGGATCGATGGCACCCGTTGGGTGGTGGTCGACGACGTCCTGACCACAGGCGCCACTACCGATGCGGTGGCAGCGACCCTGCGCCAACTGGGTGCTGCCGAGGTCGTCGTCTGGACGTTCGCGCGCGGCGTGTGATCAGGGATGATTCCCGGTCGATGGGGCGCCCGCCAACCGCCTTGCGATTTCAACAAACTGCTCTCGAGACACCCGCTCAGCCCGTTCCGTGAGGGCCACGCCCGCACCCGTCATGGCCGCCTCGACCGCCTCCCGAGGCCAGACTTCCGCGAGGAGCTTGAGCATCATCTTGCGGCGTTGGCCAAATCCCGCCTTCACCGCCGATACATAAGCCGAAGCCACTCCCGGTCCGAGTTCCAGCGCCGGCCTCCGATCGAGGACTGCACACGCGGACTCGACGTCAGGCGCCGGAAAGAAGCACTCGCGGGGCACCTTGAACGTCGACGACACCGAAAATCTCAGGGCCGCCAGCAGGGTCAAGACGCCGTACTCGGCAGTACCCGGCCGGGCAGCAACACGCCCGATCACCTCCGCTTGAAGTGTCACCACCATCCGACGCGCGGGCCTCTCCGCCAGCGCCAACTCCACCAGGATCGGCGAACCCACCGAGTACGGGAGGTTCGATACCACCTTCCATTCCGACCAATCCCGCTCCTCCTCGCGGATCCACTCCAGCGCATCCGCATGGATGAGGTGAAAACGGTCGTCGCCGAGAAATCGTTCCTGGAGGACTTCAACCAGTCGTCCGTCCTTCTCGACGGCCGTCACTTCCCCTGCCCCGGCGAGCAGCAGTTCGGTCAGGGGACCCAGCCCGGGCCCGATCTCCAGGATCCGGTCCGTGCCTTCCAGAGCCGCCGCCCCAGCGATCCGACGCAATTGATTGCCGTCGTGGAGAAAGTTCTGACCCAGGCTTTTGGTCAACTGCAGGTCGCGGGACGCCAGCAGGCGGCGCATGTCCGATAGATTCATGAAAGTACTTCCTTCAACCGGCACTCGATCCGACGCACGGCCCGATCCAACTCACGGCGGGAAATGGTCAGCGGCGGCGTGAGGCTGAGCACCTCGGCTCCCGCGCCCTCAGGTAACACAAGAATGCCGTCCGCCAGTAGTCGCTGCATGCACCGCACCACGGCCAACCCAGCCGGCCGCTCCTCCGATCCGCGCACCTCAAGCCCAGCCATCAACCCTCGACCAACAGCCCGGACGAGTCCCTCCGGAAAGGAATGCGAAACACCTTCCAAACGGTCGCGCAACCACTCGCCCTCCGCCTTGCATCGGGCAGGCAACGCACGCGAATCCAATTCAGCCATTTGGGCCAAAGCCATGGCACAGCCTACCGGGTGCCCCAGGAATGTGCTCGTGTGGATTGCCTCTCCATCGGATTCCGGCCAAGCCAGGTCCATGATCGCCGACGTACCCACACACGCCCCCATCGGAAATCCGCCAGTCATCGCCTTGCCGAGGCAGATCAGGTCGGGGACCACGCCTTCGTGCTCACACGCAAACCACGCCCCGGTCCGCCCAAAGCCGGTGTAGACCTCATCCAGGACCAGCAGGGCACCGTGTGCATCGCACCAACGCCGAAGCCGCCTCAGAAAGCCATCCGGTGGAACACGGATTCCTCCCCGCGCCTGGATGGGCTCGACCAAGATCGCGCCGATCGCTCGGCGGGAGGAGGCCAGCGTCAACTGCAACTCCAGATCGCCATCGCCCGGATCCGCCGGTTGCTCCACCGGGAAAGGCACAAACTCAACAAAGCCGCCCAGTTGATCCCGAAACCGCGCCCGGAAATGTTCCCGGTGAGTGGCGTTGAGAGCCCCATAGCCCAAGCCGTGATAGGCCCCTTCGAATGCAATCACCCCGGGTCGCCCCGTCGCCAAGCGTGCGGTCTTCAGCGCACATTCAACCGCTTCGGAACCGGATCCCGTCAGGATCGACTTGGCCTCGGAACCGGGCCGCCATCGACCAAAGGTCCACCGACTCAATTCCGCCACCAGCGCGGCCTTGCCCGCATGCGGATGCACATCCCCCATCGCGTGAAGCAATCGCCCCGCCTGCCGCCGGGCCGCTGCCACCACCTTCGCATTCGCATGTCCAGCAGCCGCGACACCAAATGCCGCCGTCAGGTCGGTGTACCGGCGACCTTCCACATCCCAGACGGAAGATCCGCGGGCACGATCCCACACGATGGGCCAACCATTCGCCCGATCTACGTGGGTGATGTTCCGGGACTCAAACCGCCGGAGCTGTTCGAGCACCTCCGATGGAGACGGCGCATCCTTCATCAGACGCCCCGTGCCTCCGGTGACCAGACGTACTTGTGCATCTGCAACTGGAACCGGACCGGCAAGCGGTCCTCAATGATTCGATCGGCCAGTTCCTTGCGCGAGATCGCCACATGGCCGGGTGGCACGGACTTCAACGAAGCATGGCGTTGCTCAGGGGAGAGCGGCGCAACCCACGAAACGAGAACCGGGCACTGTCGGTGGATCCGGTGGTCGGTCAGGACGCCCTTCATCCATTCATAGTCCTGCCAGGTACCCAGGACGAACTTCACCTCATCGGTTTCCCGGAGAAGCGCGAGGTTTTCCCCGCGATTCCTCGCCACTTCGCCAGACGAGGGACTCTTGAGATCCATGATCCGGCGGACGCGCCGATCGAGGACTCCGATGTCATGGGCACCCGACGTCTCGACCAGAACCGTGTAGCCAGCGTCACAAAGATCCCGCATGAGCCCGACAGCACGAGGCTGGAGCAATGGCTCGCCGCCCGTAAATTCAACCAACGGCAACCGATGTCCACCGGCGGCCCCCGGGATCGGAACTACCGGGAGCGTCCCGATCGCGGAAACGCCGGAATAGGACTCCGCGAGGCGATCGATCTCAGCCCGGACATCAGTCAAGGTGCGTTTGACGCCCTCGGTGAAGGCGTATGCCGTATCACAGTAGGAACAACGGAGATTGCAGGCGGTCAACCGCACGAAAATGCACGGCAACCCCGCGAAGGTGCTCTCCCCCTGCAGGCTCAGGTAGACTTCGTTGACGACGAGTGTCTCGGACACAGGGACAGACTAGCCGGGTTTCCCTTCCGGAACCAATCACGGACCGTGCAGGACATCCCCGTACAACCTCAGATACTCCGCAGCCTGCTTTTCCCACGAGAAGTCCGCGGTCATACCGTTCAACCGGAAGTGCCGGAAGGCCTCCGGATCCTCATGGACAGCCAACGCCTTCCGAATCGCCCAGACGAGCGCTTCCGCCGTGGGTTCGTGGAAATGAATCCCGTTGGCCCGATCCGGATCGTCGCGAGGATCGGTGACGGAGTCGGCAAGGCCACCCGTGCAGCGGACGATCGGGATCGCTCCATACCGAAGCGAATACATCTGGTTGAGACCGCAAGGTTCGAACCGGGACGGCATGAGGTAGAAGTCACAGGCCGCCTCGATCCGGTGCGCCAAACGGGCATGAAAGCCAATCCGCACCGCGACTTTTCCGGGGTACTCTGCCGCGAGGGCCTGGAACGCCTCCTGAAGCTCCGGATCTCCACTCCCCAAGAGGACAAATTGAAGGCGTGTCTCCGGCATCAACCGCTCGAGGGCCGCAAGGATGAGGTCGCATCCCTTCTGGTCTGTCAGGCGGCTGATGTTCCCGAACAACGGCACCGAGGCGTCGACGGCCAAGCCCATTTCCGCCTGCAAGGCCTCCTTGTTCGCGGCCTTGCCCGCCGGGTGCTGCGCATCATAGGCGAACGGCAGGGCCGGGTTGGCTTGCGTGTTCCACTCCTGATAGTCGACCCCGTTCAGGATACCGGTCAAATCGTGTTCACGGCGACGGAGGATTCCCTCAAGGCCGCACCCGTACTCGGTCGTACAGATCTCAACCGCATAGCGCGGACTCACCGTGGTCAGCGCGTCCGCCAGATACAGGGCGCCCTTCAGGAAATTGAGCTGGCCATAATGCGCGGCACTCTCCAGATGAAACCACGACCACGGAAGATTCGTGTATTGCCAGGCTTCAACCGGAAACACGCCTTGGTAGGCCAGGTTGTGGATCGTGAACACCGTCCGGGGCGCGTCCGGCCAACTGCCCGTGACCCTCGCAAAATGCACCAGCAACGGGAGCAACCCCACTTGCCAGTCATGGCCATGGATGATGGAGGGCGGCTCCGGGTGATAACGGGCTGCGAGCATCGCTGCCTTGGTCAGGAAAAGGAATCGCTGGGCATTGTCGGCGTAGTCTCGCTGCCCCTCGTTGTAGAGTCCCGGTCGATCGAAGAACGCCGGCTGATCCACGAACCAGATCGAAAGACCAGGGCTCAGGTCCAACTGCCAGAATTCGCCGGAAACAAGGTCCTTCCCGAGCGGAAGATCAAACTTCCAACCCGCTCGCCGGATCCCGGGGTGCTTCGCAGCAATTCCCCGATACAGCGGCGTCACAATCGTCACCCGACAACCGGCCTGGGCCGCCGCTTGGCCCAAAGCCGCTACCGCATCCGCCAGCCCACCCGTCTTTGAGAACGGATGAAGTTCGCTCGCCGCCAGCAACACGTGCATCGGAGGCAGGTTCATCCGCCACGGGAAGCCGCCTCAAGGCGAATTTCCGGAAACTCTGACCGCTCGGCAGAAGCGCACCTGCCCCCCATCAAGAGGGCTCCCCGGCACTCCGGAGCAAAAGTTCAACCCACGGAACATCCGAAGGCATCGTAACCTTGGGATTGGGCCATGGACTGTCCACCAAGTGGACCGCCTGCCCAATCAATTCACAGGCCGCGGTGTCATCCGTCACCGCTACGCCTCGCCGCCCAACCTCGTCCAGCGCCTCCCGAATCACCGACAATCGGAAGCACTGCGGGGTCTGGACAGCCCAGAGACGACTCCGGTCCAGGTGCCGTGCGATGCAGGTTCCCCCGTCTGACTCCTTGATGGTGTCCGTCACCCGTGACCCGGCGACACTCGCACCGTGCCGCTGGGCTGCCTCCACGCATTGCCGAATAAGCTCCGGGTGCGTACACGGTCTGGCCCCATCCTGGATGGCGACCACCTGAGCACCAGAGTCTACGGCTTGAACCCCATTCCAAACCGAGTCCTGTCGTTCCGCCCCGCCGGCCACCAGACGCCAAGGTTTGGTCGGCCGGACCATCGATTCCGCCAACTCCCGAAATGCGGACTCCATCCCGGACCGGACGACCAGGATGATTTCATGGATCTGACTGCATCGGTCGAAGCGCCTCCAGGTGTGCGCGACAACGGGCATGCCCATCACCTCGAGGAAAAGTTTGTCGACGCCGGGACCCATCCGGGTCCCCCGGCCCGCAGCCACAATCACAGCGGAGTTCATCATCGAGAATGGACGAAGGCGCAGGACTGCCTGCGCCTTCGTTGCCTTGTACCAGGGAAGTTGGCCTCCCGGGGGACTACTTCTTGTCTTCCTTCTTCTCCTCGTCCTTCTTGGGCGCGTCCGCGGGCGAATTGGCGTTCAGCACCTTCAGGACGCCGTCAGAAAGATCGTCAGCACCACCCAGCAGGCTCGTGTAGACCACAACCGGCGTCTGATTGATGGATTCAGCAGCGGTATCGAGCACCGCCTGATAGCCACCCGCCTTGGCCTTCTCCTCGACCACACCGCGGATGTCGCGGAGGACGGAGTCGCGCATGCGCTTCTGCATCTCGAGGATCGTCTTCCGGGAATTCTCGTCGAAGGTGCGGATGCTGGTCTCGAGCTCGCGCACTTCGCCCTGCTTCTTCTCAGCGTCCTTCTTGCGCTTTTCCTTCTCGTCGGCCGAGGCCGCCGGGTCATTCAGGCCGTCCAGGATCTTCTTGAAATCCTCATTCGCCTTTTTGTAGTCCTCGACCATTCCTCCGCGCGCCTTCTCCAGGTCGCTCGCGCGCTCCTTGAGCTGCGTGTCCGCCTGCTTGGTGCGCCAGTAGCCATCAAACACCTTCTTCAGGTCGACCACGGCAGTCTTGGTTTGGGCCTGCGCGGCCATCGCAAAGAACACCGCGGCGGCGAAGCCAACCACTCGTTTCATCACATTCGCATTCATGCTGTCGTATTTACGTCGTTACCTTTTTTTAGAAATCTCGCGTGTAGCCCACGCCAAACTGGAAGCGGCCACCCCCGCCAACCCGCGTGTCATGGGTCATGGGGATACCATAATCCAACCGGAGCGGACCAATCGGCAGGTTCAACCTCAACCCAACGCCCCAGTTGTCACTGTACAACCGCGTCGTCTGGCGCTTGCCATTGAAGTCCACGTAGTCCTGCGGGGCCAAACTGAACGCGTCCGGGTATACCATGCCCACGTCATAGAACACAGCGAAGCGGAGACGTTCGATAATCGGCACACTGTATTCCGCCCCACCAAACCAGTACGTCCCGCCGCCGGTCGGTTCGCCCGAAATGGGATCCCTCGGTCCCACCTGTCGGAACCGGTAACCCCGGAGGGAAGTCAGCCCACCCAGATACCACCGATCAAACAAGGGCACCCGATCCCGCCGTCCACGATCACCGTCGCCGTAGGCTTCCACCACGCCGATCCGGCCGCTCAACTCGAGAACATGCCCTTCGAACACGTCCTGCCAGTAACTGGTCTCCGTGAACATTTGCCCCGGGTTCCAATACTGGGAAACGCGCATTTCGACACGGTAGTAGTCCGAGTCGCCTCCAAAGGGCCCGCCCGCCAATTCGGGAAGCAATTCGATCCGCTGGCCCTTGGTGGGCAATTGATAGGAATTGCGGGTGTCGTACGCCAACGTTGCCCCTACGCGTGAGACCAAGCGCCGCCCGGCCTCCTGAAGGACAACCGAATCCCGATACTGCGCCTTGTAGGAATCATCGAAGTCGAGGTTGATCGATTCGAGCGTGTAATTGACGCCACCGATCAGGTTGAACGGCAGTTGGCTGGTCAAACCGACCTTGCCACCCGTCTGGCTCTGCTCGTAGTTGTCCGAGAGGAAGTTTAGCTGGCGATGGAAAAGCTCCGTACTGAGCGACAGTCGTCGCCCCAGGAACCAGGGCTCGATGAATGTCGCAACATAGTCCTGACGCCGCGTGCCGGCCTGCAACCGAAGCCGGGCTTTCTGGCCGCCACCCGTGAAGGTGGGCGGGTTGAACAGATCGAAGTTACCCTGGCTGACCTCCACGAAACCAACCAATGCATCAATGGAGCTGAACCCGGCACCAATGATCGCATTTCCCGTCCGCTTCTCCTCAACCCCGATCACCAGATTCTTCCGATTCGGGATCTCCGTATCCTCGGGCGTGGTTTCAACCTTCTCGAAGTACTGCATCTGCTCGAGCCGGTTCTTGCTCAGCTTGACGCGCACCATGTCGAACGTCTCACCCGGGGCAATCGCCAACTCGCGGCGAATGACCTTGTCCTTGGTTCGGACATTACCCTTGATCTCGATCTTCTCGACGAAGGCCTTCTCCCCTTCCTCGATCCGGTAATTCAGGTCCAGCGTCCCTTTTTCAACGTTAGGAACCTTCTCCGGCTCCACGACCACGTCGATGTAACCCCGCCCCGAGTAGAAGTCCCGGATCGAATCCACATCCCGCTGAAGTCCCTTCGGAGTGAACTTCTCACCATCCTTCAGAACCAGGCCTCGCTTGATCTTGTCGCCATCGCGGGTCCGGAGATTCCCAATGATCTCCTCACGGGAGAAGAGTTGGTTGCCTTGGAATCGAACGCCCCCTACCCGGTACGGCGTTCCTTCCTCGATCTGAAAGCGGACCACCATCCGATTGGTGGTGGTCGACTCGAACTTGACGTCCTTGAGCTCGAAGTCGATGTACCCCTGCTCGGTGTAGAACTCACGGAGTCGTTCCTTGTCCTCCTCGAAGACGTCGTCCTTCAGTTTTCCGGAACCGGTGATCCAGGAGAACATCCACCAACGCCGGGTCTTGACCACCCGTCGGAGCTTGCGGGTGGTCATATCCTTCGCGCCATCGAAGGTCACGTCCTTGATCCGGATCTTCGGAGCCTCGCGAACCTCAAAGGTGACGATGCCACGGCCCAACTCCTCGTTGATGGCAGGTACAGGCACCACCTCCGTCTTCTGGAGGCCCGCCTTCTGGTACATCTTGAGGATCTCCTGCGAGTCGTTGAACAGCTTGAGCTGGTCCAGCGGCTCTCCAACCTTGGAGGTCAGCTTCTTGCGGAGCTTGTTGGAGCTGTACTTCTTGTTCCCGGAGAAGCGGATTTCAGTCAGCACCGGCTTCGCCTGCAGCCGATAGGTCAGCGTGACCCCGCGCGCATCCCGCTCCTGCCCAACCCGGATGTTTTGGAAAAACCCCGTCTTGTGAAGGTTCTGGACATCCGCGTCCACGGCGTCCTGCGAGAACACCTCTCCCTCCTTGACGCGCATGTTGGCCCGTATCAACGCGTCCGAGACGTTCGCAGGACCCACGTGGACAATGACCACCTTCTGGACGGTCGGGACCTCCTGCGCCACCGCCCCAAGGTGCAGGCAGGCGACCAGAACAGCACAGATTTGATTCCACCGGCGGGAGGTTGATTTCATGTCGGACTTCAACGGATGCGGACGGACGATGAAACCCAATCGATCACCAGCCGTGCAACACCCAATCGCTGACTCTTTACAACTTGGATCGTTCACCGCGACCGAACCATCAGTCGGCCTGCGCAATCTTCGAGGCGCTCTCGTACCGGGTGATCCCCTTCAGGAATGTCAGGCAGACGTCACCGGTTGGGCCATTCCGCTGCTTGGCGATCAGCAGGTTCACCGGCGTCGCTGCCATGCCGTCATCCCGTTCCTCGGTCTCGTCCCGACGCTGATCGTCCTCTTCCTGCGCCGGCTTGTACAGCAACCCGACCAGATCGGCGTCCTGTTCAATCGCGCCGGACTCACGGAGGTCCGACAACTTCGGCTTGCGGTCCTTGTCCTTTTCCAACTCCCGGTTCAACTGGCAGAGCACGATGACAGGGACCTTCAACTCCTTGGCCAAGGCTTTGACACCGTTCGACAGTTCCGCCACCTCCTGCTGTCGGCTGTCTGCAGCCTTCTTTGAGGTGGAGTGCAACAACTGCAGGTAGTCGATCACGAAGAGTTTCACTCCATGCTGCTGCCACATGCGCCGTGCCCGTGCTCGAAGCTGCAGGATGGAAAGCCCAGGCGTGTCATCAATGTGAACCGGAGCCCGGCTCAACTTGGACGCAGCCGCCGTCAGGCGCCGAAAATCCCCTTCCGAAAGAAAACCGTCCCGAATCATCCGTCCGTTGACTCGCGCCAACGAGGTCAACATACGCATCACGAGAGACTCTGAGGTCATCTCGAGACTGAAAACCCCAACCGGGAGCCCGACTTCCACCGCCACATGTTCTGCGATGTTCATGGCCAATGACGTCTTGCCCATCGAAGGGCGGGCAGCAATCACGACCATGTCCGCGGGTTGGAGACCACTGGTCATCTTGTCGAAATCCGCGAATCCCGTCGGAAGACCGGTCAGGCCACCCTTTCGCTGGTGGTACTCCTGAATCATGTCCACCGCACTGCGGACCAATTCCTTCATCGAACGGTTGCCGATCTCTTCCCGATCCTCGCTGATCTTGAGGATATCCCGCTCAACCTCATCCAGTAGGGAATCCACCGTCCCCTCATGCCCGTGAACCCTCCCAAGGACCTCCGTACAGGTGGCCAGAATCCGCCGCAGGACATGCTTCTCGCGAACAATGTCCAGATAGTACGAAAGGTTGGCTGCGCTCGGCACGGCGTCCATCAACTGGGACAGGTACGCCAACCCGCCAATCCCATCGAGCTGCCCCGCATCCTTCAGCTTCTGGCCAAGCGTGATCAGATCGATGGCATCCTTCCGATCATACATGCCCACCAGCACCTCATAGAGGGTCTGGTGTCGAAGGTCATAGAAAACCTCCGGACCGGTCTTCAACCGCTCCACACATTGCCCAATGCAGTCATTGGGTGCGAGCAACGAGCAACCCAGCACCCCCTGCTCTGCCTCCAGCGAGTGGGGGGGAAGTCGATCAAGCCTCGATAGATCAACCGTCCCGCGCTTCTTGCTGCCCTTGCGAAAATCGGACTTCCCCTTGCCCGCCCCTCGGGGGGGCTCGGACACCGACGGGATGTTATCCGAAGGGAAAACATCGGACTCCGAAAACTCGTCTGACATGGAATCTAAAAATGCCGTATCGGCGCCGCGGGGGAAGCCCGGATTATGCGAAGTTCTTCACAGACCCGTTCCAGAAACCACGCCTGGACGACGCGCAAAGCAACCCATCCAACGAAAACGACCCGGGATCTGAATCCCGGGTCGTACAGGAAACCCTGAGCCAGGTCCGAGACTACTTCGAAGCTTCGGTCGCTGCGCCGCCCTTGCGGTTCAGCGAATTCCGGCTCGAGCGCTTCTCAGCCTTCGCGGCGTCTGCTGCGGGCTCGGCAACCACCTCGGGCTTCGGATTGCTGCTGATGACATTCAGCTTGATGCTCGAACGCACCTCCGGGTGCAGGCGGAGCTCGACCTCGTGCTCACCCAACGCCTGGATCGCCTTCTCCAGGTGGATCTTCCGCTTGTCCAGCGAGACCTCCAACTGCGTCTTCAAGGCGTCGGCGATGGTTCCGGCCGTAATGCTGCCGAACATCTTTCCGTCGTCGCCGGTCTTGACCGGAAGGGTAATGGTCACCTTGGACAGGCTGCGGCCCAACTCAGACATCGAATTCAATTCGTGCGCTTCGCGCTCCGCACGCCGCTGCCGCAAGGACTCGAGCCGGCGCTTGTTGGCCTGGGTGAGGGAAATCGCCAGACCCTGCGGAACCAGAAAGTTCCTCGCAAAGCCCGCCGAAACCTTTACCTGATCCGACTCGGCCCCAAGGCCGACCACATTGTGAACCAAAATCACTTCAGTCTTCGCCATACAGAAAACGGTTAGTTGTGTGTCTAAAATGCTATACCAAAACTTCCATCAAACCTGCCCGCTCAGAAGGGAACGTCATCTTCCTCCGGCGGCGGGCCGTCACTCTCAGCCGGCCCAGACTCAACTGGACGAGCTGGACTGGCAGGCCTCGAGGCTGGGCGCGGCGCGGGTGCTGCTCCGCCACTCCCACCTTGAACTCCTCCCCCTTCACCTGCAGGAGGCCCTCCAATGAACTGGAAGCCTTCCAATACCACCCGAAGTGCCGACCTCTTCTGGCCCGTGGTCTTGTCATCCCACTGATCCAGCTTGAGCCGCCCCTCCACAAAGAGGGGCTTGCCCTTCTTGCAATACTGGGAAATCACCTCGGCCTGCTTACCCCAGGCGTCAATATCAACGAAGGTGACCTCTTCCCGCGCCTCACCCGACTCCGTCGTGTACCGACGATTGACCGCCAAAGCCAACTTGGCCACGGCCTGTCCTTTGGGAGTGTACCGCAACTCGGGGTCCCGAGTGAGGTTTCCCATGAGATAGACCTTGTTGAAGTTGGCCATGGCTTGGGTGGGACGCGGGTTGGTGTGTGTCGGGCGTCAGGCCGGAATCGGAGCGACGACCGTCGAGGAGGCCTCGGTGAACAGGGCCCGGAAGATTTCCTCAGAATGACGGATCCGGGTCTTGATCTCCACGATCGCAGAGGGCTTCGCCTCGAAGATCACGTTGACATAGTGGCCTGAGTTGACGCGGCGATCGGCTACACGGGCGAAAGCCTTCTTGTCCATCTTCTGGATGGTCTCAAGCTTGCCGCCCACGGCCGCGATCTCCGCAGCCACGCGATCCACCGCCTCTTTGAGGCCCTCTTCCTTGCCCGCCAAGTTCAGGATGAACAGTCCTTCGTACCGTTTCATACAATCTCCATCTTTTGGGTCGTCAGGCTCACGCCACAGACCCGTTATATAAATTCATCGCCTTCGCCAACCCGTCCGAAAGCCACGTTTCCGTCTGCTCCACCGAACGGTTCAGCACCTTTTCCAACACCACGGTTTCGTTCGCCGTGAAGCGCCCGAGCACGTGGTTTGCTATGTCCCTCACCGCGGACGCTGGCCTGGCAATCCCCAAACGGATCCGCGGGTAACCCCGCGTTCCCAAATGGGACTCAACAGACTCCAGTCCATGGTGGCCGCCGGGACTCCCCTCAGGACGCATACGGATCGTCCCCAAGGGCAGATCCGCGTCATCCACGACCACCAGCACGTCTTCCGGGAGGATCCGCTGATAGCCAACCAGGCTACCGACGGCCTCACCACTGACGTTCATGAACGTCTGCGGCTTGCAGAGCACAACACCCCGGCCACAAACCGTCCCCTCCGCAATTTCTGAAAAGAACTTCTTCTCAAACCGCCATCGCCAACCCCATCGGGCGGCCAAGCGATCTGCGAGCATGAAGCCGGCGTTGTGCCTGGTACTGGCGTACTCCTTGCCTGGGTTGCCGAGTCCCGCGATCAACGTCTTCTTTTTCACGCGAGACCCGATCCCGGCATGCAGTCAGCCTGCCACCGGCACGCCAACCTTACTTCTTCTTGTCGGCGGCCTTCGCAGGAGCTTCGTCGGTCTTCTTCTCCTTGATCATCTCAGGCTGCTTGGTGCCCTCGGCTCCGGCCGGGGCAGCCTCGGGCTCAGCAGTAACCGGGGCTGCGCAAGCAACCACGGTGACGTCCTTGTTGCCCAGCAACTCGACTCCGGCTGGCGCCTGAATCTGTCCCAGATGGATATTCTTACCCACCTCAAGCCCGGAGACATCAATCATGATCTGCTCAGGAAGGTCCTTCGGAAGAGCCCGAACGCGAAGCTTCAGGAGCACGTGTTCCAACGTGCCACCAGCCTTCACGCCAGCGCAGTCTCCCACGGTTTCAACTGGAACCCGGACGGTCACCTTTTCGTCGGGCTGGACCTCGTGAAGGTCCAGATGCAGAACATGGCCTTCGAGCGGGTGGTGCTGAACATCCTGAACCAGCGCCAAGCGGGTCGGACGGGCATCGCCCTTGATCTCCAGATCCACCAGGATGATTTCGGAATGGGCCTTGCCAACGAGCAGGCCGAACTCCGTCGAATCAACCTCGAGGTTCTGGGCAGCCGCAGTCTTGCCGTAGATGTTTGCGGGAATGCGGCCGGTCGAACGAACCTGCCGAGCGCCCTTGCGGCGCTTCGCCGTGCGTGGGAACGCACTCAATGCCAAACTTTTCATTTATAAAGTCTTATCTGCCGACGCTGTGGATGATTCCACGAACCTCAGCCCTTGAACTCAAAGAGCGAGGTAACCGACGAATTGCTATGAATCCGCTTGATCGCCTCACCCAACAAGCCCGCAACCGAAAGAGTCGTGACTTTCACCCCTTCAATCGCAGAGCGGGCAACAGTATCGGTCGTGATGAGTTCGTCAATTGCCGATTTCCGCAATCTCTCAACTCCCAATTCATTGATCAGGGCGTGCGAGACGCAGGCCCGGATCTGACCGGCCCCCCGGCTTTTCAGGAGCGCAGCGGCATTCACCAGCGTGCCAGCAGTCTCGGTGAGGTCATCGACGAGAAGAACGTTGCGTCCATCAATGTCACCGATGACCGAGATCGCCTCCGTCTCGGTTGGGCTTTTACGGCGCTTGGCCACAATCGCCAACTCGGTTCCCAGCGTTTGCGAGTAGGCCGCAGCCATCTTCAATCCACCCAGATCAGGACTGACCACGACCAGATTCGGAATCGCCTGCTTCTTCAGGTAGTCGAAGATCACGGGTGCCGCGTAAAGATGATCCACCGGAATGTCGAAGAAGCCCTGAATCTGCTGCGCGTGCAGGTCCATCGTCAGCACTCGATGTGCCCCCGAAGCAACGATGAGATTGGCCACCAACTTCGCGGTGATCGGTACCCGGGGTTGGTCCTTCCGGTCCTGACGAGCATATCCGTAAAAGGGCAAAACCGCCGTGATCCGGGAGGCACTCGCACGACGGAGTGCATCGATCATGATGAACATCTCCATCAAATGCTGGTTCGCAGGAGAACTCGTCGATTGAACCACGAATACGTCCTGACCGCGGACATTTTCATCGATCTTGACGAAGGTTTCGCCGTTGGGGAACGGCCGGACGGTCGACCTTGCCAGAGGCATGTTGATCGACTCGCAAATGGCCCGTGCGAGGGCCGGATTCGAATTCCCGGTGAAAACTTTCACAAAGTGAGACGGAGTGAGGGCGGTTTAGAGTGCCAAAACCGACCCTTCGAAGGCTGCGCGATGCGCCGTACCCCTCGCAAGGTCCTTTTGTCTTTATCGGGGACGCGGAGAAGCCGGGGGGCTTCGGAAGGAATTGCTCTCCCTTTGGCCAGACGATCCCGATGGGTCGCGCCAAGCGCAGGGACCATCCCGACCAATAATCCCGGGGATGCAAATCCACGGAAATACCCGTATCATCCTTGCATGACATCGTCCGAAGCCGCCGCCCTGCTGGATCGATACCATCGGGGAGAAGTGGACCAACAATCCGTTCTGCATGCCTTCCAGGCGGCCCCCGTGGTCGACCTTGGCTTTGCCGTGGTTGACACCCACCGCTCCCTCCGAAAGGGATTCCCAGAAGTCATCTTCGGCGCTGGAAAAACGCCGGAGCACCTGGTCGAAATCGCTGCCCGGATCCTTGAGTCCGACAGCCGGGTGCTCGCAACCCGCATCCGCCAGGAACATGTCGTCGCGGTCCGTCAACGGTTCCCGAACGTGGTCCATCACGAGGCCGCCCGCTGTCTGACGATCGAAACCAACCCGCTACCCAAGCGCCCGGGGATCATCGCCGTGGTAGCGGCGGGTACGACGGACCTGCCGGTTGCCGAGGAAGCGGCGATCACCGCCGAGTTCATGGGAAATCACGTGCACCGGATCTACGACGTCGGAGTCGCGGGCCTCCATCGCCTCCTGGCGCGCTTGCCAGACATCCAGAAGGCCAGCGTGGTCATTGTGGTCGCCGGGATGGAGGCCGCCCTGCCTTCCGTGGTTGGCGGACTCATCGGAGCGCCGATCATCGGGGTGCCGACCAGCGTTGGGTACGGATCTCATATGGGCGGACTGACCGCGCTGCTCGGCATGCTGAACTCCTGCGCAAGCGGCCTGACCGTGGTCAACATCGACAACGGATTCGGAGCCGGGTACGCCGCCAACGCCATCAACGCCCTCGTGCGTCCCTCCACCCCAACCTGTCCGTGAAACACCTCTACCTCGACCTCAGTTCGGGCATCGCCGGCGACATGTTCGTCGCGGCCCTCCTCGACCTTGGGGTGGATCCACGGGTCCTGACCCAGGATCTCCAACGCTTGCCCGTCCAAGGGTACCACCTGCACGTGGCCCGCCGGATGAAGGCTGCCATCCACGGGACGAAGTTTGATGTCCATCTCACCTCCGATCCCTGCCCTCCAGGCGAAGGGCATGCCCACGAGCACCCGCATCCGCACGAACCCGGCGGAAACCACGGACATCACCACAGCCACGGGGACGGGGCCGACCACGTTCACGGCCGAAGCCACTCTCAGATCCGAAGCCTGCTCGAACAGAGCACCCTCCCGGATTGGGTTCGGACTCGCGCCTTGTCGATCTTCCAACGGATTGCGATCGCGGAAGGAAAGATCCACGGCCTGGATCCGGCCGAAGTGCAGTTCCACGAGGTGGGCGCCGTTGATTCGATCGTCGACATTGTCGGGGCCTGCCTCGCGATGGATCAACTGGGACGTCCCCGCGTGAGTGCCAGCGCCGTTGTGGAAGGCACAGGCTTCGTCCGCTGCGCCCACGGGCGCATGCCATTGCCCGCTGCGGCGACGCTCGAGATCCTCGGTGCACGATCCATCCCGATCTCCCAGTGCGAAGAACCCCACGAGATGGTCACCCCAACAGGCGCGGCGATCCTCGCTGAATTCGCTGAATCCTTCGGCCCGATGTCCGGCGTTGTCGGTGCCCGGGTAGGCTACGGTCTGGGAACCCGGGACCACCGATTCCGGACCAATGTCCTGAGGGCGGTTCTTTGGGAGGGGCCCGACGCAGCCCCAGAGGCCGACTGGGATACGGACTCCATCGCGGTACTGGAGAGCAACATCGATGATCTCACCCCCGAGGTGCTCGGGGCTGTGCTGGAAAAGGCCCTGCGACTGGGAGCCTTGGATGCCTTCCACACCTCGATCCAGATGAAAAAGCAGCGTCCGGGCATCCTGCTCACGCTCTTGGTCGAGCCCAACGAAGCGGACCGATTCAGCGAGTTCCTCCTGACCGAGACGAGTGCCTTCGGAGTTCGCCGAACCATTGCCGAGCGACGAAAGCTCAAGCGGCATTGGGTCGAGGTGCAAACCCCATATGGAACGGTTCGAGTGAAGCTGGGACTGCTCGGCAACCGTACGCTTCAAGCAGCCCCGGAACACGAAAGCTGCCGATCGGTCGCGGCGATGGCTGGAGTCCCGATCCGGTTGGTGCACGCGGCCGCAGCCGCAGCCGCCAACCAGTTCCTTCGGGATTCGTGAGTCGTTAGCGGCGCACCACCCACGACCTGACCGCAAAACCGAGGGCTGCGCCCAAGGCAAGCACCGCAAGGAAAACCCACGGCTGTCGATCTTCGAGACCGTGCCGGACATTCATGCCCAGCAATGAAGCCACCGCCAGCAGGGGAAAACCCACCGCGGCCAGAACGTTCAGCCGATGCTGGGCCTGAGCCATCCGGCCGGCCTGAATTCCGTTCAGTTCGGAGCTGCGGGCCATCTGATAGTCGAACTTCAATCGGGCATCCCCGAGCAGCAGTTCGAAGCCACGGGCCAGTTCGTAGCCCTCATCCCGGACGCTGATCAGAAAGCGATCCTCCTTGACCAGGTCTCGGGCCGACTGGAGCGCATCCGCCATTTGTGAACAGGATCTTTGGGTAGGGGCGAGCGCCTCGATCAGCGGGAAAAGCTGATCCGCCGTGGAAGCCTTTGCGTAATCCTCCTCCAGCGACTCAAGGCGGGACCGATAATCACCAAGCAGCTTGCGGAGCCGGACTTCCCCACCTTCAAATCCGTTGGCCAACCAACGCCCATCCGGATTTCGCAGCAGCACGAGTTCCTCGCGCTCTGTCCGTTCCTGAGCCGGGGGCGCGTGAAGGATCACCAGAAGATGACCGGCCTCGAGCATGGCTCGCTGCCGTCCGTAGGAGGATTCGCCCAATCGTGCTTCGATTTCCGGCGGCAGGGTCCAGTTGAAGTTGCGGCGTTTCATGGCTTGAAGAGATACCGGGTGGACTGTCCACCGCTGATCACCGGAGGCACGCTAACCCGTGGTTCCTGCCCCCAGCAAGGCCGCCAGAGCCCCAACACAAAGACTTCCAGGCACAACTCGCTCCACGACATACCTCACGATTGGCGATTCCGCCGGAGGCCGGTTTCGACCAAAGTCCAACCGTGCAGCGCGTTGCCGTATTAAACGTTGTCGGGCTTACCCGGTCGCAGATCGGGCCTTCCATGCCACGCCTCGCTCGATTCCTGACACGGAATCGGCTTGCCGTCATTGATCCCGCCCTGCCCGCCGTCACCTGTACGGCCCAGTCAACCTACGTCACCGGCTTGTCCCCACGCGACCACGGCATCGTGGCCAACGGATGGTACAACCGGGAACTCGCCGAAGTTCAGTTCTGGAAGCAGTCCAACCACCTCGTCGGGGCTCCCAAGGTCTGGGACACCCTCAAGGCGATGGATCCCGCCTTCACCTGTGCCAAGACCTTCTGGTGGTACAATATGTACTCCACCGCGGACTTTTCCGTCACTCCGCGACCCATGTACCCGGCAGACGGTCGGAAATTTTTCGACATCTACTCGTGGCCTTATGAACTTCGACCTGCCCTCAAGGCTGCCTTGGGCGCGTTCCCCTTCCCCGGCTTCTGGGGACCGGCCGCCGGCATCCAGTCCCCTCAGGGCAAGCCGGATTGCGCCACCCGATGGATCGCCGACTCCGCCCTATGGATCGAGAAACATCATCAACCCACCCTTCAACTCGTCTACCTCCCCCACCTCGACTATAACTTTCAACGCCTCGGTCCCAATCACCCATCCATCCCCAAGGACCTCCAACTCCTCGACTCAATCCTTGGCGACCTGATCGACCAACTCGAAGCCGCCGGCGTTCAGGTGCTGGTCCTGAGTGAGTATGGGATCACCCCCGTCCAGAACCCAATCCACCTCAATCGCCTCTTCCGCGAACGGGGTTGGATCACGATCAAGGAGGAGTTGGGACTCGAACTTCTCGATGCCGGCAACTCCAAGGTCTTTGCCGTTGCGGACCATCAGGTCGCCCACATCCACGTCCAGGATCCGAGCCTGCTCCCCGCTGTGCGAAAGCTGCTGGAATCAACCCCCGGGGTCGCTGAGGTGCTCGACGCCAGCGGCAAGCAACGCATCGGACTCGACCACGCCCGAGCCGGAGATCTGGTCGCCTTCTCCGCCGAGGATGCGTGGTTCACCTACTACTACTGGCTTGAGGACGATCGCGCCCCAGACTTCGCCCGCTGCGTCGACATCCATCGGAAGCCGGGTTACGACCCGGTCGAACTCTTCCTCGATCCAGAGTTGGGGCTTGTGAAGCTCCGGATCGCGTACCGACTCCTCAAGAAGAAGCTGGGATTCCGCATGCTGATGGACGTTATCCCGCTCGATGCATCCCTGGTCCGTGGCTCGCACGGATGCCGGCCCAAATCACCCGATGATTGGCCCGTCATCATCGGCGACCTGGATTTAGCCGGAGATGCAATCGGAGCGCGGGACGTCTCTGGGATCATCCTGCGCTCGGTGTCCGGGCAACTGCGCTGAGACGCGATCCGTCAACCCGGCTAAGGGCGGCCCGGTCCCGGGCCGCCGGGCCCACGGCCGGGACCACCAAATCCGGGCGGCATCGGGAACGCCTTGACCAACCCGTTGCCGAGTTGTTCCTCAGTCAGCGAACCCGTCTTCTCAACATCCCACTCCTGCCACCACTTCTCCCCAAGCTTCTGCAGTTCGGAAGCGCTCACCTTGTCATTGTGGTCCGAATCCGCCTGCTGGAGCACCGCAGGAGCGAGGAAGGTTCCCGGGCCGAAGCCGCCTCGCCCTCCACCTCCGCCTCCGCCACCCAATGGGCTGCCCCCGCTCCCGATCCGCTTCCCACTGGACTTGCCGGCCAACTGGTCCGCAACGGCCTGGTGCCGAACTCCAACGAATCCCTTGATCGGCTTCACGGCCTGACCAAACCCAGGCATGCCCCCCGGCCCACCCGGTCCTCGGCCGCCTCCACCGCCTCCGCCAAATCCAACCATCCCCACCGATTCTCCCGCGACCACCTTCGCGAACCGGGAGAGCTTCTCCTCCCCTTCGTCTCGAACCGCCGCCTTCAGGACCCCCGCCAGATCGTCGACCTGCTTCTGGATTCGGCCTGGCTGAAAGATCGAGCCCTGAAATTCCTTCAAACGCGCCAGGTAAGCCTCTCGGACAGCGCCTACCTTCATGACGCGCTCCAGGAATCGATTCTGCCCCACCCAGGGTTCCGAGATGCTCAATTGCTCCCGCTCCTCCTGCGTGCCCTGAAGCATGAAATTGCCGAATGAGTGATCGAGATCCCACGGTACAAACTGGAATCGATCCGTCTTCGGATGCAGGTAGACCACGTAGTTCTGACCGATGGCGAGGATCGAATCCAGGGTGCTGAGCCAGACGGTCACTGCCATGAAGCGACTGAACTCGTCCACGTCGAGGAACTCCGGCAAGCGTTGGGCGAACTCCGCATCCTCTGCGTGTGAAACCAGCTTGGAGAAATCGATGACCCGCTGCTTCTGCTTCGCCGTAGGCTCACCTTTTGGATCGTAGGTCTGCTGATACCTGGCCCAGTCATTTCCAAGATCCGAAAACAGCGACGGCGTCACGGGCTTGAAGATCGCCCCCTTCTTGCTCCCGAAGTTCGACTCGGCCCAGTGGTCGTCCAGGTTTTCGACGATCGAGTAGAGGCCCAGATACTTGTTCGTGTGCAGGCCTGAAACCGAGACATTCACCCGGGAGTAACTCGTCCGGGGCGCCGGGACTCCCGCATCCCGGTAGAGGGCATATGACAATGGCTCGTTCATCCACGAGGCATCCGTCACGTTGTTGTGGAAGTTGAGCTTCGAAACCCCTGCCACCTTCTGCCCCTTCACGAACTCATTCAGGTCCACCTTCAGCGACTTCTTCTCCGACCCACGGGACATCATGTACGTCCCATTGCCCTTGTAGCGGACGGCGACGTTTGTGACACGCGTCCCTCCAAAATCCAGCTCAGCCCGCACGTACGCGAAATCGATGCCGGCCGCCGCGCTCAGCCCATTCCGCTTACCTTCCGCCCCCTGCAACTTCGGCGCAAAGCCACCGCCGCCCGGTCCGCCTCCTCCAGGCATGCCTCCAGCCAGCGCCTTGTTCATGCCCTCCCGCAGGGCATCCAGGCCCAACTCGCCCGAACCACCCGCGTCCCACTCCTTTGACCACCGCTGGAAGGCCTGTGTGAATTCCTTCCGGTTCACCTTGGAATCCTTGTCCGCATCCAAGGCCTGCATCCACCCACCGGCCATGAAGCGGGTGGGATTCAAGTCCCCCGGCCCGCCGGGCCCGCCGGGCCCGCCTCTCGGGCCCCCACCCCGTGGCCCGCCACCATCAGGCCCACCGAACATCCCGCCGCCGCCCTCCTTCGGCTCAATGGCTTCCCACTGATCCTTCGCGAAGGAGAGATTCGCATCCCAAACCTTCTGGAGCTTAAACAATTCAACCCCCTTGCCGAGAGGCTCAGCCATCGCCGCCCATGGGAGCACCAAGACCCCAAACCATGCCATCGCCGTCCGCTTCATGCGATCGATGACACTTCCGCGAAACGAAAGTTGCGCTAAAGAGACTTTCCAACGACACACTCCCTGCCTTTGGTGAACGCGAAGCAAGCCGAGGGCCCCCCCTCAACCCCAACCTGGAGGAGTCCGCTGTTGCCTCGGAACGTTTCGGGCCAAGGCCTGCGACAGTCGGACACGAATCTCCTCCGAGTCGCCCTCGTCCCGGGACGGCTGACTACGAGGCACAAACTCGCCTCGTCATTGCAACGCCCGCAAGCCACGCATCAAGCCGTACCCAATCAGTGCCGTGATCGGCAAGGTCAGGAACCACGCCCACAGGATGCGCTCGACGACGCTCAGATTCAGCGCCGAGAACCGCTTCGCACAACCGACTCCCATGATGCTCGTCGTGATCGCATGGGTCGTGGAAACCGGCATGCCGAAATGGGCGGCCGTCATCAGTACCGTGGCGGCCGTTGCTTCCGCTGCAAACCCATGAACAGGCTGCAACTTCACCATCTTGTGCCCCATCGTCTTGATGATCCGCCACCCACCGGCAGCCGTTCCGGCCGCCATGGTGGCGGCGCAAACCAGTTTGATCCAGATGGCAATCCCCTCGCCCCCTGCCCCGTCATTCACCATCGGGTGATGCAGAAATTGGAGCCACGAGGGCAGGTCCACCAGACTGCCGGCCTTGTCGGCCCCCACAATCGCCAGCGCGATGATCCCCATGGTCTTCTGCGCATCATTGCTTCCGTGACTGAACCCCATGTAGGCCGCGCTCACCAACTGCGCCTTGCCAAACACCAAGGTCACCCACTTCGGCGTCCACTGCCGGAGGACAAAATAAAGAAGCCCCATCAGGATCAAACCAACGGCAAAACCCATGATCGGGCTCAGGAACATCGGGATGATGACCTTGTAGATCAACCCATCAAACTTATACCAGGGAACGTCCGCCTTCGGTTTGCTCAGGATCACCACCGCAATGTTGTTGCTGGCCGCAGCAATTCCCGACCCCACCAATCCGCCAATGAGCGCATGGGACGAACTGGACGGAAGTCCGAACCACCACGTGAGCAGGTTCCACACAATCGCGCCCCCCAAGGCACAGATGAGGGACTGGGTCGCCAACTCAGCCGGGATCAGCTTGGAGTCCAATAGGCCGCTGCTGATGGTCTTTGCCACTGCGGTCCCATACAACGCCCCAACCAGATTCGTGACTGCCGCCAGCAGGATGGCCAACCGCGGCGTCAGGACCTTGGTCGAGACAACGGTCGCGATGGAGTTGGCGGTGTCATGGAAGCCATTGATGTACTCAAAGATCAACGCAACCACGATGACCGTGAGAAGAAGGGTCATGACAAGACTCAGGAGTTCTTCAAGACGATGTGAAAGATCACGTTGCCCGCATCCCGGCACCGATCGATCACCTTTTCCAGGAGGTCGTACAGGTCCTTGAGGGCAATGACGCTGACCGCGTCCTTCTCACCCGAATAAAGCTCCCGGAGCAGGTCGATCATCAACTTGTCCGCCTCACCCTCCAGGTATTGAAGTCGATCGTTCTGTTCCTTCACCGACTCCAGATCGGGTGATTTGCGCAACTCCTTGACCATGGCCAGAACCACGTCTGCCGCCCGTTCCAGTAAACCCGCTTGCTGGGAAAATCCGACCCGTCGCACGCGTTCGGGACACAGCAGGAGGCGCTCGCCGAACTTCTCGAGGGTCTTTGGAATCTTGTAGAGCGCATTCGAAAGCGCCTCGATGTCCTCACGCTCCAAAGGAGTCACGAAGGTCGTCGTCAACCGCTCGCTGATCTCTTCCGTGATCCGCTTGTCCTTTTTCCGCAGCAAAGCGAAGTCATCCAACGAATTGGCGGAAGGGGCCGCCAGTAGACGAACCAGCAATTGCACGCTCTCCCGGGCTTCCTCAGCACTCTTCTCCAGCAACTCGAAGAAGATCTCATCGCCACCGATCAACTTCTGGATCGAAAACATGCTCTCACTCCGCCCCGACACAATGTCGGCTGCATGTCCGTTTTGTTACAATTAAGACACAGGATGGAACCCCGGCCCTTCAAACACCCACCGCCCAAAAACCCGGAGTCGGCTAGGCGCCACACGAATCTCGCTGGGCCTTGGCCGCCTTCGCGGTCGCTTTGGCATCCAGCGCTCAGAGAACGCCAAGGGATGTCGTGCAGCCCACCGCTGGAGGAGTAGGCTGCCTTCATGACCAAGCCCAAGAAAACCACCCCTGCACCCGTCCCCTTCCTTGTCGCGCCGCCTCCGCCGAAGGCCGAAGTTCTGGGAGCCGTCCCCTTGGCTGAACAGTCTGCGCGACGAACCAAGAAGCCGCTGGCGCCGAAGGAAAACCCGGGCGCTCGCGATTCCCGCGGCAAGGCGAACCGCACCGAGGTCCGTGCCGTGGCACCGCGGGCAAGCGCCCCGCGTAAGTCGGAAAAACCTCCCGAGAGATCGGGACAACCGAGGAGCCACAAGGCGGGTACCAAGTAGGAGAACCGCCGGGCATCCATCCGATCGCCCATCGGGCCGATGCTGAATGGCACCCCGGGGCACCTTCTGATGCAGCAGGGGCGACTGCCCCAGGGCGGGACAGGCAAAAGGCCGGTCCGCGTCTTCCGACACGGACCGACCTTCAAAACGGTATCAGGCGTCGAGGCTGCTCAAGGCAGCTCGGTGCGGCCCATCAGGAAGCGATCCGCTTCGCGCGCGGCTCCGCGTCCTTCATTGAAGGCCCAGACCACAAGACTCTGACCACGGCGGCAGTCACCCGCAGCAAACACCTTCGGAATGCTGGTCGTGTACTTGCCATGTTCGGCCTTGATGTTGGATCGGGGATCCCGTTCCAAACCGAGCGACTCGAGCAACGGCTGTTCCGGCCCGAGGAAGCCCATGGCGAGCAACACCAACTGGGCGGGAACCACGCGGTCGGTACCGGGAACATCCACGGGGATGAACTGCCCCTTGTCGTTCTTCTCCCACTTGATCTCCACCAGGTGAACTCCGGAAACGTTGCCTGCAGAATCCGCGATGAACTTCTTCGCGGTCGTCAGGTAGACGCGGGGATCGGCACCAAACTTGGCTGCTGCCTCCTCCTGACCGTAGTCCATCTTGTAGGTCTTGGGCCACTCCGGCCAGGGATTGTCAGCCGTGCGGGAATCCGCCGGACGCGGCAGGATCTCAACCTGGACCAGGGCCTTGCAGCCATGGCGCATCGAGGTGCCAACGCAGTCGGTACCGGTGTCGCCACCCCCGATGATCACAACATCCTTGCCCTCGGCGGAGATCGGCGGTGCCGACTTGTCGAGGAGGGCCTTGGTGTTGCCATGGAGGAATTCCATGGCGAAGTGGACCCCCTTCAGCGATCGACCTTCGATGGGCAGGTCGCGGGGCTTCGTAGCACCCGTGCACACCACGATGGCATCGAACTCATCCATCAACTGCTGGGAGGTCACATCCTTGCCAACCTCGCAATTGCAGCGGAAGGCGACGCCCTCCTTCTCCATCTGCCGGAGCCGGCGGCGGACCACCTTCTCCTTGTCGAGCTTCATGTTCGGGATGCCGTACATCAGAAGCCCACCCGGGCGATCCGCCCGCTCAAACACCGTGACCCAATGCCCCGCCCGGTTCAACTGGGCGGCAGCGGAGAGACCGGCCGGACCGGACCCCACGACGGCAACCTTCTTGCCGGTACGCTTCTTGGGAGCCTCAGGCTTTACCCAGCCTTCTTCCCAGCCCTTGTCGATGATCGTGCACTCGATGTTCTTGATCGTGACGGGCGGGGCGTTGATGCCGAGAACGCACGACCCTTCGCAGGGCGCCGGGCAGACCCGGCCGGTGAATTCGGGGAAATTGTTCGTCTTGTGCAGACGGTCCAGCGCCTCGCGCCAGAGCCCGCGGTAGACGAGGTCATTCCACTCGGGGATCAGGTTGTTGATCGGACATCCGCTCGCCATGCCGCTGATCAGCGTGCCGTTATGGCAGAACGGAATGCCGCAATCCATGCACCGGGAGCCCTGCTGGCGCAGCCGGTCTTCGTCCATGTGCTCGTGGAACTCGTTCCAGTCGCGGATGCGTTTCACCGCGCTCCGGTCGAGCGGCAGTTCGCGGACGTACTCAAGGAATCCTGTGGGCTTGCCCATGTCTCAGTCTCGTTCGAATTGGTATCGGTTCGTTTTGGTACCTTGGCGTCTCGATTTCAGCCGCCTCCAACCCGGGCCGCGTCCTTGGCATTCGCCTCGAACGCGCGGTTGAGGGCATCGTCGCCCGTGAGCCCGTCCGCCTGAGCCTTCTTCAAGGCCGCCAGCACGCGCTTGTAATCCTTCGGCATGACCTTCACGAACTTCGGCAGGTACTGCTCCCAGGCCGCGAGGACCTGAGCCGCCCGCTTGCTCTTCGTGTTGATCGCATGTTCCTCGATGATCGCCTTCAATTCGGCGGCGTCCTCGCCCTCGACCTTCTCGAGGCCGACCATCTGCTGGTTGCAGCGCCGCGGGAAATCCCCGGCTTCGTCCAGCACGTAGGCCACGCCACCGGACATGCCGGCTGCAAAGTTACGTCCGGTCGGTCCCAGCACGACCACCCGTCCACCGGTCATGTACTCGCATCCATGGTCGCCCACGGCTTCCACGACGGCGGTGACGCCGGAATTCCGGACGCAGAACCGTTCACCGGCCATGCCCCGGATGTAAACCTGACCCAAGGTGGCCCCGTACAGGGCCACATTGCCAACGATCATGTTCGACTCCGCCGCGAACGTACTCGCCGCAGGCGGGTAGAGAATCAGCTTACCACCGCTGAGTCCCTTGCCGAAGTAGTCGTTCGCGTCGCCTTCGAGGACGAAGCTCATCCCCGCCGGCAGGAAGGCGCCGAAGCTCTGCCCAGCGCTGCCCTGGAACGTGATCAGCACCGTATCCTCCGGGAGCCCCTTGGCCCCGTGCACCCGGGTCAGTTCGCTGCCGGTGATCGTTCCAACCACACGGTTCACGTTCCGGACCGGCAGGCTGGCCCGGACCTTCTCGCCGCGATCGATCGCCGGGCGGCAGATGTCGAGCAGCTTCGTCAGGTCCAGGGACCGTTCAATGCCGTGATCCTGAGCCATCTGGCAGAAGCGCCCAACCTCGGGGCCAACCTCCGGTTGATAGAGGATCTTGCTGAAGTCCACGCCTCGCGCTTTCCAGTGTTCGACAGCATGCCGCGCCTCCAGACGATCCGTGCGACCCACCATCTCCTCGATGGTGCGGAAGCCCAACTGGGCCATGATCTCGCGCACCTCGGTAGCGATGAAGCGCATGAAGTTGACCACGTGCGAGGGATCGCCCGTGAAGCGCTTGCGCAATTCAGGATCCTGCGTCGCCACACCCACCGGACAGGTGTTCAGGTGACAGACACGCATCATGATGCATCCGAGAGACACCAGCGGTGCCGTCGCGAACCCGAATTCCTCGGCCCCGAGCAACGCGGCAATCACGACGTCGCGTCCGGTCTTCAACTGGCCATCCGTCTCGACAACGATCCGGGAGCGGAGGTTGTTGAGCACGAGCGTCTGGTGCGTCTCGGCCAAGCCAAGCTCCCACGGAATGCCCGCATGCTTGATCGACGTCTGCGGGGAAGCCCCGGTGCCGCCGTCAAAGCCGGAGATCAGGACAACGTCGGCATGGGCCTTCGCCACGCCTGCCGCCACCGTGCCCACACCCACCTCGGAGACCAACTTGACGCTGATCCGCGCATGACGGTTCGCGTTCTTGAGGTCATGGATCAACTCGGCGAGATCCTCGATCGAGTAGATGTCGTGGTGCGGCGGTGGGGAGATCAAGCCGACACCGGGCGTCGAGTGACGCGTCTTGGCGATCCAGGGATAGACCTTGCCACCGGGCAACTGGCCCCCTTCACCCGGCTTGGCGCCCTGAGCCATCTTGATCTGGATTTCCCGGGCACTCACCAAGTACTGGCTCGTCACGCCGAAGCGCCCGGAAGCCACCTGCTTGATCGCAGAATTCTTCGAGTCGCCATTCGCCATCGGCACGTAGCGCTCGGGGTCCTCACCGCCCTCACCGGTGTTCGACTTGCCGCCGATCCGGTTCATGGCGATGGCCATCGCTTCGTGGGCCTCCTTCGAGATCGAGCCATAGCTCATGGCGCCCGTCTTGAACCGCTTCACGATCGCCTCAACGGACTCCACCTCTTCGATCGGAATCGCAGAGGCAGGCTTGAAGTCCAGCAAGCCTCGCAGCGTGCACCAATGCTTGAACTGCTCGTCCACCTGACGGGAGTAATCCTTGAACGACTTGTAGTCGGCGTTCCGGACCGCCTTCTGGAGACGATGTACCGTTTCAGGATTGAAAAGGTGATACTCACCCTCGCGCCGCCACTGGTACTGGCCGCCGACGTCGAGCGTCGAAACCTTGAGCTTCCGCTCCGGGAACGCCTTCGCATGACGGATCTCGACCTCGCGGGCGATCTCCTCCATCCCGATGCCTTCCACGCGGGTCGATGTCCAACTGAAGTACTTGTCGACAACCGCTTCGTTGATGCCGATCGCTTCGAAGATCTGCGCGCCACGATAGGACTGGATCGTGGAGATGCCCATCTTGGAGGCCACCTTGACGACGCCCTTCGACGCCGCCTTGGTGAAGTTCTTGCAGGCCGTCTTGTGGTCGACACCCGTAAGCAACCCTTGGCTGATCAGGTCATCAATGGACTCGAACGCAAGATACGGATTGATCGCGCCGCAGCCATAGCCAAGCAGCAGCGAGAAGTGATGAACCTCCCGGGGTTCGCCAGACTCCAGCACGATGCCCACCCGCATGCGGGTGCCCTTGCGGATCAGGTGATGATGCAACCCGCTCACAGCCAGAAGCGCTGGAATCGCGGCGTTCTTCGGCCCCACTCCCCGATCCGAAAGGATCAGGATGGTGTAGCCCTCCTCGATCGCCTTGCTGGCCTTCTTGAAGAGATCTGACAACGCCTTCTCCAGCCCCTTCGCCCCCTTGTCGACCTTGTACAGGATCGGCAACGTCACAGACCGGTACCCGGCCTGATCGATGTGCTTGAGCTTGGCAAACTCTTCGTTTGTGAGGACGGGATTCTTGAGCTTGATCAGGTGGCAGCTCTCCGGCTGGGGATCCAGCAGGTTGCGCTCAGCACCGATCGTCGTCTCCGCACTGGTAACGATTTCCTCACGGATACAGTCAATCGGAGGATTGGTTACCTGCGCGAACAACTGCTTGAAATAATTGTAGAGCAACTGGGGCTGGTTGGAGAGCACCGCCAGCGGCGTATCCGTACCCATCGATCCCACAGCCTCGACCCCATCGCGAGCCATCGGCACCATCAGCATCCGGACGTCCTCGTACGAATACCCAAAGGCCTGCTGCCGCTGCAGCACCGACGCGCGATCAGCCTCCGCTTCCTTGTTGGGCTCGGCCAACTGGGCCAGATCGATCAGGTGCTGGTTCAACCACTGACGGTAGGGCTGCTCCCGGGCGATCTGCTCCTTGATCTCCTCGTCCGCCACAATGCGGCCGAGTTCGGTGTCGATATAGAACATCCGACCGGGCTGCAGGCGCCCCTTCTCGCGGATGTTCTCCGGAGCCACGTCGAGCACGCCGACTTCGGACGCCATGATGACGTAGTCGTCCTTCGTGACGTAATAGCGGGAAGGCCGGAGGCCGTTCCGGTCCAGCGAGGCGCCGATGCGGACGCCGTCGGTGAAGGCGATACAAGCGGGCCCGTCCCACGGCTCCATCAGGCAGGAATGATACTCATAGAACGACTTCTTCTCGTCGCTCATGGATTCGTGGTTCGACCAAGGCTCCGGAATCATCATCATCATCGCATGCGGCAGAGACCGCCCCGCGAGGACGAGAAGTTCCAGAACGTTGTCGAACATCGCCGAGTCACTGCCGTTGGGGTCGACCACCGGCAGGATCTTCTGGATATCCTCGCCGAACAGGTCGGAGGCGAACAGGGCCTCGCGGGCGTGCATCCAGTTGATGTTTCCGCGCAGCGTGTTGATCTCGCCGTTGTGGGCGATGTACCGGTACGGGTGCGCACGGTTCCAACTGGGGAACGTGTTTGTCGAAAACCGGGAGTGGACCAGCGCGAGTCCCGTCTTCATCGACGGATTACGCAGGTCAGGGAAATACTTGGAGACCTGGTCGGTCAGGAGCATGCCCTTGTACACCAGCGTGCGGCTGGAAAGGCTGCACACATACCAGTACTGGCTCCCGTCCATCGTCGAGCAGCGGATCTCGTTGAAGGACCGCTTGCGGATGACGTACAGCTTGCGTTCAAAGCCCAGCGTGTCCGTCACGTCCGAACCGCGTCCGATGATCGGCATGCTGATCCAAGGTTCGGAGGCCTTGGCCGTATCGCCCAGCGAAGAGTTGTCCGTGGGGACAGACCTCCAACCGAGGAATTGCTGCCCCTCGGAATTGACGATCTTCTCAAAGGCCAACTCGACCTTCCGCCGCTGCTTCGGATCGCGCGGCAAGTACACCAGGCCGGTGCCGTACAGGCCGACGTCCGGGAGTTGCACGCACGCCCTGGTGCAGGCCTCGACCAGGAAATCGTGCGGCATCTGAATCAGAATGCCCGCGCCGTCCCCGGTGTTCACCTCGGAGCCACAGGCTCCCCGGTGATCGAGATTGTTGAGGATCTGGAGCCCCTGCTCCACCAAGGCATGGGTTTTGTCCCCGCGCAAATGCGCCACGAAGCCAACGCCACAGGCGTCGTGCTCCATGCTGGGATTGTAAAGGCCCTGCTTGGCGGGCGCCTCAGCCCGCGGGGAGATGCGCTTCCGCGCCGTTCCATTTTCCATGCTCATGATGACTGCGACGCCCCAGTAGAAACGACCAAGGCGAGATTCCGAAAGAACTTTCCTCCGTTCGAGGGCCAATCCCATGAAATAATTCCGAACTGAACGGTTCAAGGGCCCCGAAACGCGTCCTTCGTGTTCCGCCTGACCAAGAGGATGGACCCATTTCAAGACTCCCGCGACTCACTTTCATTGTTTGGCTTCCATCCCGTGCACCTGCACGCCACCTTCCTTGCATGGTTCACGTCGGCATCGGCTACGATGTCCATGCTTTGGTTGCCGGGCGACGTCTCGTCCTCGGCGGGGTGGAAATACCGCACACGCACGGCCTGGAAGGCCACAGCGACGCAGATGCCTTGCTGCACGCAATCACGGACGCCGTGCTCGGCGCCGTGGGCGAGGTCGACATCGGCCACCTGTTCCCCAATACGGACGAGCGTTGGCGCAATGCACCGAGCCGGATCTTCGTCGAGGAAGCCGCTCGTCGGGCACGCTCCCGAGGCGGGCGGATCATCAACATCGACGCCACCCTCATTGCCGAGCGCCCCAAGATTTACCCGCACATTCAGGCCATGAAGGAACAGATCGCCGGCGCCTTGGGGATTCCCGTGGCGAAGGTCGGCATCAAGGCCACCACCAACGAACAAATGGGATTCGTCGGGCGACAGGAGGGAATCGCGGCGATGGCCATCGCTGCCGTCGACTTGCCCGAAGACCCGGCCTGACCCCCAACACTCCACCCCCTTTCAACCAAATATGGGAGCCAAGGCAGACATCGGCTGGACCACACCGGGTGACGACGGCATCAAACGCTACGTCTATGCCCAGCACATCGGCAATCGCTGGGCCTTCTTCGAACGACCCAAGCGGCGCGGCCGCGACATCGAGTGGATTCCCATGCCGGATCCCCCGATCGCCGACTGGCTCGAACTCCTCGACGCCCTGGAGCGCGGGCATGTCCGGCGGCGTTACAAGCCCGACGACATCGCAGAGGTACGCAAACGGATCCTCGAACTATTCCCGGAGTTCCGCTTCCCCAAGAAGACCGACGACTCAAACGACTGACCATCCCTTCGCCATGGCTCGCCCATCAAAATCCTCCAGGGCCATCCGGCCCGGTCGGCCCCTCATCCTCATCACGCCCAGCACCCAGGCACAGGGTGCTGAGTTTGATGACCACAGCATCAGCCTGTCGCTGCGTTACTCGGAGGCTGTCATCCAGGCCGGTGGAGTCCCCTGGGTCCTCCCGCCCACGGCCGATGTCGAGGTCGTCCGCGATGCGATCGGCCGCGCCGATGGCGTTCTGCTGAGCGGCGGCGACGACATCAGCCCGGAGGTCCACCGCCCAGGAGCCCCGGACGCCGTGCGTCGGCTCTCCGGTACGCCAGACGTACCCCGGGACGTCTTCGAACTGCTGGTACTTCAGCAACTCTTCGCGCAACCGCGACCGCTCCTGGCCGTGTGCCGAGGGCACCAACTGATCAATGTCGCGCTCGGCGGAACCCTCCACCTCGACCTCGCCACCGAACGTCCATCGGAAGTTCCACACAACGCCTGCGACCGAAAGGACGAAGCGGTGCACCCGGTGGCTGTCGATCCCCGTTCGATCCTCGCCAAGATCACCCGCCGACGTTCCTTGCAGGTTAACAGCACCCATCATCAGGGCATCGATCAATTGGCTCCCGAACTCCGCCCGGTCGCGGTGTCCCCGGACGGCCTCGTTGAGGCCACCGAACTCGCCGAGGGTGCCGAGGGATTCCTGCCGTGGTTTATTTCCGTCCAGTTCCACCCCGAGCGCCTCGCGCCTCGGCACGCCGAGCAGCGCAGGCTGCTCAAGGCCTTCGTCGAGGCCTGCATCGCTCGAAAATAGGATCGCCATGAACGTCCCATTCCGCACGCACCGGTTGGCCACGCTGATGGTCCTCTGGACTCTTGCCTGGGCCGGGGTTGCATCGCCACCGACTCCACCGGAACCGCTCTACACGGAGCGACCCGGGACACCGGACGGGATGGGAAAGTGGTTTCTTGGCCGGGAAATTGCCCACTACATGACCCACCACGGTGCCCCTTGGCTCGAGCGGCCCGAGCGCGAGCAGGAGGAGCGCCCGAAACTCCTTCTCGATGCCCTCGGCATCAAGCCGGGCCAGGCCGTGGCGGACGTCGGCGCCGGTTCAGGTTATCTCACCTGGCGGATGGCCGAGCGGGTTGGCCCCTCCGGCCGTGTGTACGCAACCGACATCCAACCCGAGATGATCGCGATCCTGCGCACCAACATGTCAGCCCGAAAACTGACCCAGGTCGTGCCAGTCCTGTCGACACCGGAGGATCCGCACCTTCCAACGAACGCACTCGACCTGATCATCCTCGTCGACGTGTACCATGAATGCGAGTTCCCCTACGAGATGGCCCGCGGCATGACGGCCGCACTCAAACCAGGCGGGCGTCTCGTCCTGATAGAGTACCGTGGTGAAGACCAGTGGGTGCCGATCAAACGACTCCACAAGATGACCGAGGCCCAGGTTCGCCGGGAAATGGCTTTGCACGATCTTGAATGGATCTCGACCGGTCGAGAATTGCCCCGCCAGCACATCCTCATCTTCCGTCGCAAGGCCGGGGAATCGCCGATCCAACCCACCGTCGCACCCAAACAGGCCCCCTAGCCCACGCTTCGGGATCCTTACGCTGAATCAGCGGAGAGCTGGGCTCCGCACCGAAGCTGCGAGCCCGCAGCAAACGAATCGGGCCGGACG
>CAIMMI010000004.1 GCA_903842505.1 uncultured Verrucomicrobiota bacterium | reverse complement strand
TGAAGGCTCAAGTTTCAAGTTTGAAGCCGCATCAATCCCCGCCTCCGCCGCAGCCTCCACAGCCGCCGCAACCGCTGCCGCCGTCGCCTCCGCCGTCACCGCCACTTCCACCATCGCTGCTGCTGCCGCTGGAGGTGCTGGTGGAGTCGGACCAGGCACCGGAGCAACCGCCGCTGGAGTCGGGGGAGTTGGAGGTGTTGGAAGCGGGGCGTGGGAGCGGGCGGGGGAAGACCGGTTGCCACGAGGCGAGTGCGGTTCCGGCGAGGGCTGTTCCCCCGAAGAGGGCAACCATCATGGGGACACTCCAATCGGGGTCGAGGTTGGGTTGCCGGAGGGACTGCCGGAGTTCGGCTTCCCGGGCACGGAGTCGGTTGACCTGGGCCTGGCCGGCCCGGGTCTGCCGGGGGATGCGGAAGGCGAGGATCCATCCGAAGACGAGGGTGGCGAGGGTGAGGGCGACCAGGAATCCGACCGGGCGGTCGCGGTAGTAGCCGATGGCGATCTTGGTCGCTCCGAGGACGACCAGCCCGACGACCATTCCAGCCCGCCAGAGCCGCGCCGTGCCGAGGGCTGCGGGAGAAGGTTCCCATCCGCGTTGCTGGACCTGACGGCGGACCGACGCGAACAGGGGCTTGAGCTCCTTGCGCAGGATGCGCGTCTCGATCTCGCGGTCGGAGGGGATCGCGTCCCAGATCGCCTCCTCGACCGGGTTGAGATTGCCGGGTTGGGCTCCCTTGCGTCGACCGATCCATCCGGGGGTGGAGGGGTGCGACTCGATCAGCCCGCGTGCGGCGAGGGCGGCGAGCCCGGCCTGAAGGATTCCACGGGCTCCGTCGACCAGGCCGGCGACGACGTAGGGATCCTCGGCTTCGAGTTGCCTGTCCGGGGAGGTATCCGAGGTGCCGCCCTGCCATCGGGTCATGAGCAGGACCGTCAGGGTGGCGCCCATGAGGCTGAGGTAGAGGAGGAGGAAGGGGGTGCCGGTCCAGTCCAGGATGTTCCAGTCGGTGACCGCGAGGGCACCGCATCCGGTGAGCCCTACGGCGGCCATGGCGGCGGCGGACCATTGGACCAGCGTCCGGATGGAGGGCTTCGGAATGATCCAGACCTGGCCGGTGTTCACGCGGCGGAATGCGGAGGCGCCAGCGAAGCGGTCCTCGGCGGCAGGCCAGATGTCCGAGGGCGGCGGGGTTCCAAACCAGTCCCGATAGGAAGCGAGGGTGCGGGCGTACCAGTCGGAGTACTTGGTCTGTTCCGTGCGGCCACCGCGGGTGGGACCGTGGTGGAACGGGAACCCGAGGACCTCCTGGCACCATCCGGTCCAGTAGTCCTCGGTGTAGATGAGATGCAGGTGCCAGGCCTGATCGACGGCGTCGCTGGGTGTCACCGGGTGACCGGCGCGGGCAGCGAGGAAGAGGAATCGGCGGTACTCCTGGATGACGCGGGACGCGTAGGCTTCGGACCAGCCGTTGTCGCGGGCAAGGCGGCGTTCGAATCCGAGAACCGATGATTGGGGACCGATGGGACACTTTTCGATCCGATCCCAGAGGCTGTCGTTTCTGGCGTTCATTTGGAGGATCTCCTTGGCGCCTGTTGTTTACGGGATGGGCGCGTGCGCGGACCAATCCATTCTCTGGACGGATTCCCACGGGCCGCGCCGGGCCGTAACAAATGGGAAGTTCCGAGATGCCAGATGCCAGACGCCAGATGCCAGATTACTCGGAACTGGGAACTGGGAACTTCCCTTGGCCCCGCCTCGTCACCTCGTCGGCTACGGGTGGACCGGGGGAGAGGGGATTGAGAAGCGGCGGGCGGTGTAGAGTTCGTCGGCAGCCTGGAAGAGGGCGATGCCGTCGTCCCGAAGGCTGAGGGCGGAGGGATCGGGGGCGGCGAGGCGCGACATGGAGCCGGAGGCGGGTTCACCGGACCAGTATTCGACGGACTTGTTGAGTCCGAGGACGACCTGCTGCTGGCGTCGGTAGACAGCGACGGAGCGGTTGTGGTGCATGAGGCAGCGGGTCCGTTCGTTGGCGCCCGATGCGAGGAGGTCGTGACCGAAGAACAGGCTTTCGTAGGGCCGGCCGATCATGCCGAGGACGGTGGGAGCGATGTCGATCTGGGAGCCGTCGACATCGATTCGGCGGGACGACTGGAAGAGGGCGGGTGCGACGACGACGCAGGGGATCTGGTAGCTCTTGAGGGGAATGGTCTGACTGCCGTAGACGCGGGCGCCGTGGTCGGCGATGACGACGAAGATGGTGTTGGTCCAAAAGGGCTGGGTGCGGGCGCGGTCGAAGAAATCGCCGAGAGACCAGTCGGCGTACTTCACGGCGTGATCGCGTTGCCGGGCGTCTGGGTCCTCGGGGATGCGGCCCTTGGGGTAGGTGAACGGTCGATGGTTGGACACCGTCATGAAGCTGGTGAAGAACGGCTTTCCGGCGTCGTGGAGTGCCCGCATTTCCAGGATGCCGCGCTGGAGGAGGTCTTCGTCGCTGACACCCCAGGCGGTCCGGAAGGCGGGGTTCTGGAAGTCGGATTCCTCGACGAGGCGATCCCATCCATTGCGGAGGGAGTAGCTGCGGATGTAGTCGAAGGTGCCGTGGCCGGCGTAGAGGAAGAGCGTGCTGTAGCCGTCGCGTTTCAGGACGCGGGCAATCGTTTCGACGTTCTCGGTGCGGTCGCGTGCGAGGATGCTGTCGCCGGGGAGCGGCGGGAAACTGGAGTAGATGGCCTCGAGGCCGCGGATGGTGCGGTTGCCGTTGGCGAGCAGGTGGGTGAAGAGGAGGCCCTCGCGGGTGGCAACGGCGTCCATGCGCGGGGTGAGCGTATCGGGTTTGCCGTCACGGGTGCGGCCGAGAGAGCCCCAGAATTCGGAGCCGAGGCTTTCCTCGGTGATGATGCAGAGGTTGAGGCGGGGCTTGTTGGTGTCACCGGGAATGCGGCGGCGGAGGGAGTCGCGGGCGGCGTCGAGCCAGGTGTCCGTTTCCGGGTTGGCGGACGAAGGGAGTGGTGGAGAGAGATCCGGGACGGGGGGTGAGATGAACTGGACGCCGGGTTCGGCGAGGAGGTTGCGGACGCGGCGGAAGGCCTCGGCGCGGTCGATGACGGGATAGAAGTCGGGGTAGCTGAGGTTGCGGGACCAGGAAGCCTTGAGGGCGGACGCCCAGCCATTGGCGCCAAGTTCGCCGATGACGCGCTGGCGGCTGAGGGGTTTTCCGGTGACCTGGGTGAGGGTGGCAGCGCCGACGCTGAGGATGAGCCACGCGGTGGCGCTGGCGAAGCGGGTGGTCCGTGGAGTCTCATTCCAGGCAGGTGGCCAGCAGCGGAAGACGAGGAGGGAAAGGCCAATTCCACCGAGGAGGCAGGACGCGCCGATGAGCGGGAGCGGGTAGGATTCCTTGAGGTTGGTGAAGACCTCATGGGGGTAGATGAGGTAGTCGATGGCGACCGTGTTGAAGCGGCTTTCGAACTCGGCGAAGAAGTACCATTCGCTGATGAGGAGGAAGATGCCGATTATGAATCCGACGGTGACGGCGATGCGGAAAAGGATCCGCCAGGAGGGTGTCCAGACGCGGATTCCGAACGGAAAGAGGACGAGGGTCGGGAGCGAGAGCAGGGAGGCGAGGAGGCTGGAGACGCCGATGAGGATGGAGGTGCCGAGGAGGGCGAAGGCGACGTCGGCGAAGGCGCTGGAACCGAGGAAGTGGAGTGAGTCGAAGAAGGAGATGCCCGCCGGTGCGAAGCGGACCCAGAGGAGGATCCGGAGGAGTTGCCAGGCAATGAGGGTGAGGGTGGCGACCGCGAGCGGGAAGCCGAGCAGGGATGGCCTGAGCCGGTTCCCTTTCGTCGCGGAGCCGTCATTCATTGTTCGCAGAAGAGTCTATTACTTGCCTTACTGCAATTCAGGGCTTGGGGAAACAACCCTGGGGGTGGGCGGTTCCAGAGCCTTCGGGCGTGACGTGCCCGAGAGTGGTTGTGGGCTAGACGCGGCGGCTGACGAGGCGGAGGACATCCCCACCTTGCGGATTGCCGATCGAGCCCCGCAGGTACCGGAGGAGTCGTCGGGTGGCCGGGATGAGACCGGTCGAGAAGGCCTCGCTGCGCCATAGGCCCCAGGCATGGTGGCGAGTGGTCGTCACCGGGGGGGCAATGGGCTCAAACCCATGTCGTCGTACGAGCGCGACGAGGTTTTCGCGGTCGAAGAACCAGAAATGGAACGGGTGCGACAGGTGCATCCACTCGACTCCGTCCGTGACGAGGCGGGTGGCGGAGCCATTGGGGACGGCGATGTGGAGCTGTCCTCCCGGCGCGAGGAGGCGGTGCAGTTCGGCGAGTTCTGCGTTGGGGTCGGGGACGTGCTCGAGGCAGTGGCACAGGATGACAGCATCGAACGACTGCGCCGGGAGCTTGAGGTCGGCGAGGTTGCCGACGCGGACCTCGACGCCATAGTCCGCGGCCTTCGCGGCGCCCGAGGCGCTGAGGTCTGTCCCCAGAACCGAGCATCCGCGGGCCTTGAGGTAGATGAGGATGTCGCCGTATCCGGAGCCCACCTCGAGGACCCGGAGGTTGGTGCGGCCGTGGATCGGGATGTTGATGTCGAACAGCCAATCTGCCAGGCCCGCAGTCAAAGGGGCCGCGAGGCGGGTCAACCACGGTAGGTTGGCGGGACGCGAGAAGCCGTCGCGAAGGAACTCCCAGACGGCCTGGGCGCGCGGGCTGCGGCGACGGCCGGCGAACGCGTTGTATCCGGTGGCCTGGGCGTAGTAGCGGGAGAGGGGTTCCGGATTCGGGCGCGGGTCGAGTCTTCGGAGGCCGCAGCCGTCACATTGGAAGACGTGGCTGATTCCGTCTGGGGCGTCTGGATGGGGGACGGCCAGAATCGTCCGGCCGGAGGTCCGGCCGCATTGGGCGCAGCGAGCCTGGCTCCACATCGGTTCGGGAAGGGAGGAGGTCGCCTGCGCGTTATCTGGATTCACTGGCGTCGTTGCCGGCGACGAACTCCTTGGCCTTCCGGACGAAGTCATCCGGTTGGCGGGCGAAGTCCTGGCTGTCGGTTTCAATGGCGAGGCGGCCGGTGTAGCCGGATTCGCGCAGGGCCTTGAACAGCCCCTTGTAGTTGGCGTCGCCCTCGCCGACGTGGGTGTCGTTGGCGACGTCATCGCCCTTGGCGGTCTTCTGGACCTTCTTGTCCTTGAGATGGATGTCGAACACGCGGCCCTTGTAGTCCTTGTAGACCTGGGCGGCGTCGAAGTTGCCGCTGGTGACCCAGCCGACATCCATGCAGACGCCGAGCCGGGAGTCGCGGTTGAGGACGACCTGACGGACGATGGCGGGGTTGCCGTAGAGGGATTTGATGCCGTGGTTATGGACGGCAACCTTGATGTCGTACTCCTTGGCGAGCTCTTCGAGATTGTCCCAGATTCGGAAGTCGCCGGGTTCAACGACGATGAGCTTCATGCCCATGAACTTGGCGAACTCGAACAGCTTTCGGTTCTCCTCCTTGTCGAGGGAAGTGCCGGCGACGCCGTAGGTATAGGCCCGGAGGCCGGCGGCTTCGAGGCGGGCCTTCTTGGCGGCCAGCTGTTCCTTGGACTCCTTCTTGTAGTCGAGATGATTGGGAATCAGCTGGAGATCCTTGATCCCGTGCCGCTGGGCGAAATCGACGACCTGTTCGAAGTTCAGGTTCCGCAGGGTCCAGGTCTGGATGGCGACCTGATCCGCCAAGCCAGCTGCGATCGTGGCTTCGGACGAAAGGAGGCCGGAAATGAGCGCGGCGAGGCCGCCCAATCGCGCGAGGTTCAGCCGAGAAATCATGCACGCAGGATGGGCAAGGCAGGCTGGCTCGGAAAGAGGATTTCGACCCCGTGCGGGACGGGTGGCGCATTCCGGCAAGGCCTCAATCGAGAATGGTTTCGGGGTAGCGATGTCGTCATCGCCCAGACAAAAGGCCCGGTCGTGAGACCGGGCCTTGGCAGCTGTTCAGCGATTGGGCGTGGCGGACTACTTCCTTTCCGACGGAGGCAGGTCGCCGCCGGGAGCCCCGGGCTGTCCTTCAGGCAGGGCACCGCGACGTTCCGGGAACGCGTTTTCGTCCGGACTGAGGGGACGGTGGTAGTAGGACGAGTAGTAGTACGTCGTGTAGTAGTAGTACGGGTTGTCGATGGAGACACCGTTGACGATGAGACCGAGGATCGGTGCACCGCGCTGATGGATGGTATTGATGCCCATCTTGGCGAAGCGCATGGAGGTCTTTCCGGCGCGGACGACGAAGAACAGGCCGTCGAGGTAGGCCGCGATCGAGAAGGTATCGTCGATGGCGGTGAGCGGGGGGCAGTCGAAGATCACGTAGTCGAACTGCCGACGGAGTTCCATGATCAGGTCCTTGGTGGCGGGACCGATGAGGAGTTCGGACGGATTGGAGGGGCGTTCACCGGCCCGCATGAACGAGAGGTTCGCGACGGGGGTTTCGCGGATGGCTTCGGAGAGGGCCAACTTGCCTTCGAGGACTTCGGAGAGGCCCTTTTCGAGCGGTTGCTCGAAGTAACCGTGGACGTTGCCACGCCGGAGGTCGGCGTCGATCAGGAGCGTCCGATTTCCTGAATTGGCGAGGGTGATGGCGAAGTTGGTGGTGAAGGTCGTCTTGCCATCTCCAGGAACGGAAGAGGTCACGGCGAGGAGCCGTTTGCTGGTGCCTTCGGGGCTGAGCAGGAGGGCGGACCGGATGCCGCGGAGGGATTCCGCGAACATGGTATGGGCCTTCATGCGGGTCAGGAGCAGGTAGCCCTCCTTGTAGTGCTTCTTGTCGACCTCTGGAAGCTGACCGAGGATGGCCTCCTCCAGTTCCTCCTCGATGTGTTCCGGGTTGTCGAGCCGGTCATCGAGCTTGTGGAGCAGGAACATCAGCCCCAAGCCGATGGCGAAGCCGCCACCGACGCCGACGAGGATGATGGAAGGACGATTGGGGGCGACCGGCGTGGGTTCGCCGACCCCGCGCTCGAGGACCGTGAACTGTTCGTCCTCGGTGGCGATCCGTCCCATGGATTGAAGCGACCGGTTGAGGGAATCGAGCTGTTCCTTGATGTAGGCGAGCTTCTTGAGGCGCGACTCGTACTCGTTCTCGAGGGAATTCTTTTCGAAGACGTCTTCCTTCAGTTCCTCGATGAGCTTCGGATAGGACTCCTCGCGGATGCGGAGTTGCCGGATGCGGGCGGCACGGCTGCCTTCGACCATATTGAGGACCTCTTCGGTCTCCTTCTTGCGGCTGGCAATGTTGCGGGCCAGTTCGCGCATGTACGGGTGGTTGGTGCGGAGGGTGGCCTGCTTCTCCTGATACATCTGCTCGAGTTTGAAGATGTCGAACTTCAGGTTGACGTAGGTGGTGGACCCGATGGCGTCATCCTCGCGTCGGCTGGCTTCGTCCTCCCGCTTGCGTGCGGCCTCGGAGCTCTTTCCGTCGATGCCGCCGGAGGCGGCGAGTTCCTCGCGGGTGGCGTTCTCCCAAAGTTTACGCTCGGTCTGGAGTTGGAAGTAGGCGCTCTTGGCGGACTCGAGCTGTTCGCGGGCGCGGGCGCCGGCATCCTTGAAGTCGGCGATGTTGTTCTGGCGCTTGAATTGGTCGAGGTCCTCCTGGGCGGCGTTGAGGTCGCGTTCGTAGGTCAGGATCTCGCGCTGGGTGGCGGCTTCCGCGGCGCCCTTGAGGAACACGCGTTGGCGCTTCTTGTAGTCGATGAACTCATCGGCCCAGGCCTGGGCGAAGCGCTGGCAAAGGTCGAGGTTCGTACCCTTGACCTCCATGATGTAGGTATTGCCGCGGCCAGGCAGGGCCTCGTAGAGGGGGCGGACGATCTTGTTGGAGGAGCCGCTGCCCTCCTGGATGCGGGACATCACGGACGAGATGACGGTCCCGCTGCGCATGATGGTGAGTTGGTTTTCGGCCTGGCGGGCGTCCTCGTCGATCATGGGCGCACCCATGGAGAGGTTGACCTTCGGGGTCACCTGGAGGACGGAGCGGGCCCGGTAGACATCCGGCTGGCTCATCGCCTGGAAGACCGAGATGCCGCTGCCCAGCAAGGTGCAGATGACGATCAGCAACCAGCGCTCGGTGAGGATCTTGAAGTACCGGCGGAAGTGCAGGTAGAGATTGATCCGGTCGACCAGCGAGGTGCCGTACCCTGGGAGAGGGGTGTTATAGGATGAGTACGGATATTTCATTTCTCAGGGATCTGAGCCGGTTCAGAAAATAAGGACCTTCTTCTTGGGGACCCGGATCCGATCTCCGTCCTTCAGTTCGACGTCGAGCGATCGGTTGTTCTTGGTGATGAGGGAATCGACGTCGACAACGATTGAGGGGAGGGCCTTGCCATCGGTGCCGAGTCTCTGGATCTCGACCTTGGTGAGGGCGGCGAAGGGGTTCTTGGGCATGCCGATCATGACGTCGGAGAGCATGAGGCGCTGGCCCTCGGGAATAACGAAGGATCCCTGGAGTTCGCCGTAGACCACAACCTTTGGGAGCGTGGCATAGGCGGCGGCCGCGGCTGCCCCGCCGGCGGCGGCGGCATTGGCGGACGCGACGGTTTCAAGGGAGAGGTCAACGGTGGCCCGGATGTAGAACTCCGCTTCGAGCTTCTGTTTGAGTTCCTGACGCACTTCCTGGAGGCGTCGGCCCGCGGCCTTGACGGTGACGTAGGTGGAGTCGCTCCGGGTGACGTTGAAGAGCGCTTCACCGGCGTCGTTGATCGTGACGCGCAGGCTGTCAGCACCCCCCACCGGGTCTTCGTTCACCCGGTATCGGAAGGTGTCCCTCGCCTTGAGTTCGCGGGTTTCGGAGTCGACGATGCTGTCCGGCGAGGAGTTGGTGGAGCCGGAAGTCACCGCGGGGGGTTGGTTGGTGGACTTGCGTGGGGCGGCCGGTTCCTGGGCCAAGGTCCCGGTCGCTGAGACCGCGAGCACTGCGACGAGGTGGATGAAATGGCTTTGGAAGTGGCGCATGGATCAGAACTGGTAGTTGAACGCCAAGGTGACCGTATTGACGTCGAACGAACGGGAAGAAAACCGGGACGACCGCTTGAGGTAGTTGTAAGTCAGGTTGACCGAGGTCCGGTCGGTGATCTGGTAGCCGGTGCCCAGAGAAGCCTGATAGAGCGTGGCTTCATCGTTCGCAACGAAGGAGATGGGGACGGCAAAGGTGCCTGTGTCCACCGTGATCAGGGCGAATCCATCCACCGACGACGACTGCGTGATCAATTGGTATTCGAAGTTGCCCGTGACGGCCATCCGCTCGATGAAACGCCAGATGACCTGGTATCCGACCCGGGTGGATTCGGTGTAGTTGCTCCCGAGGCCGCTATCGGCGCCGGAGGAGAACGTCACGGAGTGGGACAGGTTTTCGGACAGGATATGGGTGGCGCTTCCCTGCCAGGTCACCCCGCTGAAATCGGACCGGTCGGTGATCTGGCCGGAGGTGCCGAAGGTGATGACCGTGTACTGGACGCCGGCGGTCAACGTGATGAACTGATTGGGACGGAACGAAACCACCGGGCCGGCGCCGTAGCTCGTCGAGTCATTCTGGAATCGTTGGGTGAAAGTGTTGAAACCGGCTTGGCTGGTGAGGCCGATGCTCCAGTACGGGGAGGGGCGGTGGAAGACGCCGCCGGACAGGTTGTGGCTGTTGCGATTCAGGATCGCATAGGCATCGGACAGGCCGCGATCAATGGAGTACCCGTACATCCCGGAGAGGGTTGTCTCCTCCGTGATCGACCATGCGGAACTCACGCCGACCTGATTCTCAATCCGGTTGAAGTCGACTCCGGCGGCCTGCCCGTTGCCGACGATTTCGGGACGGGTGTTGGCGGGACTCGAGACGCGGTCAAAAAAGGTGATCAGGACTTCGCCAAGCGTCACGGAGTAATTCAAGCTTCCCAAGGGAAGGAGGCTGATCTGCGTCAGGTCCGCGTAGTTGAGCGAGTAGTGGTATCCGATGCCGACGCTCATCGTGAGCAAGGCGTTTTCGGAAATCGCCTGGGTTCCGCTGAGCGTCAGGGTGGGGGTGATGACGAAGTCCTCCCCATTGCCGCCGCCGACCTGCTGGATCGCGTTGTCGACGTAGCTAAAGCTGAGATTGGCTCCGAGCCCGATGGATCCGCGGTCCCAGTTGATGAGTCGACCGCCGCCGTTGCCTCCGGCACCGCCCGCCCCGCCGAGGTAGGGTACGCCGGCGTTGCCCAGGTTCTGCAGGCTTCGGAAATCATTGGCGACGCCGGCTCCCGGTGTGGCCACGTTTGCGGGTTGTGTTCCGTTTCCAGTCGGGCCGGTTGCTTTCGGCGCGAGGTATCCGGGGACGGCGAGTTCGCTGGATTCAGGAGGAAGGGCGGCTTTGCTGGAGCTTTCCGGGACGGTTGATTGCCCGATTGCGACGCTTACGCCGAGCACGGCCATTACGCCGGCTTGGATTCCGGTGATGGCCTTGCGTCCCGGGTGCGACACGAGTCGTTCCCGCGGTGTTTCACGTTTCATCGTAGGATTCTGATGCAATGGGTTCAACCCGTGGTGCCCTGAAGTAGAGAAAGGAACTTTTCGACCACCGGATGGCTAAAGTACCCATGGCTAGCAATCGGTCTCAAGCTCTTTGGCGGTTGGATCCTCGTAGGTTGGCGCGGTTCAGGGCGAATCTCCGACGCGATAGAGTCGGACCGGTGAAGTGGGTCGGGTATCGGTGAACTCGGCGGATTCCCCGGCAGCGCTGACGGGATTGCCGAGCTTGGTCCAGGCGGCCCCCAGAGTTTCACGACTCCAGACCTGGTAACGTCGGCCTGGGGCGCTTTCCCAGGTCAGTGAGGTTCCAGATACGGTCATCCGGATCCGCGTGATCCGATAGGCGGTGGAGTTTCGGTCTGTCGGGTCAGATCCCATCGTCCGTTCGCGTCGGTTGACGAAGCCGTCGGCGTCGGGGTCAGCCTCGGGCGTGGCTTCGGAGCGGGTCCAGGGAGCAAAGAACCGGCGCTGGAACCGATCATCGAGGCTGTCGAAATTGTGGTCCGGTTCGAGGGGGGCGACATCCACGAATCCGACAGCGCGGGCGGTGAAACCATCCGCGGTCAGTTCGATGGAACGGAGTCCTGGTGGCGCGTTTGAGGCAACCGTTACCGGTACCTGGACCAAGGTCAGTTGACGTAGGGCTCTCGGAAGGACCTGGGTCGGGCCGAACGACAGGCCGGGTCCGGTGATCGAAAGCGTTGCGTTGGTTGGAAGGTTGGCCGGAGTGAAGACCCCCACCCAGAGGTTGCTCTGGCCGGCGGGGAGCAGGAGCGGTTGGTCCGCGGAAGAGCGGCCCGAGGGATCGAATCGACTGCGGACCTCGGTGATGCGGAACGGCGGCGATCCGGCGGAGGCGGAGAGGTTTCGTTCGAGGCTTGAACCGCCGGTAACTTGAACGATCGAGTCGAGGGTCGGCAGGAACGAAGTGTTGGCGTTGGCGAACCGACGGGAAGCTGAGACATCGAGATCCACCCCGCGGACGAGGGAAACGTCCGCTCCGCTGTTTGGATCGGCGGGGTAGGCTCGCAATCGATATTGGCCCGGCGGAAGACCCGGAATCCGGAAGGATCCGTCCGCTTCGGTGGCGGTTCCGGCGACGAGGATGCCATCAGGACGCTCGGCGGAGACCAGCGCGCCGAGCACGGGAGAACCTCCGATCCGGACGGTGCCACGCAGGGTGCCATCGGCGGCGAGCGCCTCCGGACGCCCATAGGTGGACCGGGCGAAGCTGATTTCGTCGGAGGAAAGCCCATCTCCGGCGCTGACGCCCGGGGCGCTGTACCACCAGAGGGAAGCGGCACCGAGGGGCGAGTGGTTCATGCCCAACCAGTGGCCGATCTCGTGGAGCATGGCGCTTTCGAGGAAGAGTCGGCTGGAGGTGGGGTTGTCGTAATCGGTAAAGAAATCGAGGTCCTTGTTCAGGATGGCGTCGGCCTCGACGATGGTGCCGGTGGTGGAGTTGTTGAAGTCGTAGTCGAGGGAAAGGACGGTGAGGGCGATGGTGCCGGATCCGATCGAGATGCGTTCGCCGAGGTCGGTTTGGCCGTAGGTGCCCTGGCCGAGCCAGACGACGTCATTGCGACCGTCGAGGGCGGACACGTTGGAGGGGTTGGAGACAGGAGCGGCTTCCTCGAATCGGATCTTGGTTCCGGGGATGGCCTGCCATTGGGCGAAGGCGGCGCGGACGGCGTTCCATTCGTTGGATTGCACGCCGTTGCGGGAGACGGTGGTGCCGAGGTGGAAGCGGATGGCGCGGGTACTGGGGTTCTGGTCGGGGAAGTACTCGGACAGGTAGGTGTCGAAGTTCCAGTGGAGCGGGGGCGACCCGGATTCGGTGCGGAGGACCGCACCCTGGGTGGCCGACGTGAGGAGGCCGATGGCGGCGAGGCCGGTCAGGAGCGGGAGGGATGGGTGGGCTGGGAGGCTCATGGCTTGGCTTCGGAGACCCGACGCTGGAGTTCGGCGAGCGACAGCGGCAGTTGATGCGGTGGGCGGAATCCGCCAGGGGAAGGGCTGCCGCCGAGGACGGCATTGCGTACCCAGGCGTTGGTGGGGTTGGGTCTATGGATGGCGAACTTGCCCTGGGCCATCTCGAGGGTCAGCCATTCGCCCAGGCTATTGGGGGTCAGGAAGACGACGACCTCCTCGCCGGGTTCATACTGCGCTTCGCCCGAGACAACGACGCGGCGGGTGCCAAGGGTCCCGCCGGCCTGGGTGATGGTGATGCGGTTGGTGGGCGTGCCCTTCCAGGTGGATTCGACGGAGAGTTCGATGCGGGTCAGGGGAACACCCTTGGGATCGCGGGTCACCTCGACGGTCTCGACTCGGGCCAGGTCGACGCGGGTGGCCTTGGAGGTGAGTTCGTCGAGGGTGAGTGGGCGGATCTGGGCGGCGACGAGGGAAAGGCAGGCAAGAATCCCGGCCGCGGCGACGCCTAACCGCGCGGGGCGAACAACCGAAGGCAGGACGATGGCTGGGGTCAGCGGCATGGACTCAGGAACCGACCGGATTCCGGCCGTGCTGTTCAAGGCGGAGGGTGCGGTCGACGATGGAAAGGGTGTTGAAGCGGTGGGCGACCATGAGGGTGGTGCGTCCCTGCCGGAGTCGGACGAGGGCCTTGAGGACGAGTTCCTCGCTCTCGCCGTCGAGCGCGCTGGTGGGTTCGTCGAGCAGCAGGACCGGGGCGTCCTTGAGGAAGGCCCGGGCCAGATTCAGCCGTTGCTTTTCACCGACGCTCATGTGGATGGCACCGTCCCCGACGATCGTGTCGTACCCGGCCGACAGGCGTTGGATGAATCCATGGGCCTGGGCGGCTTCGGCCGCGGCCTCGATTTCCTGCCGGGAGGCGGTCGGTCTGCCGAATGCGATGTTCTCGGCAATGCTACCGGGTAGCAGGACTGGTTCCTGTGGCATCCATGCGATGGATTTCCGCAACTCGTTGAGGCGTAGGTTCCGGATGTCGATACCGTCGAGGGTGATGATCCCCGAGTCCGGGTCGAGGAAGCGGGGCAGCAGGTGGAGCACGGTGGATTTGCCGATGCCACTGGGGCCGACGAGAGCGACGGTTTCGCCGGGTTCGAGGGTGAGGGAGAGGTGGCGGAGGACCGGTTGGGAGGGTTCGTATCCGAAGGAAACGTCCGTGAACTCGATCCGGCGGCCGCCTTGGGCGGGGGGCGGGAGTGGAACGGGGTTCTGCGGCGGGCGGGGTTCGGGTTCCTGTTCGAGGAGTTCGATGACGCGGCGGGCACCGGCGCCAGCGTTGGAGACGGTGGTGCCGACGTTGGAGAGCTGCTGGAGGGGATCGTAGAACTGGGCGAGGTAGGCGAGGAACACCAGAAACGTGCCGAGCGAAAGGCGACCGGCCGCGAGTTCCCGGCTTCCGAACCAGACGATCCCGGCGGTGCCGGCGGCGAACACGATTCCGACCGCTGCCAGATAGCTGAGTTCGAAGTGGTGCTGATGTCCGCGCGTCTGGAGCGCCAGATCGGCCTCGGCCTGGAAGTGGGCAGCCTCACCGCGTTCGGCGGTGAATCCCTGGATGAGGGGAAGATGGGCGACGGTCTGCTGGAATCGGCTGGCGAGTTGGCTGTCGGCCTTCTGGGCGGCTTCAGCGCGGCCCCCGATTCCCTTTCCGAACAGGCGCATCACCAGAAGAAGCGGTGGAATGCTCGCGAGCGCGACGAGCGCGAGCGGGCGGTTCAGGCGCCACATGATCACCGACATGGCCGTCAACGAACCCACGGCCGTGAGGAACGTGAACACCCCGTGCTGGAAAAGGGTCTGGAAGGCGAAGGTGTCCCAGGTCGCGCGGTAGAGGATGTCTCCGGCCCGGGAGCCCAACAGACGCCGTCGCGAGAGGCCCAGCAGCCAGTCGAACAAGGCGCCGCGCACGCGGCGGAGGCCTCGGAGTCCCGTATCGATCAGGACGAGGTTCAGCAGGGCTCCCAGCCCGGCGTGCAGCGCGTACAGGCCGAACAAGGCGCCAACCCAGCGGCTGGTCTCCGAGGGCGTGCCGGAGCCGCGCCCCCAGCCGTCCACCAGCTGGGCCAAGGGCCAGGGCTTGAGCAGCCCGGCGGCGGTTGCAAGCACCGCGAGCAGGAACGCCAGCACGACCCGCGGCCAGTCGCCCCGGTAGATGCGCACAACGGCTGGAATCCAATCCACGGGCCGCACCCTATCGTGAAGCCCCGGCCGGGAGTAGTCGCGAAACGGAAAACCCGCGGATCCGATGGGATGGGACGGGACGACGGGCCGGGGACGGGGCCGGGGAGCTGACCACGGATGGCGCGGATCTCACGGATGAGGCTTGGGACGGATGTCGTGGGAGTCGTTTACACTGGCGTGTCCCATATGCGACACGCGGATGTAAATCGCGGGGCGGGGGTGGGAGCGTGCGTGAGGGGTCGTTTACAATGGCATGTCCCATATGCGACATGTGGACGTGAATCGGGTCGGCGGCGGCCTTGCATTCGTTGGGAAGGCTGAAGGAAAGTGGGAGGGTTGAAATGGTCCAACCATGCCAAGCGACACCCCGTCGATTCGAGTGACTCTCCGTTCGCTGGTGGTGAGTCTTTGCGGCCAGCAGCGTTTGCCCCATGGCAGTGACTGGCAGCCGTGCTGAAATGAAAGCAGACGAATCACCCATCCGGCGGCGTCGGTCCTGGGCGAAACGGGCGGGAATCGTTGCCGCGTTCGTGGTGGTGCTGATGTGGTTGATGGGGTTTTGGAATGAGGCCGAGCCGCCTGTCCGAAAGGTCGGAGGGATTGCCCTGTCACGGGCTTACCCGGAGTGGGGTTCGGGTCCTCTGCCGTGGGCCATCTTGGGCAACCCCGCTGGGGAGTTTCCAAAGTTCTTATCCCCTCCCGGGATCGGTGGTCTCGACGGTGCGGGCAGGCTGACGCCGGAGCATATCCCATGGCTCTTGTGGAGGGCGCGC
>CAIMMI010000003.1 GCA_903842505.1 uncultured Verrucomicrobiota bacterium | reverse complement strand
TGAACCGCCGCGTGGGGGCACGCGGCCTACAGATGCGTCGGTTTGTGGGGGCACGCGCCGAACGGGCCGGCGAACTTGAAACTTGAAACTTGGAAGCGCGAAGGGCGGGGTAGGCAGGGCTGTTGGAGAACATGGACAACGAAGAACTTGAACTGAGGATCCGGCCGATCGGGTACATCCGGACGGGGAAGGCGGAGAAGTTCCATGCGCGGCACCAACCCTTGGAGACCGAGTCGGAGGAGAACGTCCTGGAGTTGGTGGAGGGGGCCGGGATGCGCGAGGCGATCCAGGACCTGGGAGGTTTTACGAGGATCTGGTTGGTGTGGTGGTTTCATCGGAATCCGGGGTGGCGTCCCCTGGTGCTGCCCCCGCGGGGGCCGGCGAAACGCCGCGGGGTCTTTGCGACGCGCTCACCGCATCGGCCGAATGCGCTGGGCCTGACTGCGGTGCGGTTGCTGGGGGTGAAGCCGGGGAAGTTGTTGCTGGGACCGTGTGACCTGGTCGAGGGAACACCCGTGTTCGACATCAAGCCGTACATTCCGGCTTATGACTCGTTCCCGGAGGAGCGGGTGGGTTGGATGGATGAAGTGGATGCGGCGATGCAGCAACCGCCCGCGTACGGGGTGCAGTGGGGAGGGTTGGCGGAAGAGCAGGGGCGCTGGTTGGCCGAGGAGTGGGGAGTGGACTTCCGGCCGCGGATGGCGGAGTTGCTCGGGCGGGATCCGAGTCCGCACCGGACGCGGCGCATCGGACGGCGGGGCGAGCGTTTCGAGATCGGCTGCGGGGCCTGGCGTGGCCTCTTCCGGGTCGAGGGGGCGATCGTGACGGTGGATGAGTTGCAGGCGGGGTATCCGCGCCGGTTCCTGAACGATCCGGCCCGGCCGGTACTGCCGGACCGCGAAGCGCAGTTGGCATTTCTGGTGCGGTGGCCGGAGTGTGGGGTGGAGGGGGCGTGAACTCCATCGTTGCGGGTAGTAGGGCTGGCCGGGTAATTTGGGCAGCGGTCGGGACGTTGGGCCCGGCCCCTATCGATGAAGCATCAGTTGGATTTTGAAAAGCCGATCGCCGACCTGCAGCGCAAGCTGGAGGATCTGCGGCAGCACCCGGAGACCCATTCCCTCGGCATCAGTTTCGAGGAGGAGATCCGGATGCTGGAACGGAAGCTCGAGGATCTCCGGAAGCAGGTGTATTCGAACCTGACTCCCTGGCAGCGGGTGCAGGTGGCGCGGCATCCACGGCGGCCTTACACGCTGGATTATGTGCAACACGCGTTCACGGAGTTTGAGGAATTGCACGGCGATCGGTTGTTTGGGGATGACCGGGCGGTGGTGGGAGGCTTTGCCAAGCTGGGAGAGCAGCGGGTGGTGCTGATCGGCACCCAGAAGGGGCGGGACACGAAGGAAAACATCCTGAGGAACTTCGGGTCGGCCCACCCGGAAGGGTACCGGAAGGCTCTGCGCTTGATGCGCATGGCGGACAAGTTTGGCCTGCCGGTGATCACGTTGATCGACACGGCTGGGGCGTATCCCGGGATCGGGGCGGAGGAGCGGCACATCGCGGAGGCGATCGCGGTCAACCTGCGGGAGATGATGTTGTTCGAGGTGCCGATCGTGGCGTGTGTGATCGGTGAAGGGGGTTCGGGTGGCGCACTTGGGATCGGGGTGGCGGACCGGGTTTTGATCCTGGAGAACGCCTACTACTCGGTGATCAGTCCGGAGGGTTGTGCCGCAATCCTGTGGAAGGACCGCAAGGCATCGCCGCAAGCGGCGGCGGCGTTGAAGATCACGGCGACAGACCTGAAGCAGTTGGGTTTGGTGGATGACGTGGTCCTGGAACCCCTGGGCGGCGCCCATCATGACCCGGTCGCGACGGCGGCGACGGTGAAGGCGGCGTTGCTGAGACACCTGGGCGAAGTGCAGGCACTTTCGAAGGAGGACCGTTTGGCCCAACGCTATCGCAAGTTCCGGGGCTTCGGGCAGTTCATCGAGGCTCAGGTTGCGGCGGCTTGATCCGGGGCGAAGGGCTTCCCATGTGGTACCCATTGACGTTCCGACCGATCTACCAGGACCGGGTCTGGGGCGGGCAGCGTTTGGCCGATGTGTTCGGTCGGCAGTTGCCTGCCGGACGGGTGATCGGGGAATCCTGGGAGGTCTGTGATCGGCCGGACGCGGTCAGCTTGGTGGCGTCAGGCCCTCTCGCCGGGACGAGCCTGGGCGAGTTGATGGCAAGGGACCCGCTGGGGTTGTGGGGTGAGGCGGTGGCTCCGGGGACCCGATTCCCGTGGTTGTGCAAGTTGCTGGATGCCTGTGACGACCTTTCCCTGCAGGTGCATCCGCCGGCGGCACTGGCGGCCTCCATGGGAGGCGAGCCCAAGACGGAGATGTGGTATGTGGCGGCGGCCGATCCGGGATCGTGCCTTTACGCGGGCCTGCGTCCGGGGGTGACGCGGACCGAGTTCGAGCGTCGGGCACGGGATGGGACGGTGGCTGAGCTTTTTCACCGGTTGCCGGTGGGGGTTGGGGACGTCCTTTTCCTCCCGAGCGGGCGGGTGCATGCGCTGGGAAAAGGTTTGGTGATTTTCGAGATCCAGCAGAATTCGGATACGACCTACCGGGTGTTCGACTGGAACCGGGTGGGGTTGGACGGGAAGCCGCGGGCACTGCACCTCAACCAAGCGATGGCATCGATCGACTTCAAAGACTTCGAGCCGGCGCTCGCGTCCAGGGAAGGGCAGTTGGAGGGTGGGGTGATGGTTCGGAAGTTGGTTCGCGACCCATTGTTCGACATTGATCATATCGCGGCGGTTGGCGCGGTTCCCGATCGCCGGGCGATTGGACGGGCGGGCTTGATGGCGGTGGTCTCCGGTCGGGTTCAGTTGGGCGGAGGTGGTGTCGACGTCGACCTGGGGCCGGGCGATTTCGCGGTGCTTCCGGCAGGGATGAAGGATCTGTCGATCGATGCCTGCGGCGGGGCCGGTTGGCTGCACGCGACCCGGCGATGAGAAAGGCGTCGGGTCCTGAGGAGGGTTCGTGGGAACCGGGAGCGCCGATAGCCTGGTGGGAGCGATGGTCGGTGCTTCGGTTGTTGCGGCACGACCGGTGGTTCGTCCGGTTGATCATCGGCGTGGTTTTGGTGGGCATGCTGCTGATGGCTGGGTGGGTCCGTTGGATACCGGGGAGTCCGTGGCCGGATGGGCGGCCTTGGCGGTTGAACGGCGTGGGTTGGTTGAAGTGCCGTTGGCACGATGTGCGGATGGGTAGGCCGGGTTCGACGGATTTTCGCGCCAACGGAGTGAAATGGCTTTGGCGGGTTGAGCAGGATCCGGCGAATGGGGTGGCCTTGCGTGGGTACCTGGATTCCTTGATCGCGGACGTCTCGCTTCGCGGCCCGACCGTGACGAACGGCCTTCGTTGGGGTGCCTGGCTGTGGCGGGTGGGTGGGACGAATCAGGAAGATGTCCGACGGATGTTCCAGTTGGCAGCGCGGGTGGAGGACGATGGGCAGGTTCTGAGCGAATTGTCGCCTTGGCTGCCGATGTTGTCGTTGGGGGATCGGGCGCATTGGGTTCTTGCCTTGGCGGAGCAGGGGCAGTGGGACCAGGTGGGTCGATATGTCGGGGACGTCAGCGGATCGACGGGGTCGGAACTGGCGCAGGTGGTTGGTCTGGCCTGGCGCGCCGGATGGGGGCCGCCAGCAGGGGCCATGGAGGCGCTTCGGAGTTTGGAATCAGCGGGAGCCTCAGGGTTGGAGAAAGGTGTTGTCGCGGATCGATTGCTGATCCAGGTGCATGGTCGGCGATCGGATTTTGAGGCGGCAACGCGGGTTCTGGCGCGACTGAAAGCTGCTGGAGGGGTTCGATCGGTTGACCGACTGCGAGTGGCGCGGGTGGCCATGGACAACGGGAGAGCCTTGGGAATGAAAGATCAGATCGTTTCCTGGGCGCAACCGACCGAATCCCGGGAGGTGCTCCAATGGTATGGCCTGCTGCAACGTCTGGGCGACTCGGGTGGGGCAAACCGGATGCTGACCGCAGCCTTGGGTAAATGGAATCGGGTGGAATGGTACCTGATCCTGGCCGACGGGTTGGTGGAGGCGGGGGACTGGGTTGGGTTGCGTGAGACGGGGAAACGGTTACGCGAGGGACAATCCGGGCAACCGGGATGGGAACGGGTGGGATGGCGGTTGGAGGCCGTTGCGAATGAAAAGATGGGACGGACGGGGGAGGCGGCCGAGGCGTGGCGGCTGGGGGAAGGTGGAGCGCCCGATCAGGAAGGAATGGGATGGGAGTGGGGACGTCGGTTGTTGGGTTGGGGTTTTGGGCGGCAGGCCGCCGACTGGATCCTCCAGTCCGAGTCGTTGATGGGGGGACGGACGGATTATTGGTCCGCCCGGGTTCGGTTGGGGCATGCGATGGGAGACGCGGAGGCGCTCCTTGAAGCCACGTTGCGGATGCGACTCCTGGATCCGATGTCCCCGGCGGGTGCGAATGACCACGCGGCCGCACTGCTGATCCTGCGTCGGGATCCGGTTGAGGCGCTGCGGTTGGTGCGACTGGAAACGGTGCGGGCGTCAGGAGGTGTGGCACCGCGGATCAACGAGGCACTGGCGCTGGTTCAGATGGGTGAGTTGAACGCCGGGGAAGCGATTTTGTCCGCTTTGGCGTTGGGCCCACTGAGTGCAATGGAGCGAACGATGGTTTGCCTCGGCCGCTTTGAAGTGCATGCTCGGCGCGGGCGGGTGGAAGCAGCAATGCAGATGTACAGAGCGATCGAAGGGAGGTTCCTGATGTCGGTTCAGTCGAGGTGGCTTGAGGCGGAGTATCACCGACTGCGAACCGTGCAGGAAGCCGACCTGGGTCAGCCTCGGGTTCGGACGCCATGAACGACATTCAACGGACGGAAAAGCGGAAACGGCGGATGGTTGAGCGGATGGGCGGCAGTCCATTTCTGGTATTCTTTTTCGATCATTGGTTTGGGCTGTTCGCCCTCGTGTTTCTTCTCCTGCTGGTCTTCCTGGGCTTGTTCCTCCCTCCGATCTGGCGACAGACGCCAGCGGACTTCAATCCGGTGGTCAAGGTCAGTGGATTGGATTTGTGGCAGGCACGCTCGCTTCGGAAGACAGCGTTGGAGCAGGGCGCGGCAGGGCGCGTGGCGGAGGCGATGCATTCCTGGCAGGCGGCTATCGGGAATAACCCGGCGGACATCAGGATCCTGCGCGAGGGACTGGGTTTCGTGGTCAGCCAGAAGTCGCCGCCGAAGGAATTCCTCGAATTCACGGTGAACCACGCTTTCTGGTTGCTCCGTTTGGGAGGGACCAACACGGCGGATGCCGAACTCACCCTGAACCTGATGACCCGGTACGAGATGCAGGACTACGTGGTCCGGGTGGGTGAGAATCTGGAGGATCGGCTGGCGGAAAACAGCTTGGGGTTGCTCCTGCGGTCGTACTTCCAGATGGGGCGCGTCCGGAATTTCGCCAAGCTGTGGGACAAACATCCGGAGACGTTTTCGCGAGATGCCGAGTTGCAGGTGTACCGGAATGCCTGGCTGGCCAATTGGGGACCGGCCGCGACCCTGCAAGCCGGGCGGGAGGCTCTGAAGGCGGCGCAAGCGGATCCCAAGTTGCGCTCGCTGGCCAACCGCTTGCAGTTGCAGGTCAGCAATGCGATGCGGGACGAGGCAACGTACGGACAGGTGCTCCGGCTCATGGAGGAGGATCATGACGCGACCTTGGTGGATCATGCGCGGCACTGGACGCTGATCAATGCCCTGGGTCGGAGGGAAGAGGCTCGCGACCTCGCCCGCAACTATCCCGCGGTTCCTCGATCGCCGATGGAGGTTCGCGTGTTGGTCACGACACTCTCGAGTCTGGGTTTGACGGAGCTGTCGGTGTCCATTCTGGACCAGCAACTCAAGACCTACGGTTTCGACGCGGACCTGTGGTTGACGCAGGCGAACAATCTCGTGACCCAGAAGCAGTGGGCTGAGCTTCGCACCTTGGCTTTTTCGATCCGGAACGAGGTGGGGTTGCAGGGTGGGTTGGATGCCTATTCCCAATATCTGGAGGCCTTGGCTGAGATGAACCTGGATCGGCCGGAAGCGGCCCGCGCGGCTGCAGATCGGTTGGCGAAGTCGGCTGGGACGACTCCGGAGTTGATGCGATACATGGCTACGCAGATGCGCGGCATGGGTTTTGCCGATGTGTCCTTGGTGCTGCTCCGGGGCATTGAGGCCCAATTCAAGGGGGATTCGTTGTACTGGTTTGATCGGACGGCTGCGGCCTCACTGGCGAACAACGTGGATGAAATCCTTCCGAGCGCAGAGAAGGCCTTCTCGATCAATCCGGCGGACCCGAGCATCATGAACAACTATGCGGCGGCGCTCATCCTGACCCGCACGCGGCCGTCCGAGGCGGTCCAGTTGACCTTGAGTGTCGTTACGGCGCGACCTGGCGACACGGGTGCCGAGTTGAATCATGTTCTGGCGTTGTTGCAGAACGACCGGTTTGAAGAAGCCGCAGACAACCTCCGCAAGATGAATACGCTGAGCCTGAATCTCTCGGAGACAGCGCTGTATCACCTCGCTTGGTTTGAGTACGCCATGGGCAAAAAGGATTGGCATCAGGCGCGCGTGAGCTACGGCAAGATTGATACCCGGCGACTGCTTGGGTTGCAGGTCTCTCGGTTGGAGAGTCGTTACAAGTCCATTCCCGAGGGTTGAGGGCCAGCCTACCGCGCGGGCCAACGCCCATCGCCTCCGGGCGGCGGTTGGGAGTTGCGTGACCAGATCAGGTACGCAGTGCGCGAAGAGTGATTCCAGGCGCGCATGAAATCCGCGCGGGGAATCGTCCGGACAACCCGTTCGCGACGAACGCCGGGATCGTGAACCTGCACGTCCCCAGTCGAGGTGAAGCCGGTAACCACCACGAGATGCCCGTCGCCGGGCTTTGGTTCGGCAGATCCCTTCAATTGTGCGTAGGACACGGAGGTGGCGACGGGCATTCCTGCGGCAATCCATCGCTCCAGGTCTCCCATTCCGCCGAGTCGGGACACGCAGGCGCTCAGCGGGCGGTATTGTCCTGCGTAGGCGGCGTTGAAGGTCCAGTTGCCCGTGCCTGGCCAGGCAGGGTCAAAAACACCGCGAGCGACCTGCGGCACATCCTGAAGCAATTCCGGGTAGGCCAGTTGGTTGCCCCAATGGGACAGGATCATGCTCAGGCTGGATGGGCTGCACCAAGTCTGGACCCCTTCCGGATAATCCGCCTGGGAACGGATGGGCACGGTCAACAGACGCCCCCATGCCGATCGGTGGACCGACGGTTCCAGCGCGGTTGTCTCGGAACCGAGTAATGAGACTCCGATCCGAAGGTCCGCCGGGACCTTCGCCGTCGCGGTTGATAGGGTCAGTTCGACTTCAATTGCGGTAGCCGGGTTTGCGACCAGCAGCGTGTCGGTATCGACCCGGGCGGCGGAGTCGCTTTGGTCGCGTACGCTGGTGCGAGGCGAGGTGTTCGTGTCCTGACACCAATGGGCCATGACGTACCACGGACCAGGATCCCCCTTCCAGATGGGGCGGACGCGGACGGAGAGTCCCTCGGCGTGCGCGGTGTTCCAGGATACGACCGCCTCCTTCCAGGTGAATCCGGGATCAAACGGCGGGGTCTGGACGGTGACATTGGAACTGGTTCGGAGCGTCCGTAGAAGCTCGGGATTTGGCCACCAGGCCAGCCGGGACGGAGCGACGCGGCCGGGTTCGTCGGCCTGAACGCAGCAGGATGAAGCCAGCGTCAGAAGTGAGCAAAGCAAGCGTCTCATGATTCGATTCCGTGCGGGAGGCTGTGGGTGATCCAACGGGATCATCGCCTGCCACACCCGACGATGCGTCAGTCGGGTGGGTCCGCCAGCCTGAAGTTCCAGCCCAGAAACGGCGGTTGTATCCGCAGATGGAGCAGAGGACGCCGATAGGCAGGGAATTGAACCGAGACCGCCTTGCACCCGCGGAGTGAGCGCCCGACGGGTTCGAATCTGAGCCTCTTGCCTCTTCATCTGCGCAATCGGCGCCATCTGCGGATCGATGAACTGCCGGCTTCAGGTTCAGAGTCGGCTGCCGGGATCAGCTGCGATGGTAGTGTCGAACTGTGAAATCCGGTTCCCGCAGGACCTCCCCCGCATCCGAGAACAGGGCCTCAAAGGGCGGGAAGAACGCGTCTCCTTCTGGTTCGGCGTTGACGAGGGAGAGGTAGAGGTCGGAGCAGTCCGGGAGGAGTTGTCGGTAGATGTCGGCACCGCCGCAGATCCAGACCTGACGCTCGTCGGCGTGCGTGGCCTGCCGCAGTTCGTCGATGTCAGCCAGAACCCGGGCTCCCGGAATGGAAATCGGGCTCCGGGTCAGGACAAAGGTCTCACGGCCGGGGAGCGGGCGGCCAATGGAGTCCCAGGTGCGTCGCCCCATCACGAGGATACCCCCGAGGGTGGTACGCTTGAACCACTGGAAGTCTGCGGGCAGGTGCCAGGGGATCCGGTTGCCTTGGCCGATGACCCGGTTTCGGGCCATGGCGGCAATCGCCTTCCAAGGTCGCATGCTGGGTGTGAAGGGGAGGGTGGAAATGAAAAGGGCGGCGGAACCGCCTGCGCGGAGCCGCCGCCCGGAAGTGGGTGGGATCAGAGTCCCTTGCCGATGATGTGGCGGACCAGATCACCGACGCGGTTGGAATAGCCCCACTCGTTGTCGTACCAGCTGATGAGCTTGAAGAAACGGCTGTTGAGCTCGATGCCGGAGCCAGCGTCGAAGATCGAGCTGCTGTTGTCGTGGATGAAGTCGGTCGAGACCACCTCGTCGGTGGTGTAGGCGAGGATGCCCTTGAGGTAGGTCTCGGAGGCGCGCTTGAAGGCGGCGCTGATCTCGGCGTAGCTGGTCTCCTTGACCGTCTTCACGGTGAGGTCGACGACGGACACCGTGTGGGTCGGCACGCGGAAGGCCATGCCGGTGAGCTTGCCCTTGACCTCGGGGCAGACGAGGGCGACGGCCTTGGCGGCGCCGGTGGCCGAGGGGATGATGTTGATCGCGGCGGAGCGGCCACCCTTCCAGTCCTTCTTCGAGGGGCCGTCGACGGTCTTCTGGGTCGCGGTGTAGGCGTGGACCGTGGTCATCAGACCTTCATCGATGCCGAAGCCTTCCTTGAGGAGGACATGGACGAGGGGGGCGAGGCAGTTCGTGGTGCAGCTCGCGTTGGAGATGATGTGGTGGGAGGCGGCGTCGTACTTGTCGTGGTTCACACCCATCACGATCGTGATGTCCTCGCCCTTGGCCGGCGCGGAGATGATGACCTTCTTGGCACCGGCGACGAGGTGGCCCTTGGCCTTCTCGGCTTCGGTGAACAGGCCGGTGGACTCGATGACGATGTCGACGTTCAGGGCCTTCCAGGGAAGTTCAGCAGGCGTCTTGGCGCTGACGACGCGGATCTCATTACCATTGACGACCAGGATATCGTCCTCGGCCTTGTCAGGACTGGACTTCTTCGAGCTGACCGTGCCGGCGAAGCGGCCCTGGGTTGAATCGTACTTGACGAGGTAAGCCAGGTTGTCCGCGGGAACGAGGTCGCCGACGGCGACGACGTTGATCTCCTTGCCGACGAGGCCCTGCTCAACCATTGCGCGGAAAACCAGACGGCCGATGCGGCCGAACCCATTGATCGCTACGTTCACTGCCATAATTTCAAATGCTCTTGGTTAAACCAGAATCAGGTCGGCGAGCCTACCGGTGGTGTGCCGTGGGTCAACGGATTGTTTCTGGGGTTGAACTCAACCCGACGGGCGACTCCTGGCACTGCCCCCGCGAAACCGGTGGGCGGGACGCCGTTCTTGGGTGCTTGGGTTGCGGCAGGCCAAAACCGGCGCGTGCCGACAGTCGCCTTACCCTCGGCGTTGGGGGTGTTTGGCAGTCTCAGGGTTTGACACCCCAACGGCTGGTGGTGTAGCGGTTGTGAAGGTACGGCCGGTTGTTGTGGGTTGCTTGTATGCGGTGTCCCAAATGTGGCGGACAAGAAGATCGGGTCATTGATTCACGATCCTCCAAGGAGGGGGCGACCATCCGTAGGCGTCGGGAGTGCCTCAGCTGCAACCATCGGTTCACCACGTACGAGGAGATCGAGCATGAGCTCCTGGCAGTGATCAAGCGCGACGGTCGGCGGGAGCCGTTCTCGAAGGACAAGCTGGTGATGGGAATGAAGCGGGCTTGTCAGAAGCGTCCCGTGTCCGAGGAAAGCATCGGGACGGCGGTGGATCGGATCGTGGAAGGCGTCTCGGAAGACTACGAGCGGGAAGTCCCAGCGCAGGTGATCGGGGAGAGGGTCATGCGGGAGTTGCACGCGCTGGACCCGGTAGCCTACATCCGGTTCGCGAGCATTTACCGGCAGTTCGAGGAGATCACGGATTTCGTGGAGGAGGCGACCCGTCTGGCGGCGCTGCCGAAACCGGACAAGCGGCAGATGGAATTGCTGGGTGGCGAGGAGGAGATTCCGGAAGTCCGGAAGAAAGAACGGCCATGATCGAGCTCCGCAGGGACTGTATCTGGTTGGCGCAGCCGGGTGGGGAAGCCATTCCCTGTTCGGTGGAGGACCTGACATTTGAAGTGGTGGGTGGTGGGGCGGTCGAGGTGGAACCGGAGGTGCTGCGCCATGCAGCGGCCGGCGTGCTTCATTATTTCAAGTCTGAGCTCGGCAGGGTCCGGATCACGCTGGGGGAGTTTGCCGAGGCCCTTGGCAAGGTGCTGGCGGGTTTGGGTTACTCCGTCGAGATCACGGGGGGCGCTGGGGATCGAGTCGGGGGGGAGATCCGACAGGAATCGGTGATCCAGACGACCGATCTGAGGGCGGTTGCTTGTGCCGCGGGCAAGATGGGCGAGTTGGAGTTCTTTCCGCGGTTGCGGACGATGCTTCGTGAGCAACTGGCCGTGGCTCCCAAGGCGGTGGAGTTTCATGGATTGCGGCCGGCCGTGAAGTTGCTGCTGGGTAGGAAGCATTGGACCCGGGATTGCGGGGAGCTGGAGCAGCGGATCCTGGAGACGCTCCGTTCCTGGTGGAGTCATGAGAGTGGGACGCGCGATACCCGGTTGGTCGTAAGGTAGGGGGTGGTCGTGGACCGGGCTTGCAGACCCCGGCTTTGGCAGATGAGATGCCCGCATGACGCTCTTCGAGAAGATTGTCGCGCGACAAATCCCGGCTGAGATCGTGTTCGAGGATGAGCAGGTCCTGGCATTTCGGGACATCAACCCCCAAGCCCCGGTTCACATCCTGATCGTTCCGAAGCGGGTGATTCCGCGGATCGGACTTGCGGTCGAATCGGACGCCTCGGTCCTGGGTCACCTGCTCACGTGCGTCCCGGAGGTCGCGAGACGGTCAGGTGTGGCGGAAGGCGGGTACCGATTGGTGATCAACAACGGTCGGGACGGCGGGGAGACGGTGCCGCACCTTCACTGCCACCTGCTGGGAGGACGCCCCCTGGCTTGGCCGCCGGGTTGAATCGGAGTGACCCGGGAGGCGGACGCTCGCCGGGGGCGTCAGGTGGTTTCAGTGGATGCTTCGGTATCGGAGCGGCGCGCGCGCCAGAGGAGCCAGATCATCTCTTCGAAGAACGCGGACGTCCTGGGGTAGCTGACAAAGTCCTCGATATGCTCCATCGGGGCGCCGGAGCAGAGTGTGGCAGCGCCGCGATTCAGGATCGCGTGGGGCGAGAGTTGGCGGATGCGGCGGACCAGCAGCACCAGATTTTCACCCGGGGAACGGCCGTTGAACTCCGGGTTATGGTGGAAATGAAGGGTGTCGAGAGTCGTGTGGAAGCGGAGGACAGCATCGCCGAAGATGATCTCGAAACGCACGACATGCCGGTCATAGCCCACGGCCAGCAACCGAACTCCCTTGTAGGGGATGTCCGTGGCGGCTTCGAGGGCATTGAACAGGCGGAGGCAATCCGGGGTCACCTGGACGCTGGAGAACGACTGGGCATCCGGTAGGCGGGGGAGGTCGCCTTCGGCCACGAGGTCGACGCGGACATTCTCGTTGGCGAGGGACGCCGCGATGTTCTGGGCCTCATCGGCCGGGAGATCCCGGGCAAGTATGCCAAAGGCATCGTCCGCCACGAAGACGGCATCCGCAGCGGACAACGAGTCGCTGGAGCGGAACGCTCGTTGCAAGGCCTCCACAGGCGGCGTCGTCATCGAGGTTTGCAGCAGCGCGTAAGTCATGTTGGAGCGGCGGCGGGACGGAGTGTCCGCGAGTGCCGCGTTTTCATCCCCCGCCACCCACCTCCCTGTCAATCGCTGGCTCCGATTACCTTCGAGGAATCAGGATTCGCAGGGCTTCGGGTTGGACGGAGAAACGGGCAGGAAGCGAGCCGATGTTGTCGCCCTCGACCTGGAATCGGGCGGGTGACGGGCAGGTCAATTCAAACTGCGGTTCCTGTTGGTGGACGATGCCCGACATGTTCAGCAGGCGTCCGGTGCGCACGGCGATGGCAGCGCGGGTCAGGCTGAGGATGGAAGCTTTCGGGAGGACGGCGAGGTCGAGGCGCCCATCGTTCAATTTGGCCTTTGGAAAAACGGGGAACCGCCCGCCATAGAATCGCCCGTTTCCCAGCAGGACGAGTTGTCCCCCGGTTGGGGTAGGACCTCCCGTGGCCTGGACGACGGGAAGAGGGGAAAGGAGGGCGCCAATGCCCGCCCAGAGATAGGCGATCGGACCCGCGACTTTCTTGAGGCGCCACTGGACACGGTCAATGGCGGCGGCATCGAGTCCTGCGCCGGCCATCTGGACGAACCAGCGCTGGCCGCCGGAGTGCTCGGCCAGGGCGAGGTCAATGAGTTGGGAGTGGCCAGCACGGATGATTGCCCAGTCGGTTTCGAGATGTCCTGACAGCCCGATCTCCTTGGCAAAGACGTTGATGGTGCCCAGGGGCAGAACACCGAAGGTGGGACGCTGGGATCGCGGGAGCGATGCCAGTCCGTTGACTACTTCATTAACGGTTCCGTCCCCACCGGCCGCCACGATGACATCGGCGCCGTCGTGTGCGGCCTCGATCGCGAGTCGGGTGGCGTCCCCCGCGGCGGTGGTGGGAAGGAGCTTTGTTTGGGGATTGAGGCGCGAAACCTCGTGGATGAAGCGGCGTGCCTTGTTGCCCCGGGCGGACGGGTTGAAGATGACGGCGGTCACGCAGGGGGTGAGCCCCATTCTATTTGGCTGGGACCACGAGGCGGTACTCAGGTGACCATTCGCTGGCGGGTTTGCGGCCGCGGACACCCGGCGTCGTATAGTCGAACCGGTATTTGTAGGGGATGTAGGTCCGGCCCTCGGGGATGGGAACCAGGGCCTCCCAACGGTTCTGGGCGACGGGCACGCGGGTCATGGGGTACAGGGTGCCATCGATGACGACCCAGGCCTTGACGTCCTCGTACTTCATTCCGCGCCAGCTGGTATCCCAAGTGGTCTCGAACGGGTAGGTACGGGTCGACGTAACGGGTACGGTCCGCGGGGTGAGGTTGGACACGGAGGTCGGCGCACAGCCAGCGAGCGTGAAGGCAACAAGCATGGCCAGCGCCCAAGGACGGACGTTCATTGGGTACATGCTTCTCGGTGGGTGCCCCGCTTGGCAAGGGGGTTTTGCATCTGGGAGCCGGTCGAGGCGGTGGATCAGCTCCAAGTCAGGCGGGCCGTCACGGGGAAATGGTCGCTGGGCCACTGATTCTCCGCTTTGGTCGTGACGACTCCGGCGTGTTGGACCCGTGCCTCGCCTCGGAAGAGGATCCAGTCGATGCGACGGGAGTTCCGTTCCAGCGGTTCGAAGTTGTTGAAGGAGTTCACATCCTCGTTGGAACGGGTCTTGGCGGCGTGCCAGGTGTCCTTGAGGCCGGCTTCCTGGGTCAGGATCTCATAGCAGCGCGAAGCGCCTGAGTCGGCATTGAAGTCCCCGAGCAGGATTACCGGCGTGGAGGTGGGCACCTGGGCGATTCGGTCCCGGATGAGGCCTGCCGCCTTCTGACGGGCCGTTTCGATCTGGTGATCGAAGTGGGTGTTCCAGAAATGGAATACCTTCTTCGTCTGCCGATCTTCAAACCGCACCCAGGTCACCATGCGGCGGTTCGTATTGCCCCAAGTGGTGGAGCCCATGACTTCGGGCGTATCCGACAGCCAGAAGTGGTTGAAATCCAGCGGTTCGAGCCGGTCTTGCCGATAGAAGACGGCCATGAACTCCCCGCGGCTGCCTCCATCCCGTCCGAGCCCGATCCAACGGTAGTCCGGCAGGTCCGAGGCGAGTTCCTTGAGTTGGGAATACACGCCCTCCTGCGTGCCGAAGACGTCCGGCCGCTCCTGGAGGAGCAGATTCCGCATGACAGGACGTCGGGCAGGCCAGTTGTTGGGGCCGGTCGCCGAGGCATAGCGCAGGTTGTAGGACATGACATCCAAGGCGCCCTCCGGCTTGGGTTCCTGGACCTGTGCCTGCACAAGGCCGGTGGGGAGGGCCGCGACGCCAACGGCCGTCGATGCGAGAAATGTCCTGCGGGAGATCATTCCTCAATTGGAAATCACGAGCGGAACTTTGTCAGCCCCGAGAATGACGGGAAGGTCGCCATTCGCTCGGACCGTCGCGGCCACCGAACCGATTCAATCTTCCCCGCCCGGGCCCTCCGGAGATCCGATTCGCGAACCGGTATTCCGGCAGATGCCGCGGCGGGTTGAGGCGACGAAGTCGATCAATTCGCTGATCAGGGCCACACCTGCGAACTCCTCGCGGGCCGCGGCGATGGCGGCCTGACGGGGCAGTCTTGAACGGAAAAGCCGGTGGTAGGCCCGTCGGAGGAGCAGTCGATCTGCCGCTTCGATGCCCGCCCGGCGGAGGCCGATCGTGTTGAGTCCGGCAAGGCCATTGGTTCCCCGGGAGATACAGAACGGGGGAAGATCCGTGGAAATTGCCGAGCCGCCCTGCATGAGCGCCAGTCGTCCGATCCGGCAGGATTGGTGGACGATGCAGGTGCCCGAAACGAACACCCGGTCCGCCAGGTGGACATGGCCGGCCAGCAGCGCGCCATTCGCGATGATGTTGTGGTTTCCGATCTCGCAGTTGTGGCCGACGTGGCTCCCGGCCATGAGGAAGTTCCCGTTGCCGATGACCGTGTCCTCGGATGTCTTGTTGGAACGATGGACGGTCACGTGCTCCCGGAAAACGTTGTCGTCCCCGATTCGCAGGCGCGTGGCACGGCCATCGTACTTGAAGTCCTGCGGAGCATCCCCAACGACGGCACCGGCGTGGAAACGGTTCCTGGCGCCGATGCACGTGTGGCCGGTGAGATGGACGAGAGGCCCGACGTCACAGGCTTCACCGAGTTCCACGTGGGCATCGATGACGGCGTGTGGACCGATGCGGCAACCGGGCGCAATCCGAGCGTCCGGATGCACCACGGCCGCGGGATGGATGACGATGGTCGACCTCTCAGGCATGTCGGGGGGCAGGATGAAGAATGCGTCCTTCGGCGCCCAGCTTGCAGTTCGGGGTGGCTTCACTGGGGCGCAGCGTGACAAAGCCTCAACAAGAGGTGGGGCGAGTGTCCTCACGAGCCGTTGCAGAGTGCTTCAAACTTGAAACTGAAAACTTCAAGCTCTGGAACGGCTCGACGGAGTCTCGCCCCACTGGTCTCGAGGGCCGTGTCCAGATGCGCTGGCGCCTTGGATCAACGACTCGGGATCGGGAGGTTGCTGACGTCGATCCGCCCCGCCGCGTGATGGAACCATTCCTCACGACGATGGCGTCGGGCCTCGACCCAACGCCGGAATGTCACCGTGTCCGTGCGCAGGATTTCAACGCGGGGACGCTCGGACTCGGGCAGGTCCGCAGCGACGCGGATCAAGTGGATGGGAATCCGATCTTCGGCTTTTTCGAAGAATCCCATGGGGCCAGGTCCGCGGGGAAGGGACGTGAGACGTTCCATGCCCTGGATCACACGACCAAAGAGGGTGACGTTGCGGTCGAGGTGTCTCGGTGCCTGACCGGACACGACGTACATCTCCGCGCCGCCGCCGCTGTCGAGGGCGTTGTCGCGCCCGGCGCCGACCATGCCGTAGCTGTGGATGGGCCAGCAGAGGCCGGTTTTCGGGTCGCGGGCGACCGGCATCCCATCGAGAAAGCCTGCCTGGGGAGCGTAGAGGTCTCCGTCAGGAAGAGGATGGAAGACGGTGGATGCCGGGAACCGGAATTCGAGTTCCGCAGGGAGGTGATGCTGCGCGGTGCGGATCGGCTTCGCCTTCGCTTTGTCCTCGGCGTTGGGATCGCCCCACTGCACGACGTAGTTGTCCTGGACGCGGACGATCGCCAGTCCGTCGAAGTAGCCTTCACGGACCAACGCCTTGACGTTGGCCACGTGGCGCGGCGCGAGAACGGGAAGGAGCTCAATGACCACGCGACCCTTCGCAAAATCGAGGCACAGGAGGTTCTCGGGATCGGGTCGGCGCCAGTCCTCGGCTTGTGCGGACGCCAGAACGGTCGCCGACGTGAGCGGCGCATCCTGGGTTGGAGCCTTCGTACTTTGGCATCCGGTCAGGACAAGGACTCCCGAGAGGCAGGCGGAGAGGGCGTATCGCATGGAGGGTACCATCGTCTGAATTCCAGGCCGCTGTCAGTCCCCGGCTCCGCAGTCCATCGAATCGAGCGAACCCCGGGCGAGCCGAAGGGGACCTCGAGCGAAGCTGTTCCGGGCTGAGGCAGGTTGCATTCTTCGTTGCGGCCGTGGGAGTTGGATTGATTTTTTTGAGTTCGGTTGTTGTACGGGCTTGGGAATGGGGTGAGCATCTACCCACGGCTGGTTTGGGTGACACCAGCCGCGCATTCATCGCTGATTGATTCATGTCCAATTCTGATTACGGGCGCTTTCCGGTGGCCCTTGGTGGTGTCGTCTCCGAGCAATGGTTCTCAGCAATTCCGTCTGCGGTGCAC
>CAIMMI010000002.1 GCA_903842505.1 uncultured Verrucomicrobiota bacterium | reverse complement strand
GCTCGTAGGGGCGTGCCGACGGCAACTCGTAGGTCAACCGAATCCCCCTCAGATCCTGGCCGGTCGGGTCCTCAACCCCGACCCTCTCAGAACCCGACAACGGGTGCTGGGCCTCGCCGGATCCGGGAGTCCAGACAACCGCCCAGAGCAGGATCAAAAGGGACGCCGTAACGAGCAGTGTGCAGACGGCGGCGTAAAACCTGAGGCCCGCGATCAAGACGCGCCTGATAGTCGAAGCTGGTCGGTTGCAGCTCATCTCGATCCTCCCACCGTGAAGGTCAGTATCAGTGACGGAATCCAGCCACCGCTCCCATGGACAGGTCCTCTCGCAAGGTGTTCAGCTCCGCGTCCATTCGCGGTTCATGTCCCTGCCCATCTGCGCCATCTGCGGATCCAACCGCCGTTTTCAGCGCAAATCCTGTTCATCCTGTCAGAAACCAGGCCGCAGCATCTCCCGACCCGCTGCATTCCTCTGAGGTGCTAGACTCCTCGCTCCCTGGTCGCTGTTGGGTTCATGTGCAGTCCGATGACACGCGTCACCTCTGCCTCGGCGACCCTACGGCTCCCCTCCATCAAGAACCCTCGCACACCCGATCGAATCCGATGCCTGTGAATCCCGCCCCGCATTTCCGGATCAAGAATCCACATCGTCGCGAGGCCGGTGGATCCAGCGGGCGAACCCTGTGGAAGCACTGAGCCGTCGGGCGACAGGAACTCGGGATGGATCATGAAGACGCCAGCCTGGGCGATGTCGTCGCCATCATAAGCCCAATCGCACCGGTAGGGTTGGCGCGGCGGGCCGGTAACGCGTCCCCCCTCCTCGGCCACAAGGAAGCGATAGCGGACCTCAAAGTCGGCCGGGTGGCCTCGGAGTTCAGCGTAGTTCATCGCAACCGTGCTTCCTGGGAGGCGAAGGTCATGCTCAGCGACGGGGATCGCCCACCGTCGAGGTTCCCTTTCCCTCTGGGCGCACCGGCTGGCTCCCGTTCGCTCCGCCAACTGGCTCAGCCCCCGTCTGAATTTGAATGGTCAGCGAGCCATCCGGCGCGGCGTTGGTAAGGAGGTTCCCCGGCTGCCAGAACAACATCGCCTTGTGATAAACGTTGTCCTCTTCGCCGACCGTGAGTCGCTTCCAACACCATCCAACAGGAAAGATCGTGCCGTTGCTCTTGGTAGTCAGGGGGAAGGACTGCTGGCCGCCAATCGGATGATCCGCCGCCCAGGAACCCCCGCTGCGCCTGCGAAAGACCTCTCCGATGTAGGCGCCATAACCCGACGCCAGCCCCAACGTACCTCGCTGCGGGTTGGCATGATCGATTTCCTTGGAGACCCGCGCCAACTCCTCCTCAATGACCCGGATCGAATCAACCGAGTAGTCCAGATCAATACCCCTGTCCTTCTTCACCCAGTGCGCTGCCATGCTCGCCAGATTCTCCATCATGGCATCGGTACTCTCGAAAGTTCGCGGCGCAGGGCGTCGGACCTGCGCAACCACAAGGAGCAAGCATCCCAGCACAGCCAGCGAACCGGCCACAGTCCCCAACGCGACAATCCACAAGGAACGCAACCGTTCCCATCGGGCGGCCACCGCACCAACCACCAAGGCCGTAATGATCCATGCGATCACTAGAACCACGAAGTTCCTGGGCGGGTACGTCGACCAATGGCCCGGATGCCGGGACACCATCTTCACTGCGACTACGGCGAACCAGAGGGCGCCGAGTACGAGAGGGCGGAGATACGGGCTCGATGTGGTCATGACGCGGGTAAGGGGATGAAACAACCAGGCTCAGCGACTCCTGCCGGAAACGCCCAGTCTGCCGCCTGAGTCGTTGCCAGGTCGCCCGCAGCGCCCAGCGTTCCCGCGGGGCAGCGGTTGGCTACGGCACTGGCTGGCCACTTTCATGCGAACCTCTTCAGGACGGTGCGCTCCTTCACAGTGCCAGGCCAGAACTGGAGCAAATACTCGTCGCCGTTGTACTCGCCGCCGTCGTCAGCATCGGGTGTCAGGCCACGGGAAAACACACGAACAACGTAAGATCCTGGCTCGACCTCAAGCGTCAGGAGTGGTCCTGGATCTGGGCAGCCTGCAACCACCAAACGGCCCGACGACACGTCGATACCCGCATCCACAACATGATCCCAACCATCGAAAGACAGAGAGGAAGGTCCATCAAGCACCTCAAGATCCACAGGCACCTGACCATAGGTGTCGGTACGGACCGCAATGGTGCATGAGCCAACCGCCAGACGATCCCCGAAGGCAGCTTCGGTCCAGAACGTGTCCTCACCCTCTTCGCCCCGATCCGGGTCACTGGAGACATAGAACTGCCGATAGCCTGCGTAGGGTTCAACTTGGGCTTTCATTGGAGACGTCAGCGTCGCTCGGACCAGCCCATGGATGGACAGGATGCAGGCTTGGGCTCTGCTCCCTCGAAGGCATCCTGTAAATCCTGTTCATCCTGTCAGAAGCCAATCAGGGATGCCCACTCCCTCATGATCCACACCCGCTGGATTCCTCTGCGGTGTCAGGCAACGGGCTTTTCATGGCCCAAATCCTTCTTCGCCCTCCCGGAGCCGATCCAGCCAATCAGACACCTCAAGACGGAGCCACCTACGCCCAAGAACTGTGCCACAACGAAGTACTGGAATTGGAAAATCTTCCGATCGTCTTTTGGAATGAAGGCAACGGCGAGGATCATGCCGACGCCGGCACCAGAAATCAGGGTGCAAAAGCTCCTCGCGATGTCCGGCAGGTCATCCTTGGTGATCCCCAGCTTCATATGAACGTCGAGTGACCGAAGGTGAAAACCGCCCCTGCGCACGGCCCGCCCACGTTCAGGCCAAGCATCTGCCTAGCCCACGATGATAAACTCAAGTCCGTGGTGTACAGCTTCGCTTTGATACCGCCGGGCCTTCCACTTCTGCAAGCTGCCAATATGCCAGCGAAGACTGTTGGCGCGCAATCGCTGGATGATCTGTGGGCTCGGCTGGCTCTGCAATTCTGGTAAGAGCGTTCGGAGTGCGGTGAACTGGGCCAGATCGGAAAGCTGGAAATATCCGGTGACGGCGCACTCGGCATCAGGATCGTCAGGTAGCCCAATGCGGAGACTCACGGTGCCTCCACCCTCATAGGTACAAGCCGTGCACCTCTCCACCCACATCGTCGGCCCCTTTGGATGCTCGATCAGAAGCTCTGCACCGCATTGTGGACACGCACGCATATGGACGAAGCATCATCTCAGGGACGCCGGGCACCGACCGTTGGAAGGGAACCTGAATGTGATCCCGGCGGTCTCTGGAGCCTCCGGTTCGGCATCCACGCAACTCATGCCATCGCTGGATCAGGGATCGTTGACCCTACCAACCTCCGGATCACGCCGCGACTTCGCAGTAGGCGGCCCAGGATCGTGGCTCCGGAACCGGGGAATCCGACAACCGCAAACCCTCGATGTGGAACTCGATCGCATCATGCATCTCAGCCTCCACTTCCTCGCGCGTGCGGCCAGTAGCCACGCAACCCGGCAGATCCGGCGAATAAGCCGAGAAGCCGGTGGCGGTCCCCTCAATAATGATCAGATATCTGCTCATTTCAGTCCCGATTGTTTGAGAATGCTGTTTTGCGTTCCGGGCGCAAGATCGTCTCCTGGCTTACCTGGAACCGTGACCAAGCCCTGCCGGGTGGCATGTTTGTATTGCCGGTGGCTTCCTCGCGTACGTTCCAGATACCAGCCCCCTGCCTCAATCATGCGGATGATTTCCCGGACCTTCACGGAGCTCACCTTCGCCGGCGCAAATCGTACCGTCAAACGCGGGCCCCGGACCCGAACCCGCGTTGACGCCGGTGTCTCGTCGCAGCCTCGAGCGGACTCAGCGGACGAGTGCCCGCAAGACAGCCTTGCCCCCCTGCTGAGCACAGGATGAGGGGCCCCTGAATCTGGACAGGATTACAGGATGGACAGGATACTGGCGTGGGCACTGCCTGCTCGACGGCATCCTGTAAATCCTGTTCATCCTGTCAGGTGATAGCCCACCCCACAATTCCGCGTTGCTCATCCCTCGGAAGCATCCTGTCAGAACCACTCAATGCGGATCCCACCCCGGGATCGCCCAAATGGGGACTTCGATCGGAGCGCCGGATCGTTCATCGTGCGACGAATCTCCTCGTTCACGCCATGACGTCCTCCTCCTTTTCCCGGCGCCGTTTCCTGGCAGCGGGTGCCACCGGTGCCGCAGCCCTGGCCCTGACGCCGCTCCAGGCCGCGTCCGCGCCTCCCCGACGCAAGAAGATCGCCCTGATCGGAACCGAGGTGCGCACCCATTCGCACGCCCAGCATTTCATCGATCGGTTCCTCGTCGGCTACGGCTGGCAGGGCGCGTGGAGGAAGCCGGATGTCGACCTCGTCTCGCTCTACATTGACCAGTTCCCCGAGGGCGACCTCGCCCGGAGCACCGCGGCCCGGCATGGCGTGCCACTCCACACGAGCATTGCCGATGCCCTGACCCTCAGCACCGGGAAGCTCGCCGTCGATGGCGTGGTCATCATCGGGGAACACGGCAAGTACCCGCGCAACGAGAAGGGCCAGACGCTTTACCCGCGCTACAAGTTCTTCAAGGAGGTGGTGAAGGTGTTCGAGTCGAGCGGCCGCAGTGTTCCCGTCTTCAACGACAAGCACCTGTCCACCGACTGGCGCGAGTGCGTCGAGATGGTCGAGGATTCCCGTCGGTTGAAGTTCCCGTTCCAGGCGGGTTCCTCGCTGCCGGTAACCCGACGCTTCCCGGCCATCGACCTTCCGCACAACACCCCGCTCCGGGAGAGCGTGTGCGTCGCCTATGGCGGCATGGACAGTTACGACATCCACGGCCTCGAGACCGCCCAGTGCATGTCCGAACGCCGCAAGGGCGGCGAGGTCGGGATCCGTCGCGTGCTCGCGCTGAAGGGCGAGAAGATGTGGGAACACGCGGCGAAATTGGGCGACACCCAACGACTGCTGATCGCCGCCCTCACCCGCAGCCACAACCTTCCGGTGAAGGACGGTTATCCCACGGATGCCGTCACCTTCGACTGGGCGCGGAAGACCTTCCCCGAGGGCTGGGCCTACTTCATCGAACACCGCGATGGCTTCCGCACCACGCTCTTCATGCTGAACATCCGCGACTTCAACTACGCAGGACTCACCACGTCCGGGAAGATCCTCTCCTGCCAGATGTACCTGCCCATGCCGACGTGGGGTTCCTCGACAGCCGACTTCTTCAGCCCGCAGATCCGCCACATCGAGCGCATGGTCACCGAGCGCGTCCAGCCCTACCCCGTCGAGCGCACACTCCTCACCTCCGGCATGACCCTCGCCGGCGTCGAGTCCTTCCATCGCGGCGCCGCCGTCGAGACCCCGGAGATGGAGGTGAGATACAAGGTCTCGGGGGAATCGTGGTTCTGGAAGGATTGAGGAACAGCCTGTATGCCGGGTGCCCTCACCCGGCGACGATTGGATCGTAAAACGCCGCGTGGGGGCACGCGGCCTACAGAACAGGACACGTCGGCTGCCCTGTCTCCGTAGCCGCCGACGTAAGGAGGCGGTCCGTTCCCTGCACTTCGATCGGTTCCTCCCCCTACCCCAGCGGATGCCTCCGTCCCGTCAGTGGAAACTCGACGCGTCCGCCGCTGAGAGCCGACGCATACACCCCCGAGACCATCTCCACCGCCCACGCGCCGTTCCGTCCGCTGCACTCCGGTTCGCGCCCTTGCCGGATAGCCTCGAGCCAATCCTCCACGGGTGCGCGATTGTGTTCCGGGGGCGACTTCACCGCCGCCTCGTCGAACGGCTTCCAAGTATCCACCCGCCCACCCTTGGACCATCCGGTGGTCGACCGGACGAAAACCTGCGGCTCGATGTCGGCGTTCATCCGGACCACGCCCTTGCTGCCGTGGAACTCGATGCCCCAATGACCGGTCGTTTCCCGGAGCCGGGCATCGCTCGTGAAGGTCGCGTGCATTCCACCCGGGAATCCAAACTGGGCAAAGACCTGATCTCCGGCCACCCAGCCGACGTCGTCCTTCACGCGACGCCTGTCCGACACCGTCACGGGCCGCCCCTGCTGCAGGACCCGGCCCCCGACCCAAAGCGGATCCCCGGCGAACATCCGCATCAGGTCGAAAAGGTGCGTTCCCAGGACCATCAGATCCTCGCCACCCGCCCGTGAGTCCTGCTTTCCGAACGCCCGCATCTCCCGCAAGTCCCCGATCAGACCATCCGAGACCGCCCGACGCAGCTTCTGCATCACGGGCGTCATCCGCATCGTGTGGGCAACGGCGATGCGAAGGCCGCGGGCGTCCGCTTCCTTCAACACGGCATCTGCTTCGTCCGGCGAACGCACGAACGGCTTCTCCATGTACAGGTGCGCGCCCGCCCGAAGACAGGCCAACGCCACCTCCGCGTGCTGGTCGGCATGCCGCATCGCAATCGACACCAACTGCGGCCTCTCCCGCTCCAGCATCTCCCGCCAATCCGCATAAGATCGCGGAGCGCCGGCCGCCTTCGCGGCCTTTGACCGACCGGTCGGATCCGGATCCGCGACGCCCACCAGGTCTACGCCGGCACGCTCCCGGAATACGCCGTCGAGCCCGTGCCCGTAGTCACCGCGACCCGTGTGTCCAATGATGGCGGCGCGTAAGGCCTGCCCCGGCGATTGCCCCACACTCCACACACCCGTCGCAGCCAGCCCGGCTGCGACCGTGACAAACCGACGTCGATCCAGCGCCATGCCGCAGGACAACGCCGAAGCCGAGGGAAGTCGAGCCGTCGCTTCGCTGTTCGTAGTCGGACGCGGCTGAGGCTCGATCCCGATCCCGATTCCGACCCACCTCAGGGCCTCAGCCGTATCCATGCAGTACTAGTCTCACGCGGAGCCGCGGAGAGCGCGGAGAGGGAGGCCGGTTACGAATACTCCGGGGTCGCCAACCATTCACCCAACGGTGACTGCCCAGCTTGCCATCCAAGTGTCCTTTCTCCGCGTCTCCGCGTCTCCGCGTGAACCTGTCCCCGCCTTCAATCGCAGGGTTACGGCTCAGGCCTTCGTGGCAGCAGCCGCTGCTGCGGCCGCGCCACCGGGCACCACGGGTGCGTTGGTGGCGGCGACTTCAGCGGCGCGCTTGGCAACGATGGTTTCCTTGATCTTCTTCGCGAGGTCCGGCTTGTCGACCAAGGCCTTCCGGGCGGCTTCCTTGCCTTGGCCAATCAGCTCACCCGCGAACTGGATCCACGACCCCTTCTTGTCGAGCACGCCTCCATCGAGACCGGCGTCGATGATCGAGCCCTCCTTGTCGATGCCGTGGTTGAACAGGATGTCGAACTCCGCTTCGGCGAACGGCGGTGCCACCTTGTTCTTCACCATCTTGACCTTCACGTGATTGCCGATGGCGGTGCCGGCAGCGTCCTTGATCGCGTCCTTGCGGCGGATGTCGATGCGGACGGACGCATAGAACTTGAGGGCCTTGCCGCCAGGGGTCGTCTCGGGATTACCGAACATCACGCCGACCTTCTCGCGGATCTGGTTCGTGAAGATGCAGGTCGTCTTGCCCTTGTTCAGGATGGCCGTGAGCTTCCGCAGCGCCTGCGACATCAACCGCGCCTGCATGCCCATCGTGGCCATGCCCATCTCGCCTTCGAGTTCCGCCTTCGGCACCAGTGCCGCGACGGAATCCACCACGATCACGTCGATGGCATTCGACCGGGCCAGGGTCTCACAGATCGACAGGGCCTCTTCGCCGGAGTCCGGCTGCGACACCAACAGGCTGTCGAGATCCACGCCCAACCGCCGTGCATAAGCGGGATCCAGGGCATGTTCGGCGTCGATGAAGGCCGCGTTGCCGCCGGCCTTCTGCGCGTTGGCGATGATGTGCAGCATCAACGTCGTCTTGCCGGAGGATTCCGGCCCGTAGATCTCCACGATCCGACCCCGGGGCACGCCGCCCACGCCGAGCGCCAGATCCACCGCCAGCGAACCGGTCGAGATCACCTCGATCGGCCGGATCACCTGGGCGCCCAGGCGCATGATCGCACCGTCGCCGTAGGACTTGGTGATCGAACTGATCGCTGCCTCCAGGTCGCGGGACTTCTGCACGGCCAGCTTCGCCGCTTCCGGGCTGACGGCGGCCTTCGGTTCACGGGCCTCGACGGCCTTCGTGGCCTTCTCGGCCGGCTTTTCAGCGACCTTCTCGACCGACTTTTCAGCGGACTTGTCAGCGGGCTTCTCGACGGTTTTCTCGGCCATGGCAGGAGCGATGAGATTCGTTTTTTGCACGGGTGCAGTGGATCATAGGGGGTCGGACATCCGCGGGGTGTGTCCTACGGAACCTTTTCCGAACTCCTCCCACCGTCTACATCGTGATGCCCCGCAAGGTTACAGCGTGGCGCGTGATGTAAACCGGAAAGACCAACCGGAAGCTCGGGCTTCGCGGAGGGCGCAAGGGTTTCTCCGGATTCCAGGGCCTGCTTCGGTGCTCGAGGGCATGCCGAGGTGAGAAGGATCTCCCACCCAGCGTCATCCCCTTTCCGAGACTTCCTTTGACTCCAACCACCCCGCGGGAGTACCTCCCGCCCATGCGTTGCTTCCGGCCGTTCCTCCTCCTGGTCGCCTTCATCACGCTGCTCGCGGGCATGAACACCCCTTCCCGGGCCGCCGATCCCTGGCCCGGCACGCCCACCGACTGGTTCGGCTTCGCCCGCCATGAGTTCGAGGTCGACGGTCACAAGGCCAGCGTCGTGGTCCCACGCGAACCGGCCCCCGGTCGCCCGTGGGTCTGGCATGGTGAGTTCTTCGGCCACAAACCCGCCCCCGACGTCGCCCTCCTCCGTCGTGGATTCCATGTCGTCTACCTCTCTGTGCCCGACATGCTCGGCAGCCCGAAGGCCATGACCTATTGGGAGGCCCTGCACACCCACCTCACCACACGCCACGATCTCGCCCAGCGCCCCGGCCTCGTCGGACTCAGCCGCGGCGGCCTCTACGTTTACAACTGGGCCACCAGCCACCCTGACAAGGTCGCCTGCATCTACGGCGACGCTCCCGTCTGCGACTTCAAGAGCTGGCCCGGCGGGCGCGGCACAGGACCCGGCAGCAAGCGGGACTGGCAGCTCGTCCTCTCCAGCTACGCCTTCAAGGACGAGGCCGAAGCCCTCGCCTACCCCGGCAACCCCGTCGACCGGCTCGCCCCGCTCGCCAAGGCCCGCATTCCACTCCTCCATGTGTTCGGCGATGCCGACGAGGTCGTTCCGTGGACCGAGAACACCGGACTTCTCGCGGATCGCTACCGCCAGCTCGGAGGCGACATCACCCTCATCCGCAAGCCCGGCGTGAAACATCACCCCCACGGCTTGGACGACCCCACTCCCATCGTCGAGTTCCTTTGGAAAAACGCCGGACCTGCCGTTGTTGGTCGCACTCCCGAAGAACGGGCCGCGACCCCCAAGGAGTCCCAGAAGCCCTGAACCGCCCTGCCATGAATCCTCCCTCTCCGTCCACCACCCCAACTCCGCGCCGCCGAGGACGCCCTTGGTTCCCGATCGTCACCCTCGTGCTCGGGGCTGTGGGTATCGCGTGGATCCGCAGCCAGGCGGAACTTGAACGGAACTTCCAGAGCTGGCTGCTCACGCTCGTGCCGCTCCTCGTTGTCCTCCTGAATGTCGGTTGGTTCTTCCTCTCGCCCCGCTTCAACCGCAATACCCGCCTCGTTGGCCTGTTCGGGCTCCTCGTCCTCGCCACCGCTGCCCGACTCGGTCTGCGTGTCGACGGCACCGTCAACGGCACCGGCCTGCCCCGATTCACCTGGCGATGGTCCGATTCCACCCCACACGTCCTCCCCGCTTCCGCCACCCCGCCACCGGCCTCTCCCACCGCCGCAGCCGCGAACCTGCTTGCCCTCGCCGTCGATTCGCCCCAGTTCCTGGGCCCCGCCCGCACCGGCATCCATCCCGATCCCGGTCTTTCCACAAACTGGAGCACCACGCCGCCCCGCGAACTCTGGCGCCGCCCCGTAGGCATCGGCTGGTCCGCCTTCGCCGTCGTAAAGGACCGCGCCATCACCCAGGAACAACGCGGCGACGCCGAAGTCGTTGCCTCCTACGACCTCCTCACCGGTATCCCGGTCTGGGAGCACACCGATACGACCCGCTTCTCGGAATGGCAGGGCGGCGACGGCCCCCGCGCCACCCCCACGGTCCAGGACGGACGCATCTACACCTTCGGCGCCACCGGCCTCCTCAACTGCCTCGACGCCCTCACCGGCAAGCCGCTCTGGCAACGCCCTGTCCTCGCCGAACACAACCTCGGCACCAACGAGTGGGCCTGCAGCGCCTCTCCGCTCCTCAGCGACAACCTCGTCATCGTCACCGGCGGACGCGGTCCCGGCCCGGTCCTCATCGCCTACGACCGCCGCACCGGCGAACCCGCCTGGAAGGCCGGCAACGATTCCGCCAGCTACGCCTCCCCCATCCTCACCACCCTTGCCGGACGCCGCGTCATCCTCTCCAGCAACGCCCGCTCCCTCCTCGCTGTCAGCCCCTCCACCGGGAAGGTCCTCCTCGAACACGACTGGGGTTCCGCGAAATGGCCCAAGGCCTCCCAACCCGTCGTGCTCGATGACGACCGCATCTTCGTCTCCGCCGGATACGGCATGGGCTGCCAGATGATCCGCATCCGCGCCAACGCCGATGGGTCCCTCGTTTCCGAAGTCCAGTGGAAGGGCGTTTCCATGAAGACCCAATTCAACAACGTCGCCGCTCTCGACGGCTACCTCTATGGGCTCGACGACGGTCTCCTCGCCTGTGTCAACGCCGACACCGGCAAGCGTTCCTGGAAGGAGGGTCGATTCGGTTCCGGCCAATCCCTCGTCGTCGGCAGCCTCCTGCTCGTCCAGAACGAACGTGGCTCCGTCCACCTCTGCTCCGCCACCTCCGACGCCTTCCGCGAGTTCGGATCCATCCCCGCCCTCTCCTCCAAGACCTGGAATCAGCCCACGCTCGCTGGCCGATTCCTTCTCGTCCGCAACGACCGGGAAGCCGCCTGTTACGAACTGCCCGGGAAGTAGGGACAGGCTCCAACGGCCTACCTCCGGTGGAGCGAGTGTCCTCACGAGCCACTGAGGAGTCCCAAGATTCAAGATTCAAGGCCAGTGCTTGAAACTTGAACCTGAAAAATTGCGACTTCAGCAACGGCTCGACGGAGTCTCGCCCCACCCCCGCCTCTTCTCGTCCGGTGGGGCGAGTGTCCTCACGAGCCGTTGGGGAGTCCCAAGTCTCATGCCGCTTCAAACTTGAAACGGAGAACTTCAAACTCTGAAGCGGCTCGCCCCCGCCCAACCACCACCCAATCCGTCCATCTGCTACAAGACTTCCCGTCGCAGTTCAGCAATCCTCTCCCCGACATGAAGCCCTACTGGCAAGGCGTGTTTCCCGCCATTACCACCCAGATGCACAAGGATGGCTCGATCGATCTCGATGCCACCGCTGCTCACGCCAACGCACTCATTGAGTCCGGGATTTCCGGCCTCATCTTCCTCGGGTCGCTCGGCGAAAACCAATCCCTCACCGCCGAGGAGAAACGCCTCGTCATGGCCGAGATGGTGAAGGTCGTCTATGGCCGCGTCCCCGTCCTCAGTGGCGTCGCCGAATCCAGCGTCCAGGAAGCCTGCCGCTACGCCTCCGACCTCGAGAAGCTCGGAGCCGATGGCTTCATGCTGATGCCCCCGATGATCTACAAATCGCCGGATCCGAGGGAATCCCTGTTCCATTTCCGCACCGTCGCGAAGTCCACCGGACTTCCGATCATGATCTACAACAACCCGCTCAGCTACGGGCACGACATCACCCCCGAGCTCTTTGCTGAACTCGCTTCCACAAAGAACTTCGTCGCGCTCAAGGAAAGCTCCGGCAACACCCGTCGCATCACCGACCTCCACAACACCGTCGGTGACCGCTACGCCATCTTCACCGGCGTCGACGACCTCGCCATGGAGTGCGCCATCCTCGGCATCGACGGGTGGGTCGCCGGCTCCGGCATCGCCTTCCCCCGTGAGAATCAGTACTTCTGGGAACTCACCCGGAAGGGCGAGTGGGACAAGGCCCGCGAAATCTACCGCTGGTTCACCCCGCTCCTGCACCTCGACACCCACCCCAAGTTCGTCCAGTACATCAAGCTGGCCGTTCAGGAGGCCGGTCTTGGCAAGGAATGGACCCGCGCTCCCCGTCTCCCGCTCACCGGCGCCGAACGGAAGCAGGTCCTCGGGGTCATCCACACCGGCATCAAGAACCGGCCCAAGCTCCCCAAGCGCGCCTGACCCCTGCCCGCCAGATCCCGGCCTTCGGGCCGGGATCGGCCATCCCTCGCGAATTCAGCTCTTTCGACGGGCCAATCGCCAGGCAATCACCCCCAGGCCCACCGCACCCGCTGCCCACGTCGACGGTTCCGGGGCTCCCGAGAACGTCGCCTGAAATGCCAGGTCGCCACCCGCCGGCCCCCAGGCATCCACCGTAGGAAGGTACGTCCCACCGGAAGAATTCAGCGCGTACCCGGCTCCCCCCGCGTAGGTGCCCGGCGACACCAACCCGAACTTGGTGACGCTCGCCGTCGTGTCCCCGGGCGCAATGGCATCAAAAAGGAGCACGATCACTTGTCCGGGCGTCAGATCCACCCCGCCGCCCGGCAGCGTGAACGTCACGGCCGCGTACCCGCTTCCGGTATAGTCGAAGGTCTGGGCCGCTGACGTGTACAGCGCCGGTCCAGTCGCATGATCGTTGACCGTGTCCCAGAGATAGACCTGCGACCGATACTGCGTCGGATCCAGGGTCAACTGGTCCACCCAGAACTCATAGGAAACCAGACGGGCATCCCGCGGGACCGTCAACGTCTGCCCGAAGTATCCCGTGTCCGGCTCGCCCAGAGGGCTGAGGCTGGTGGTACCGTCCCAATCCGGAATCGTGGTCACGACGGTGTCCGCCTGAACCCAAACCGCCCCCGAACCGAGTGCGAGCAGGAGCAGGCTCGCGAGTCTGTTGCGCTTCATCATCTGATGGGGAACATCCTGAGGAATCGCCCTGTTCCATGGCAAGTCTGCAGCCCGCTGCCGACCCCTCGCTGGGACTTGTGAGGATGCACCCCCGCAAACTTTTCTGGAAAAACCGTCTTGCCAACCCCCCGGTCTACCCGGTTCCATCTGCGCCTCAGTTGTGGCTGGGTAGCTCAGTTGGTAGAGCATGCGATTGAAAATCGCAGTGTCGCCGGTTCGATTCCGGCCCCAGCCACCACTGCTCCACTTTTCCCGGCCTTACGGCTGCGGCGTGTAACGGAGGTAGGGCTTCACCTTCCTCGCTCCCTTCGGGAACAGCGCCGGAATCTCCTCGTCCTTCACCGCCAGCGTCACGATGCAGTCCTGTCCGACCTGCCAGTCCGCCGGCGTCGCGACCTTGTGCTTCGCGCTCAATTGCAGGGAATCAATGCAGCGCAGGATCTCCGCGAAATTCCGGCCGCACGACATCGGGTAGGTCAGCGTCAGTTTGATCTTCTTGTCCGGCCCGATGATGAACACCGACCGCACCGTCGCCTTGTCGTCCACGTTGGGGTGGATCATGTCGTACAACGCCGCAACCTTCCGGTCCGGGTCAGCGATGATCGGGAAGTTCATCGTCGTGCACTGCGTCTCGTTGATGTCCGCCACCCAACCGTGGTGCGACGCGACCGGATCCACCGAGATCGCCGCACACTTCACGCCGCGCTTGTCGAACTCCGGCTTCAGCTTCGAAGCCGCACCCAACTCGGTGGTGCACACCGGCGTGTAGTCGGCCGGATGCGAGAACAGCACAGCCCAACCACCACCCAGCCATTCGTGGAATTGGATGGTTCCTTCGGTCGTGTCAGCCGTGAAATCAGGAGCAAGGTCGCCAAGGCGCAGTGACATGGTGTGATCGGTATTGCGGACGGAATTGGATCTCTGCTCCGAACGATGCGAACACGCGTCCGCACGGACGAAGCGGGAACACGGACAACTTTCCGGAGACCCCGACCCGCTTGCAATCCCGGATCTGCCCTTTACTTCCCCTTCTCCAGCCACGCCTTCAACTCCGCGACTTCCTCCGGTTTCAGCCGCCGGTTCGGAGGCATGTAGCCGAAGTCCACCAATACCCGGATCGAGTGCGAGTGGGTCCGGTGCAGCGGCGCACGATCCCCTTCCGCCGAGTGGCAGCGCGCACAGAACTTCATCGCCATCGCCTCCCCGTACTCGTCGGCCGGATCCTCTTTCGGGAAGTGCATCCTGGAGCGCGGTTGCTCCGCGATATGCTGGTTGATCGCCGCCGCCAGGCCGGCATCGAGGATCAGGTCCTCCCGCGCCGGATGGATCGCCAGCGGACCGGACGCATGACACTTGTAGCAGCTCTTCGCCTCAAGCTTGGGTCCCGACTTCTTCGCCTCCGCAAAGTAATCGACCGCCGGCGTCACGCTCACGTCCTGGACGATCGAAAAATAAGACCACCCCTTGTCCGTCGAGGTCTTCTGCACCAGCAGGTACACGCGCACCACGTCATTCGAAAAGGCCGCAATATGGTTCAGCATCGGCTGCCGGATCACGTCCTCCTGCGTGCTGACCAGGCCCACGTCCGAAACCGGCACCGCCTCGCCCTGCTCGAACCGATCCCGCACGGCCAGCATGTACTCCTTCACTTCCGCTTCCGTCAGCCCCTTCACCCCCGGCCTCGGATGCGGCGGCAGCGGCAGCACCGGTCGGGTCCACTTCTTCCCGATCCGATTGGTTCCCACCGATGAACTCTGCGCGACAAACGTCTCCCGCGAATACCCGCTCAGGTCCAGCGGCGGCTCCAGCAACAGGCCTGTCGAGAGAGATACTGCCGGAGGAATCGGTGGCGCGCCCCGCTCGGCCGCCAAGGTCGAGACGATCCCGACCAACGCCAGCACGGCAAAACCCGCTGCAATAGAGTGTCGGCGTTTCATGACTCGCTCCTCGGTAGGACGTCCGTGGTGAGGGTTTCCTAGGGCTTCTTCTCCAGCGGAATCATCTCGAACCGGGAGACCACGAACCTCCCGTTCCGCAGTTCTCCGGTCACCCGCGCATGTCGGATCACCTGACACATCCCGTCCTTCGCGTGCGCATCGCCCAATGAATCCATATCCACACCGTCCACGTAATAGGCCCGCCCCCCATGTCGGACGGCCAAGTCGCATCCCTTGCCGGGCAAGTGGAACAGGCATTCGCCGCAGGCCGCCTCCATGACGCCGGTTTGCTCCACACGAAGCGGCTTCGAACCCGCACAGCCCGCCAATCCGACTACAGCGAGCAGTGGAACCAGGGTCCGGATGCACCGCGGAATCCCCATCCAAGCCATCGTCCTCGTTTCTGGCATCCGCCAACCAAAACTCGCCTCCCCAGGATCGGCAAGCCCCCTCCCCCCGGTGGCCCCAGCGGCGCGAGACTCCGTCGAGGGCGCATGCCGACACGGCCCCCAGCGAGGGGTGGAGCGAGTGTCCTCACGAGCCGATCCTGGACCGGCTCGACAGAGTCTCGCCCCACCCCTTTGCCGAGGGGCAGTGTCGGGATGCACCCCAATGTTGTCCGGACCGCTACAAAGTAATGGCGGCCGGTAGCGGGCGGCGTATAAAGGCCTGCATCGCCGATGCCCCCGCCATGAATTCCTCATCCAACTTCCGAAAGCCTACGGCGTTCACCCTGATCGAGTTGCTCGTGGTGATCGCCATCATCGCGATCCTCGCCGGCATGCTCCTGCCTGCCCTCTCGAAGGCCAAGTCGAAGGCCCTCAAGACACTCTGCACTTCCAACGGGAAGCAGTGGGCCATCGCCGTGAACGTCTACGCCGGCGACAACAACAACGCCTTCCCCGACAACAGCGGCGGACAGGGCTTCTCCTGGATGATGCCGTCCATGAGCAATTTCTGGAACAACTACCTCATCAAGAACCGCCGCACGACAGCCAAGAACACCCGCGCCCAGAATGACGTGCTCTTCTGTCCGGACGACCTCTGGCACCGCGCTGCCGAGAAGGGAATGATCTCCAGCGATGCCTCGGCCCAACTCCTCGGGTACTTCTATCTGCCCGGCCGCCGCCAAGGGGACTCCGACGTCACTGGGGGTGCCCAAGGCACCGCCGACTGGTTCTTCCGCAAGAAACTCGACGGACCCTACGCTGCTGCGCCGATCCTCATCGACCGCCTCCAGGCCGTCGGCTCCAAAACCACCAACATCTACGACACGCGCCTGAGCTGGAGCACGGACTTCGACGGCAAGAAGGTCCTCACCTCCGTCCACCGCATCGCCCGCGGCGCTCCCGAAGGCGGGAACTTTTCCTTCGAGGATGGCCACACCGAATGGATCAAGGGCCAACGGATCTCGCTCGGCTCCGACTACGGTGGTTGGCAGTGCTTCTTCAAGATTCCGGTCGAAACCCGCTGAACCACACGCCATGCAGATCCACGTCGCCGTCCACGGTCAGGAACTGGGCGTCTTCGAACGGGAGGCCCTCAACGCCCGTTTGGCCGATGGCACCATCCCGGCCGACACGGCCGTCGCCTGGTACGAGGGATGCCCGAACTGGATTCCGATCGGAGAGGTTCCGGGCATCCGCATTCCCGCTGCAACCTCACCCGTGCCAACACCGCCCCCGCTGCCTCCTCCCGGCGCTGCGTCGTCTGGAGATGGCACTGGCGGCCTGATCCCATACAAGAACCCCAAGGCCCTCACCGCCTATTATCTGGGGATCTTCGGCCTGTTTCCCTTCGTTGGATTCCTGCTCGCCGTTCCAGCCCTGATCCTCGGAATCCTCGGGCTTCAGGCCCGACAACAGAACCCGCTCATCAAGGGTGTCGTCCACGCCTGGGTCGGCATCATCCTCGGCACGATCTCGATCTCGTACCATCTGCTCGGCCTGACCGCGATGCTGGTGACGCGCTGACGTGCCCCCAGCCTCCTGACGTCCGCTGCTACCCCCTCCATGCGCAGCAGCCGACGTCAGGAGGCTGGCTCCCGACGTCGGCTGTTCTCCCGCTCCGGAACCTTACTTCGCGAACGCCTTGTGCTTCGGGTCGCCGCCCGATTGCAGGTAGGCAACGAGGTTGAGCACCTCGTCCGCATTCAGGGAATTGATCAGGCCAGCCGGCATCAACGACACGGGATACGGCTTGCGCCCCTTCACCTGGTCCATCGCCACGACCGTGGATTCATCCGGGTTCCGCGGATCCGCGAGCACGACCAGCTTTCCATTCTCCGGATACGCCCGACCGACCAGCGTCGAACCATCCGTCAGCGTGATCTCTTCCGTGCCGTACTGGTCGGAGATCACCTTCGAAGGTTCGATGATATTCTCCATCAGGTCGCGCAACGTGTAGCGCGAGGCCACGCCCGTCAGATCCGGCCCGAGTCCTCCGCCCGAGCCATTGAACCGATGGCAGGTCGCGCACCCGGTTGAATGGTACATAGCCCGACCATTCTCGTAGTTGCGTCCCTTCACACCACCGGCCGCCAGTGCCAACGCCTGGTCAATCGTGTACGACCGGCCCGGTCCCTTCGGCGCCGCGAACTGCGAATCGACACCCGCCGGCTTGGCCGTCGAGAGCTTTTCCATCGCGGCCTTCTCGGCGGGATCGGTCACCGTGGCCAGCGCATCCTTGCGGATGTTCTCGAGGAAGCCGCGGAAGCTGTTGCCGCCCTGCCACGGTGCCGTGCGCGGGAACCAGCTGAAGAACGACTTCCGGAGCGCCGGCGTCCAGCCGACCTTGGCCTCGCGCAAGATGTACGCGAACGCGATCTGCTCCTGGTTCGGCCGGCTGTTTGCAGCCGACGAAAACGCGCTGGCGTAACCCCGATTGCGCTCGAGCAACGCGTCGCTCGCGTACTTCAGGTCAGCGTCGTTGGCGGTGAGCATCAGCGGCACCGTCTTCGCCACCACGCCCGGCGCTCCGATGTTCACCAGCGCTCCCGCCAACTCACGGTTCATCGCGCGGCTCTTCGACGGATACAGCGCGTCCAACCGTTGGATGACTGCCTCACGAACGGAGCCTTCCGGCTGTCCGAGTCGGATCAAGGCCAACTGATAGGCGCGGATCGCCGCCAGGCGTCCGGCTTCGTCCAGCTTCGCAAAGTTCAATCCGTTCAACAGACCCAGCAACCGGTCCCGGTGCTCGGGCTTGCCGATACGTGCCACCGCCACCGCACCCTCGATCACCGCCCACGGGCGCTTCTCTCCAAACACCCGGTCGGCCCAGGCCGACACCGGCTGCCGCTCGATCGCCACCCGCGCCGCGTAGCGGATCCATCGATCTTCGCTCGACAGGTGCGGCCACGCCTTCGCGATGGCCTCCTGCCCAGTGCCGTCATTGTGCAAGGTCTCCAGTTCCCGACGGAGCTTGTGCGCGGAGTTCTCCTTCAAGGATTTCACCGCCGCCGTGCTCTCCGAGCCCGTATAGGTCACCCGATAGACCGCCGACTGCGTCCCGCGCCCACCGATCGCGAAGTACATCGCCCCGTCCTTCGGATGGATCAGCATGTCGGTCAGCGGCAACGGCCGACCGCTCACGAACTCTTCCTTCTCCGCCTTGTAGGACGATCCCTCCGGCGTGAGGTGGATCGCGTACATCGTCCCGTAGGTCCAATCGTTGGCGAAGATCGCGTGCTGGTAACGCGCGGGGAACTTCGCCCCTTCACCGGAAACCACGCCCGTCGGACTGCCCGGTCCGATGTCGACCATCGGCGGAAGGCTGTCGGGATAGTAGGTCGGCCACTTGCCGGCGCCCGAACGCCACCCGAGATCGCTCCCGCTCGGAGCCATGCAGATCCGCGTCGGACGGTACCAGGGCGCGCCGGCATCCCACTCCATGTCGGAATCGTACGTGAACAGGTCGCCCAGCGAATTGAAGGCGATGTCGTACTGGTTGCGGTATCCGTAGCTCACCAGCTCGAACGTCTTCCCGTCCGGGTCCGTTCGGCAGATGTAACCACCCGGGGCCATGATCCCGCGGGCATGCCCGTTGGCATCCCACAACCGCGTCACCACCTGATCCTCGTTCCAGGCCCGGGCCGCGCGCGAAAGCTCCAGGTGCTCCGGGAGCTGGGTGTGGTTGCCGATGGCCATGTAGAGGGACTTGCCGTCGGGCGAAAGCACGATGCCGTGCGGCCCGTGCTCCCCACCGCCGTCGATGCGCCGGAGGAGTTTCTCCTCGTCGTACTGGTCGTCCCCATTGGTATCGCGCAACCGCCACAGGCCCTGTCGTCCGCCCTGCTCGTTCACCATCACGTACAGGCTGTTGAACGCGTACAGCAACCCGTGCGCGCCCCCGACCGAGTTCGTCAGTTTCTCGACCGTGGCCGGCGCCCCTGCCGTCGGCAGCGTCAAACGGAACAAGCCACCGCCTTGGTCGCAGGCAACCAACCGCCCCTTCGGATCCACCGTCATGCTGACCCAGGATCCCTCGTTGCCCTTCGGCACGGCGTGGATCAACTCCACCTTGAAACCAGGCCGGACCTGAATCTCCTCCACGGCGGTCACCCGAGGCGGCCCCATCGGAGCCCCCGCTCCCGCCAGCGCATCGCCCCACGGCTCGTCCCCGTACTTCGCCAGCACCTTCGCCGGCTTCCATCCGGCCCGGCCCGGAACCGACGCCTCCCACGAACCGTCCGTCTCGACCACCGTCTCCTTGCCGTCGGCGGTCTTCATGCGCAATCGGGCCACCAACCCCGACTGAGCTCCCTCGTTCGTGCATTCAACGAGCAGCTCATGCTTCCCCGGGGTCAGCTTCTTGGTGAGGTTGAGCTTGGTCGGCGCATTCCAGTCCGCATTCGTCAGCACCGCCTGACCATCGAGGAACGCCTTCGCGCCGTTGTCGCACGTCAGGTAGATGACTCCCTCCTTCAGGTTCGCAGGCACCTCAAAGGTCCGGCGCAGGTTCGCCTGGGTTCCGCTCCCCGGGCCTTCCGCCCAGATCCAGGAGGTCTCAGCATGAATCGGGACACTCCCCAGTCCGACGACGGCAATCAGGAGTCCGGTGGCGCGCTCAAGGCGTGGCATTCGTGGCATGCGCCTACAAACGACGGAAACGAGCCCGATATTCAAGCCCCGAACCAAGGGAGCACCGAATCCGGGCGCTTCAGGACATTGCCCCCGAAGCGGGTCGGGCGAACTGCAGGCCGCGTGCCCCCACGCGGCGCATCGTCAACCCCGCCGGGTGGGGGCACCCGGCCTTCAACCCTAGCCGCCGCTTCGGAACGAGCGGCCGCCCCGGTCCTGTTCTCAATCGGGGGCCGTGTCGGGATGCGCCCTACCAGATCTTCGCCCGCTGCTCCATCGGTCGGTACATGGGCGTGCCTTCCCGGATCCCAAACGCGTCGTAGAACTCCTTCAGGTTCACGTGCGGCCCAACCGCCCGGTACATTCCAGGGCTGTGCGGATCCACCGTCAGGCGCCGCATCAATTCCGCTTCCCGGAAGTTCGTCCGCCACAGCTGCGACAGACTCAGGAAGAACCGCTGCTCCGGCGTGAACCCATCCACGTTCTTGCGCTTCGACGGATCCCGCGCCAACGCCCGCTGCAACGCCTCATACGCGATGCTCGTCCCTCCGAGGTCCGCGATATTCTCACCCAACGTCAGCCGCCCGTTCACCTTCTTCCCCGGCAACGGTTCGTAAGCCCCGTACTGGTCCACCAGCTTCTGCGAACGTACCTGGAACTCCTTCGCGTCCGCCTCGGTCCACCAGTCGTTCAGGTTGCCATCCGCGTCATACTGCCGACCCGAGTCGT
>CAIMMI010000001.1 GCA_903842505.1 uncultured Verrucomicrobiota bacterium | reverse complement strand
GGGGGGGGCTGGGAATCCGGGTTGGGTTGTGTTCAGGATGGGGCATGAAGCTGAGCGGGGCGGGTGCAGGTCGGGCGGGGTATACGCTGACGGAGGTTCTGGTGGTGTGTGCGATCATCGGGATCCTGGCGTCGATGATGGTTCCTGCGGTGACCAAGACGATCCACAACGGCCGCCGGGTCCGATGCGCGGGGAACCTGCGTCAGGTATCGCTGGTGATGCACGGGTATGCTCAGGACCATTTCGATCGCTACCCGCATCAGGTGTCCCGGTCGGAAGGGGGCGTGCGGGAGGAGAACAATGAGGTGCCGGTGATCGAAGGCGTGCTGGCCCTGCATCCCGGGGTGTTCCGGGCGATGTCGAGCGAGTTCAAGACGGCGCAGGTGCTGATCTGCCCGACGACGAAGTTCTGGCTGAATCGGGTCCAGGACTCGGCGGTGACGAACACGAGTTATGCGGTGAACCTGTTTGCCAAGCACGGGGAGACGACGGTGCCGTTGTTGACGGATGCGAACATTTCGAAGCAATGGCGGGAGTTGCGGGAGTTTCCGAAGACGGCGGCCGAGGTGGACGTGGGATACACGTTCGAGCGGCATCAGGCCCTGTGCAACATCAGCTACGGGGACAGCCATGTGGAGTCGAAGAAGCGGCTCCGGATCGAGCGTCCGGCGGAGGGTCCGTCGAGGGTGGTTCGACCGGTGCGTTGAATCTTCCCTTTGCCAAAGGCCCCGGTCTGCCCAATATCCGCCCTCCTTCGGGCCGAAACCTGTTGAATCCACGTGCGCTGGGTGCGTGGGGCAGGAGGCCCGGTCCAGATAATGAAGCGTACGCATCATTGCAACGAACTGCGTCCCGCGCATGCGGGACAGACCGTGATCCTTGATGGCTGGGTGCATTCCCGCCGGGATCTGGGTGGTCTCCTTTTCATCGACCTCCGCGACCGCGAGGGCCGCACGCAGACGATGTGCGATCCCACGGTGCTGCCGCCGGATGTGTTTGATCGCGCCAGCCGCATCCACAGCGAGTCGGTGGTGCGGGTGACGGGTCGTGTCCGGGTGCGCCCGGAAGGCACGACCAACGCGCGGATCCTGACGGGTGAGGTCGAGGTCATCGTCGACAAGTTCGAGGTGTTGAACGATGCGGCGGTGCTGCCGTTCTCGATCGACGATCCCGAGATTGCCAACAAGGTGAACGAGGAACTGCGGTTGCAGTACCGTTACCTCGACCTGCGTCGCCCGGAGATGGCGCGCAACCTGAAGACCCGGTCCAAGGTGGCGATCGCGATCCGCAGCTTCATGGACGACCGCGGGTTCCTCGAAGTCGAGACGCCGACGCTGTTCAAGTCCACGCCGGAGGGTGCCCGGGAATTCCTGGTGCCGAACCGTCGCGAGCCGGGGACGTTTTACGCGTTGCCGCAGTCGCCGCAGCAGTTCAAGCAGATCCTCATGGTGGCGGGCGTGGAACGGTACTTCCAGTTGGCCCGCTGCTACCGGGATGAAGACCTGCGGGCGGATCGCCAGCCGGAGTTCACGCAGGTGGACATCGAGATGTCGTTCATCGATCGCGAGGACATCTACGAGTTGATCGAGGGTTTGCTGGGGAAGGTCTGGAAGACGGCGCTGGACATGGAGATTCCAGCGAAGTTCAAGCGGATCAGCTTCTACGAGGCGTTGAACCGGTGGGGCATCGACAAGCCGGACACCCGGTTCGGGATGGAGTTGGTGGACTTCACCGAGGAGTTCCGCGCTTCGTCCTTCAAGGTGTTCAGCGGTGCGGTGGGCGGCGGTGGCGTGGTCAAGGCGATCAATGCGAAGGGCCTAGCCGGCGCGACGCAGGGTCAGCTCGAGACCATGACGGAGTATGCGAAGAGCTTCGGTGCGAAGGGACTCGCGTTCATCAAGGTCGAGAACGGCGAGTGGAAGTCGCCGATCGTGAAGTTCTTCACGCCGGCCGAGAAGGAAGCGCTCACGGCCAAGCTGGCGATCCAGGAGGGCGACCTGATCCTGTTCGCGGCGGACCAGTGGCTCACGGCGTGCGAGATCCTCGGCAAGATCCGGCTCTATTGCGCCGAGGTCCTCAAGGGCCAGGGCAAGCTGGTGATCGATCCGAAGCGCTTCGACTTCCTGTGGGTCGTCGACTTCCCGCTGCTCAGCTACGACAAGGAGATGAACCGCTGGTACTCCAGCCATCATCCGTTCACGGCGCCGGTGGCGGAGGATATCCCGCTGCTGAAGGAAGATCCCAAGCGCGTCCGCGGCCAGCACTACGACATCGTCGTCAACGGCGTCGAACTGGGTGGTGGTTCGATCCGGATCCACCAACCCGACGTTCAGAAGACGATCTTCGAGGACATCCTCGCGATCTCGCCCGAGGAGACGAAGCTCCGGTTCGGCTACATGCTGGAGGCCTTCCGGTACGGCGCTCCGCCGCACGGGGGACTGGCGCTCGGGTTTGATCGCCTGTGCGCGATCCTGTGCGGCACGACGAGCATCCGCGATGTGATCGCGTTCCCGAAGACGGCCAAGGGCACTTGCCTCATGACCGATTCGCCAGGGCCTGCAGCGGCGCGGCAGTTGCGCGACCTGCACATCGAGGTCAAGGCTGCTCCGCCGAAGTAGGGCCGATGGGGAGTTCCGAGTTTCAAGATTCAAGTTTCAAGGCCGGCTCCGGCTTCAAACTTGAAACTGAAAACTTCAAACTCCGCCACGGCTCGACGGAGTCTCGCCCCACCCTTCGGCGGATCCGTCCTGGTACTTGCATCGGGGCAGGGTGTGGGCAACGCTGTCAGGACGTGACGAAACCACTGGCGATTGTTTTCTATGAGAAGCTGCTCCCGGGGAGCCGGGTGGGGCACAAGTTGGCGGATCTGGGCTGGCGGGTTTCCGAGGTGAAGCTGGCGACGGATCTGGTGACGCAGGTGCGGGAGCAGAAGCCGGTGCTTCTGGTGGTGGAACTGGGATTGCGGTCCGGGGATCTGTGTCCGGTGATAGCCGAGTTGAGTCGGTCGCCGGAGACGAGCCATGTGCCGGTGCTGGGTTTCGGGGATCCGAAGAACCAGAAGTTGGTGGATGCCGCGGTGAAGGCCGGGGCCCGTCTGGTGGCGGCGGAAGCGGGGATCCTGGACCAGTTGCCCCATTTGTTGGAGCACGTGCTTGCGGTGGATTGATCCGGGCGGGAATTCGTTCAGGATCGAGCCATGGGATTACCTGTTGTTCCACTGTCGCAGGGCATTCATGTGGTGCACCTGTTCTTCCGAATCAACCGTCTGCGGTGGTCCACGGTGCCTCAGGGCGAGTCGCGGCAGGCCCTCGAGCGGTTGCAGGCCCTGTGTGACGCGAATCCGGGACCGGCGCATCCGCGGGTGATGCTGTTCGCCAATGTGGGTGGGAAAGCGGACATCGCGGTCGTGTTGTTTGCCGCTGGGTTGCACGAGGTCAGCGCGCTGCAACGGGCGGTTGAGCGGGCGTTTCCTCCGGGGAGCCTGGAGCGGGTTTACAGCTACCTCAGCGTGACGGAACTGCCGGAGTACGTGACGACGGACGACGATCTGAAGCGGATGCTGCAGCACGGCGAACGGAAGCTGGAACCGGGATCGCCCGAGTTCGATGCGGCCTTCACCACGGCGAAGCAGAAGAACGCGGAGTACCAGCATTACCGGTTGTACCCCGAGCTGCTCGACTGGCCGATCCTGTGCTTCTACCCGATGAACAAGAAGCGGGACGGTGCGGACAACTGGTACAGCCTCGACTTCGACGCCCGGAAGAAACTGATGGGCGGACACGCCCGGACGGGCCGGAAGTATGCGGGTCGGATCTCGCAGTTGATCACCGGGTCGGCCGGGCTCGATGACTGGGAGTGGGGCGTGACGTTGCTGGCCGAGCGGCTCGATGACGTGAAGAGCATTGTGTACGAGATGCGCTTCGACGAGGTGAGCGCGCGGTTTGGTGAGTTCGGGCCCTTCTACATCAATTTGCGGATGAACGCGTCCGACCTTTGGGCGCACCTCGGTCTCGACTGAATTTCCATGACTTCCCCTGTGAACCTGTCCGGCCCATCGGTGGGCACCTCCCTGATCGAGCATCTGTACGTCCATGTGCCGTTCTGCGCGCACAAGTGCGAGTACTGTGCGTTCTACTCGGCGCCGCCGTCGGGTGATCAGGTGAACCGGTATGTGGCTGCGCTGGTGAAGGAGTTGGAGTTGGTGGCCCCGCGTTGTCGGCCGAAGACGATCTTCTTTGGGGGTGGCACGCCTTCGTTGCTGACGTTGAAGCAGTGGGAGACGGTTCTGGAGGCCATGCGGCAATTCGGGTTGCTCGGGGCTGCGGAATTCTCGGTGGAGTGCAATCCGGCGACGGTGTCCGAGGACAAGGCGCGGCTGTTGCGTTCGGCCGGAGTGAACCGGATCTCGATGGGGGTGCAGTCCCTGGATCCGGCCTTGTTGGAGCGGTTGGGGCGGGTGCACTCGCGGGACATGGTGTTCCGGAGCTACGACACGTTGAGGAAGGCGGGGTTCGACAGCGTCAACGTGGACCTGATGTTTGCGATTCCGGGGCAGACCCTGGAGGTCTGGAAGCGGACGCTCGACGAGGCCCTGGCCTTCGGGACGGAACACCTGAGCTGCTACGAAGTCATCTACGAAGAGGACACGCCGTTGTTCGAGCAGTTGAAGGCGGGTGAAATCGACGTCGACGAAGAACTGGCCTGCGCGCAGTACGACGAGTTGATCGATCGTTCGGCGGCGGCGGGTTTCCGGCAGTATGAAGTCGCCAACTTCGCGCGGGACGTGCGGGTGGGTGGCGGAGCGGCGAGTGCGGGGACTATGGTCGGCGGAGGGCCGGGCATGGCTGATGTTCCGGCGTTCGCTTGCCGGCACAACGTCGCCTACTGGATGGGGCACGACTTCTACGGGTGCGGGCCGAGCGCGAGCGAGTACGTCGATGGCGTGCGCTCGCGGAACTGGGCCAACACGGTGATGTACTGCGAACAGTTGGAACGGGGACGTCGTTCCAAGGAATTCGCCGAAGCCCTGGGGCCGCTGGCGCGGGCCGGGGAGTTGGCGGCGTTCGGGCTCCGGATGAACGCCGGTTGGCGCTATGCGGAGTTCCAGGAGCGGACCGGATTCGACCTCCGGCAGGAGTGGGCGGATGACCTGAAGGCCCTCGACGGTTGCGGGTGGGGAGAACGCGGGGAGGACTGGTTCCGGTTGAATCGGCAGGGACTCCGGTTTGCCGACGCGGCGGCGATGAAGATGTTGCGGCCGGAACCGACGGCCTGAAGTGGGGCGGGCGCTGGCGTCAGGTCATGAGGCTGGCCACGCAGGCGGTGATGTAGCAGGCGAGCAGGCCACCGAACATCGAGCGGAGGCCGAGTCGGGCGAGGTCACCGCGGCGGACGGGGGCGAGACCGCCGATGCCACCGATCTGGATGGCGATGGAGGCGATGTTGGCGAACCCGCAGAGGGCATAGGTGGCGAGCGTGCGGGAGCGGGGATCGATCTTGTCGCCGACCTCGGCGAGGTGGAGGTACCCGACGAATTCGTTCAGGATGATGCGTTCCCCGAGGATGGAGCCAACGATCTGACAATCCTTCCAGGGAATACCCAGGAGCCAGGCGAATGGGGCATTGACCCAACCGAGGACGGTTTGGAGCGGGGCGCTGGACTGGACCCCGGCGACGGACAGGATCGAGGACAGCGTCCAGTTGGTGGCGGCGATGACGGCGGTGAAAGCGATGAGCATCGCGACCACGTTGATCGAGAGTTTCATGCCATCCGACGCGCCATGGCAGAGGGCATCGAGACCGTTGATGGTTTCGCGT